>NZ_CANRLT010000092.1 GCF_947631555.1 uncultured Mailhella sp. | reverse complement strand
CTGCGAACATGGTTACGCCGCCGGAGCGGGGAAAATCTCGTCGCTCCAAGCTCGCTACCGCTCGCGCCTCCGGCGGTCTAAGGAAGGGAGCGTGTCAAAAGCCGTGCCGGGCATGGCTGCCTTCCTTCTAGAATCCCAGCCAGCCAAAGCCCTTGGCCATGATGGCGATGATGGCAAGGGCCAGCCCGATCTGCCACTTGAGCAGAGTGTATTTATTTTTTTCGACTTCCCCGCGGACTTTTTCGATTTCCGTGAGCAGCCGCAACTCGGTTTCGCGCAGGTCTCCCCTGGTGGCGAGTTCCCTGCGGCTGGAATCATCGTACTTTTCCAGCGTGTCCCGCAGAACTTCGGCCTGCACCCTGGCCTGTTCCTCGGTGAAACCAGCGGCCTTGAGCTTTCCGAAATAGCCGAGCGTGTCAAAAGTCGCGGTGGTCATGGTTTTCTCCCGTCTAGAAGCCCAGCCAGCCGAAGCCCTTGGCCATGATGGCGATGATGGCAAGGGCCAGCCCGATCTGCCACTTGAGCAGGGCGTATTTGTTTTTTTCGATTTCCGTGAGCAGCCGCAGCTCGGTTTCGCGCAGGTCTCCCCTGGTGGCGAGTTCCCTGCGGCTGGAATCATCGTACTTTTCCAGCGTGTCCCGCAGAACTTCGGCCTGCACCCTGGCCTGTTCTTCGGTGAAACCAGCGGCTTTGAGCTTTCCGAAATAGCCGAGCGTGTCAAAAGTCGCGGTGGTCATGGTTTTCTCCCTTATTGAGCGTACTTTAAACACAGTCTGCCAAAAAGGCAAGCCGACTTTTCCCCGCTCCGGCGGCGCGTGCGCCCCCAGGCGTTTGCTTACTTGCCTTTCCCTTCCTTAGACCGCCGGAGGCACGCGCGGTAGCGCGTTTGGAGCGACGATGACCACCCCGCTCGCTGGCCGCAGCCATGCGCAACGGGCAAAGCCCGATTGCGCGCGGCCTGCTCGCTATCAACGGCGCACGCGCCGTGCCTCCGGCGGTCAAGGATTTGCTCTCCCTTCCTCAACCTGCGGAGCAGCGAGCGGTAGCGAGCAGATAGCGGAGGCGGCGTGTTTGTCCGGCTTTGCCGGCAAACATGGTCACGCCGCCGGAGCGGGGAAGGTCAAGCTGCACGAGGCGCGATCCCGTCAGACGTGGCCGGAGGGTGCCTTTCGCCGAACTGGAAGTTCGGCGCTCTTAAGCGTTTTTCCGACAGGAAAAACAAGATGCCTTTCCTGCCTTTCCTGCCTTTTTCTGCCTTTTTCCCGCTCCGGTCTGTGCCGCGCAACGCAGATATGTTTTTCTGATTTCTGTCCCGGTCAGGTGCCGGGGCAGGAGTTTTTTTATGGACACTTCAGACAGAGAACTGATCACCCTGATGGGTTCGGTGGGGCGTGACCCGCTCGGCTTCGTGCTGCTGGCCTTTCCCTGGGGCAAGGGGGAGCTGGCGGCCTTTCCCGACGGGCCGGACGTCTGGCAGCGGGAGGTGCTGGAGGACATCGGCGCGTCCCTGCAGTCCGGCTCATCCCTGACCACCTCCATACAGGAGGCCGTCGCCAGCGGGCACGGCGTGGGCAAGTCCGCCCTGGTGGCCTGGATTATCCTCTGGGCGGTCTCCACCTTCCCTGACACCAGGGGCGTGGTCACGGCCAACACCGAGAACCAGCTCCGCACCAAGACCTGGGCGGAACTGGCCAAGTGGCACCGGCTCTGCCTCACCCGCACCTGGTTTGAATGCACGGCCACGGCGCTCATCAGCAATCAGCCCGGCCACGAAAAGACCTGGCGCGTGGACATGACGCCGTGGTCGGAGCGCAACACCGAAGCCTTCGCCGGACTGCACAACCAGGGCCGCCGCGTCCTGCTCATCTTTGACGAGGCCTCCGCCATCCCGGACGTGGTGTGGGAAGTCTCGGAAGGCGCGCTCACCGACGCCGACACCGAAATCATCTGGTGCGCCTTCGGCAACCCGACGCGCAACACGGGCCGCTTCCGGGAGTGCTTCGGCCGCTTCCGGCACCGCTGGCACACCCGTCAGATCGACAGCCGCACGGCCCGCATGACCAACAAGGCGCAGCTCCAGCAGTGGATAGACGACTACGGCGCGGATTCCGACTTCGTGAAGGTCCGCGTGCTGGGCGAGTTCCCGAGTGCCGGGGAGACGCAGTTCATCCCCGTGGCCCTGGTGGACGAGGCCATGGAGCGCCGTCCGCAGGCTTCGGCCTACGCCCATGCTCCGCTGGTCATGGGGGTGGACGTGGCGCGCTTCGGCTCGGACAGCACGGTGATCACCTTCCGCCGCGGGCTGCTCTGCGAACCGCAGATCGTGCTCCGCGACATGGACACCATGCGGGTGGCGGGACTGGTGGCGCAGCACTACACGGAGCGCCACGCTCAGGCCGTCTTTGTGGATGGGGTGGGCGTGGGTGCCGGTGTGGTGGACAGGCTGCGGCAGCTCGGCATTCCCGTGGTGGACGCTCAGGCCGGAGCCCGTGCCCTTGACCCGGCGAAGTACGCCAACCGCCGTGCCGAGATGTGGGGCGAGATGCGCGACTGGCTGAGCCTGGCCTTCCTGCCGCCCGGCGACCGCGACCTGAAGCAGGACCTCACGGGGGTGGAGTACGGCTTCACCTCCTCCGGAGCGCTGCAGCTGGAGAAGAAAGAAGACATGAAGAAGCGCGGCCTGGCTTCCCCGGACCGTGCCGATTCCCTGGCCCTGACCTTTTACAGCCCGGTGGCGGCGGTGGGTTCCGGGCCCGCCATGGCGGACACCACCTATGACCCGCTCGCCTGGTGAGGCGCGGCATGGCCGGTGGCGTGAAGAGCATGAAGGAACATGAAGGAGCAGGAAGGAGCATGAAGGATACGAAGGGCAGCGTGCGTTCCTACCACGTCCTTGAAGAAGGGGCGTGGGAGGAGGTGTTCAACAGGCTGCGCGAGCAGGACCTGCTCTGGGCCTTCGACTGCCAGTTTGACGCGCCCGACCCCGGGCACTGGCTGGAGATTTGCCGCAGGCCGGACACGCTGCTGCTGGAGGGGCGCATTGACGGCGTTCCCGCAGGGCTGCTCACGCTCCTTCCCTTTCAGGAGCGCACCCGCTGCGGTCTGGTGGGGGTGACGGGCTACCGCGGCTTCTTCTCCCGGGCGGACTGGCTGGTTCGCGGCGCGCTGCTCTGGTGCTTTGAGCATCTGGACTGCGCCAGCGTTCTGGGCTGTGTGGCCGCGCCCAACCATCACGTTCTGCGCATGGCTCCTCGGGTGGGCTTCCGCATCCTGGGCACGGTGCCCGGGGCCTGCTGGTACGGCAGGAAACAACGCTTTGTGGACGGCGTGCTCATGCTGGCCACAGAGGAAACCGTTAAAAACTGTGAGGTGTAACATGGGATTTGGTGGTGGAGGTGGATATTCCGCACCCGCTCCGTTGCCGGAGAAGCAGGCGACCAAGAGCCTGTCCGCCGGGGCGACCGGTGCGGCGCAGGCTCAGAGAGAGAAGCAGAAGCGCAACCGCGGGCTTTCCGCATCCATTATGACAAACCGCTCCGGGGCAGGCGGGCTGGCCAGCAACACGGAAGGCAGCACCACGCTGGGAGGCTAGGGCATGGCCGTGGATGTCAGCAAGCTGAACCGCCGCTACGAGCAGCTCCGCACCGACCGCGCCGGCTGGGACAGTGCCTGGCGCGATCTCTCCGAGCTGTTCCTTCCGTGCCGCTGGCGCTCGGACAGCGACAACACCGCGCACCTCTCTCCGAAGATCGCCACGCGGCTGGTGAACTCGGCTGGGGTTCTGGCCATGCGCACCCTTGCCGCCGGTATGCAGGGCGGCATGACCAGCCCGGTGCGTCCGTGGTTCCGCCTTGTCCTCAAGGGAGAACAGGACGGCCGCGGAGAATCCGGGGTCAACGCCTGGCTGGATGAAGTGACGCAGACCATGCAGGTGCTCTTCCATCAGAGCAACTTCTACACTGCTGTCCACGGGCTCTACGCCGACCTCGGCACCTTCGGCACGGGGCTGCTCATCGAGACGGCGGACGCGGACGGCATACATTTCCATCTGGTGCGGGCCGGGGAATACGTGCTGGACATCAACGGACGCGGCGAGGTGGACACCTTCTTCCGGCACATCTCCATGACCGCCCGGCAGATCGTGGACCTCTGGGGCCGCGGGGAGAACGTGCCGCAGTACATCCTTTCCGCCGCCGACGCCATGGCCGGAAGCACGGCGCGCTTTGACGTGGTGCACGCCGTCTATCCCCGCAAGGACATGAAGGCCGGGCAGGTCATGGGCCCGGAGAGCAAGCCCTTTGCCAGCGTCTACTTCCTGCCGGGAGGCTCCGGCGCGTCCTCTGTGGGCAGCAGGCCTTCCGTGCTGGACGAGGGCGGCTTTGACATGTTCCCGGCCTTTGCGCCGCGCTGGGACATCAACGGTTCGGACGTCTACGGACGTTCCCCGGCCATGGACGTGACCCCGGACTGCCGCATGCTCCAGGCCATGACCAGGACGCTGCGCGAAATGCAGCACAAGATCGCCGACCCGCCGCTGGTGGCGGATTCCGCGCTCAAGTCCTTCGGGGTGCGGCTGGCCCCGAGCGCCCTCAATTATGTGGATACCACGCGGACGGGCATGACCCCGGTGACGCCCATCCATCAGCCCGAGCCTGCCGCGCTGAACTTCACCATGCAGGGCATCAAGGACGTGGAGCGCATCATCTATGACGGCCTGTACACCGACCTCTTCCGCATGCTCATCGACGACGACCGCCGCCAGATCACGGCCACGGAGATTCAGGCCAAGCAGCAGGAGAAAATGATGCTCATCGGGCCTGTGGTTGAACGCCTTCATAAGGAACTGCTGGAGCCGCTCATCCAGCGCACCTTTGCCCTCATGCGGGACTGGGGCGCTCTGCCCGAAGCTCCCGAAGGCATGGACGGCACGGCGCTGGACGTGACCTTTGAAAGTGTGCTGGCGCAGGCGCAGCGCATGACCGCGACCTCGGCCATCGACCAGGGGCTGGCCTTTGTGGTGCAGGCGGCGCAGGCCGATCCGTCGGTCATGGACACGCTGGACATGGACGCCATGAGCAAGGCCTACCTCGACAGGATAGGTATGCCGGGCAGCTGCCTGCGGGACGAGGACGACATCGCCGCCCTGCGGCAGCAGCGGGCCGAAGCGCAGGCTCAGCAGGAGGCGCAGCAGCAGGCCGCGGCGGCCACGCAGCAGGTTTCGGATGTGGCGGCGGCTGCCAAGAACCTTGGGCAGGCTCCCACCGGGGCGGACGGACAGACCCTGCTGGGGACCATCCTTGGCGGACTGGGGGGCATGTAAATGGAGGAATGGCTTGACCCCGTGGAACAGCAGCAGGCCGCCGAAGAGCGTGCCCGGGAACAGGAACTCCGGCTGCGGGGCGCAGTGCGGGTGCTGGGCAAGTCCCGCGAGGGGCGGTCCTTTCTGGTCTGGCTGCTGGAGGAGAGCGGCGTGCTGCGCCAGGACTTTCCGGCGGACACGGCATCCACGGCCTGGCACGCCGGACGGCGGGCGCTGGGGCTGGAAGTGCTGAGTCTCTGCATCAAGGAAGGACTGGCCGGGCAGCTCTTTCACGAGGCCCTTCAGCACGAGGCCGGGAGTTTAGCCGGTCTATAAAAAAGGAAGCGTTTAGCGGAACTATAAAAAACGGAGGTTCAGACCTTGGAAGGTGAACTGATACAGGAAGGAGCCGCAGCCGCGGCAAGTATGGATGAAGGCAGAAGCGCTCCGCAGGCGCAGGACGGCATTGCCGAAGACGCCGGGGCTTTGGACGCCGCCGGGCAGGACGACGCCGCGCCGCGGGTGCAGGACGGCATCGCCGAGGGCGGCAAGGCGGAAGCTGGCAATCCGGGGGAAACTAAACAGCCGGAAGCGCCGGAGCCCTACGAGCTGACCGCAGCCGAGGACTTCCCCATCCCGCAGGAGCAGCTCTCGAGCTTTACCGAGACCTGCCGCGGGGCGGGGCTGACCCGCGCTCAGGCCGAAGCCGTGCTCAACTGGCACCGCACGCAGTATCAGGAGGATACGGCGTGGCGGCAGCAGCAGGAGCGTGAGACGCGGCAGGCATGGGACAAGGAAATTCTGGAAGACCGTGAGTTCGGCGGCACGGTCCGGAACTATCGGGAAACCGTGGCGGCGGCGCGCCGGGCGCTGGACGCCATCGATACGGACGGCGCTCTGCGCAAACTCCTCAAGGACACGCAGGGACAGTTCCATCCCGCCGTGGTGCGCAGCCTGGCCAGGGCGGGGCGCATGATGGGCGAGCACCGCTTTGTGGGCAGCAGCGGGGCAGGCGGCACGGGCGCGGGCAGACCGCTCTGGGAACGGGTCTACGGCCCTGCCGAGGACAGCAACCATTAAACGCCAGGAGGAATCTATGGCCTACGAAAAGGGCGGGGTCGCAACCCTCGCCGAGATTGAAGAGTTCTACAAGGGGCAGAAGCTCGACACCACCATGATCGAGCTCATGAATCAGACCAACGACATCCTCACGGACATCCCGTTCCGTGAGGCCAACAAGACGGACGGGCACGAGACCCGCATCCGCACCGGCCTGCCCGAGGTCTACTTCCGCCGGCTCTACCGCGGCACGCCGGTGAGCAAGAGCCAGTTCAACCGCGTGACCGAAGGCTTCGGGATGCTGGAATCCCGCATGGAGCTGGACGTCAAGGAGAAGGAGCTTTACGCCGAGGCCTTCAACGCCTACCGCCTTTCCGAGGGGCTGGCGCACACCGAAGCCCTGCGCCAGAAGGCGGCCAAGCTCCTGTTCTACGGCGACCACAAGCAGAACGCCGACGAGTTCGACGGCCTTGCCACCCGCTATTCCAAGAAGGACATGCCCAACGTCATCGACGCGGGCGGCACGGGCAAGAACCTCACGTCCATCTACCTCGCTTCCTGGGGGCCGACCACGGTGCACGGGCTCTTCCCCAAGCACTCCGTGGCCGGGCTGAAGCACGAGGACCTGGGCAAGTACACCACGGCGGACGGCAACGGCTACAAGTTCGAGGTCTACGGCGACCTGTTCTCCTGGAACATCGGTCTGGCCGTGCGCGACTGGCGCTCCGTGGTGCGCATCGTGAACATCGACACCACCAAGCTCACGCTGGCCGCGGGTTCGGAAGGCTACGTCGACCTCAAGACGCTGCTCATCCGCGCCAAGAACAAGATGCCCGAAGCCATGCGCGCCAAAGCTGTGTGGTACGCTTCCGAGTCCGTGCTCACCGGTCTGGAAATCCAGTCCGCCGACAAGTCCAACGTTCATCTCACCTACGGCGAATACTTCGGATCGAAGAACGTCCCGGTGCTGCACGGCCGTCCCATCCGCCAGTGCGACGCCATTTCCGAAGCTGAAACCGAGGTCAAGTAAGGAGGTACGCAGTTATGATTCTTGACGACAACCTTATTTCCATTGACGGCAAGGAGCTTGGCTCCGACCCCATCACCGGCGAAGCCATCGCCCTGACCTCCTTCCAGAAGCCCGGCCGCATGGGGCCCATTCCCATGTATACGGCTGTGACCGGGGATGCGGCGGGGGGCACGTCCATCACCTTCAAGCTCCAGCAGGCGGACGACAAGGACGGGGTCTTTGCCGATGTGCCCGGCTCGGAAATGGCCGTGGCGCTCGCGGACATGGAAGCGGGCAGAAACCTTGCCTGGCGCTTCCTGCCTATGGGCGTGACCAAGTCCTGGATCAAGGTGGTGGCCACGCCCGAGGGCGAGTTCTCCGGCGGCAAGCTCACCGCGGCCGTGGTGCGCGAGGAAGTCCTGCCCTACGAAAAGGGCATGTACATCGACGGCGGCGTGGTCGAAGGCTAGGGCTGACGCGGAAACGGGGAGGGGCGTTCCCGGACGCCCTTCCTTCAAGAAGGATTCAGCAGGAATTCAGCGGGAAATCAGCAGGAATTCAGGAGGACGGAACATGGCGGCCACGGTGGGCAAGCTGGACATCTGCAACATGGCGCTGGGCTTTATCGGCACACGGACCATTGCCTCGCCGGACGAGCGCACGCCGGAGGCCATTCAGTGCGGTCTCTACTGGGACACGGCGCGGCGGGCGGCGCTGCGGGATTTCCCTTACGGCTTTGCGCAGAAGCGCTTTGTGCTGGCGGAAAAGCCCATGCCGGAAGTCTATGCGCGGGAGTGGCGCTTCTGCTACGGACTGCCGGACGGCTGTTTGAAGCTGCACCGCGTGCACGGCGGCAGGGCGGGAAGCCTGGGAGCCGGGGACGCGCCTTTCCGCATCGTGGAGGACGGCGGGCGCTCCGTCATCCTCTGCAGCGTGGAGCAGGCGCTGGCGGATTGCAGCGTGGACGTGGAGGACGTTTCGCTCTGGGACGAACTCTTTGTGCTGGCCATGGCCCGCAGGCTGGCCGCGCTCATCGCCGTGCCGCTCCTCAAGAACAATCCCGGCAAGGTGCAGGAACTCGTGCAGCTCTATCAGCAGGCCGTGCCTCAGGCGGACGGTCAGGACGCGAGCGAGGGCAGAGAACGCAGAACGGCAGACGCCTGGCTGCTGGCAAGGGGGGCATGGTGAGCATTTCCACGGACAGAAGCCGCGTCATCTACGAAGGCAACGGCGCGGCCAGGAGTTTTTCCTTTGACTTCAAGGTCTGGGACACGGAACAGATTCGCGTGGTGGAGGCCGACGAGTTCGGCACGGAAACGGACGTTACCGGAAAGGCGGCGGTGGAACTCAGCGCCACGGGCGGCACGGTGACGCTGCCCGAAGCTCCGGCGCAGGGGCACAGGCTGGCGGTGTACCGCTCCATGCCCTTTCTGCAGGAAGACCGCTACCTCACGGGGACGCGCTTTGACGCCCATGAAATAGAGGATGCGCTGGACGTGGCCTGCGCCGAACGCCAGGAACTCAGGGAGAAGCTGGGGCGGGCGGTGGCGCTGCCCATCACCAGCACCGGCACGGGGGCGGACCTGCTCAACGACATCTTCAG
>NZ_CANRLT010000091.1 GCF_947631555.1 uncultured Mailhella sp. | reverse complement strand
GCATCTCGGTACCCTCCGTTTTTTTTTGAAGGATAGCATAATCTCAAACATTTGTCATTATAAAAGTCAGTGTCTCTTATGCGCCGTCTTCTTGACATGGCCGCGGCCATAGCCCAGCATCCCATCAACACGCTTATCCAGGGCGAGACCGGTACGGGCAAGGAAGTGGTGGCACGCTTTCTCCATCAGCAGTCGCCGCGGCGCCAAAAGCCGTTCATCGCCGTGAACTGTTCGGCGGTGCCCGAAACGTTGTTCGAGAGCGCCATGTTCGGCATCGAGAAAGGCGTGGCCACGGGCGTGAGCTTCCGCAAGGGCTTTCTGGAGGAAGCCAGCGGGGGGACGCTCTTTCTGGATGAACTGGCCGAAATGAGTCTGAGTAATCAGGCCAAGCTCCTGCGCGTGCTCGAACGGGGTGAAGTCACCCGCGTGGGCAGCGTGAATCCCGTGCCCGTGGATATTCAGCTCGTCTGCGCCACGCATGTGCCGCTGGAACAGGCTGTGAAGGAGGGTCGTTTCCGTGAGGACCTGTTCTACCGTGTGGACGTGGTGGAACTTCAGGTTCCGCCCCTGCGGGAACGCGGAGACGACATCCTGCTCCTCGCGCAGATGTTCCTTGAGCGCGACTGCGCCGAAATGAAGCGTGAACGCCTCACACTGTCTCCGGTGGCACAGAGCCTGCTCCTGCGCTATCCCTGGCCTGGCAACGTGCGCGAACTGGGCAATGAGATGAAACGTGCGGCGGCATTGACCTCAGGCAGTGTCATTGAATGGCGGGATCTTTCGCCGCGCCTGCTCCATTCCGGAGAAGTGGAGAAATTTCTCTGCCGCAGCGATGGCGGACGGACAGAAGCGGACGGAGAGGAGCTGCCGCTGAATCTTCAGGAGGCCGAAATCCTGCTGGTGAAGCGGGCACTGCGGCAGGCAGGAGGGAACAAGGCGCGGGCCGCTTCCCTGCTCGGGCTTTCCCGCGAGGGCCT
This sequence comes from uncultured Mailhella sp., assembly GCF_947631555.1. Classification (GTDB taxonomy): domain Bacteria; phylum Desulfobacterota; class Desulfovibrionia; order Desulfovibrionales; family Desulfovibrionaceae; genus Mailhella. The sequence goes on along the minus strand of NZ_CANRLT010000091.1, from coordinate 8,143 downwards.
GCGGAAGAAGATGCAGCGTATGGGCGGCGCGCTGGAAGGGGGAAACAGCTGATGTTTTCGCTCCGCTCCAAGATGTTTCTGATCGTGGGATGCGCCGTGGCCTTTTCCGCAGCGCCGATCATCTGGTTCAGCCACAAGGCGCTGCTGGAACGGACTCTGGAACGGGAAGAGGAAGCCTTCGTCAACACGGTCATGCTTGTGGAGGACAGTATCAGCGTCCGTTACCTGAACCTTCTGACTTCGCAGGTGGAGGCAGTGCTTGCCTCCAAGGACCGCATGAGGCGGACGGCGGCGCTCATCCGCGAACAGGTGGAGTCGGAGGGAAGGCGGGAGCTCGGGAGCTGGCAGGCGGCGCTTCGGGACCAGGGAATGCGCATGGCCTGCTTTGAGGACGGGCGGCCCGTGGCAGAGGACGAACTTGTCTCTGTGATGACGGCGGCGGGAACAGAAGACTTCAAGGGGCAGTCCCTGCACGACATGCTTTCCGGTGTGTACGGAGAGCGCGATATCCGCTTTGCGGTGACGGGCGTCCACGCGCCGGAGCAGAGCGGAACGCAGCCCTTTCTGCTGAGTTTTTCCCGCGCGGGGAGAGGAACTCTGGTTCTGGCCGATCCTCTGGTGAATGCGGAAGAAGGGCGGAAACAGCTTGAGCGGCGGCTTCTGGATGCCGTTCAGGAGCGGCTGGAGGATCTGGAACTCGGTCAGGGGGCGTCCGTGGCCGTTCTGGACGGCAAAGGCCGTCTGCTGGCCGGCAAGGGCGACCTCTCCGGCGTGGAGCAGGTCCCGGCGTCCTGGCTCGAAAAGGCTGCGGACGGCCCGCTTCAGGGCATCGAGGAAGGCGCGTGGAACGTGATGTACCGCCTGGTGCGCTTCAAGGCCATGGACTGGTATGTGGCCGCCTTCGTGCCCATGAGCGCGATGACGGCTCCGGCCTCACGGCTGGCGGCACAGCAGCTTTGCGTGGCCGGGGGCTTTCTGGCGGTCAGTCTGCTGGTCATGCTGTTTGCAGCGCTGCGCATCGCGAGACCGCTCCGCCTGCTTGCCCGCCGTGCCCGCGAACTGGCAGCAGAGGACTTCGGTGTTGAACATGCGGGGCTGGCCGAGAAAATCACCCGTGGTCTGCCCGTGGGACGCCATGATGAAGTCGGGGAACTTTCCGGGGCCTTCGTTCACATGGCCAAAGCTCTGGACGAGAATATCAGCCGGCTTGTGGAGACCCTGAGCGTGCGTCAGCGGATGCAGGGCGAACTCAACGCCGCGCGGGACATTCAGATGGGCATACTGCCCCCGGCCGGCGGCGCACTCAGCTGTCCTGGCTATGCGGCAGCGGCATTTCTGGAGCCTGCCAAGGAAGTCGGCGGGGATCTGTACGACTTTTTTACCGCGCCGGACGGACGGCAGGCCATCGTCATCGGCGATGTTTCCGACAAGGGCGTGTCCGCGGCGCTGTTCATGTCCATGACAGTGACGCTGGTGCGCTATACTCTCGGCGAAGGACTTTCGCCTGCGGAAGCCATGTCCCGCATCAACGAGATGCTTGCGCGGAACAATCCCAGCTGCATGTTCGTCACGCTGTTTATCGGCCTGTTCGACCCTGAAACGGGAGAACTGGACTATGCCAGCGGTGCTCATTGCCCGCCCTTCGTGGCCTCAGCTGATCCTGCCGTGCCGGTGCGTGCGCTCACGGAGACCAGCGGCCCGCTGGTGGGGGCGCTTTCCGGCATGGAATACCGGGCCTGCCGCGTCCGCCTGGAAACGGGGGACACCTGCCTCCTGTACACGGACGGCGTCTCCGAGGCCATGAACGCTGACGGGCGGCTTTTCGGCGAGGAGAGCATTGCGGACTGCCTGAACCATATGCGCGGATGGACGCCCGATGCCGTGATCTGCGGTGTCATGGAAGCGGTTAAGAAGCATCGTGGCACCGCCGCGCAGTCGGACGACATTACCATGCTCTGCTTCCGGCGCGCCTGACGGAGAGAAAAGGCGCCTACGCGAGGCATAACGCAGGCCTTTCCGCGTTTACGGCGTTTCGAGCCACCCAAGCAGACTCTGGCCGTGCAGTCTGGCGTAGAGCAGGGTCTCCCCCTGCACCCTGAAGCCCACATACCCCTGCGCCAGCGCTTTTCGCTGAGTCTCCACATCTGCGGCAGGAATAAGGAGCGGGACACTTTCCAGCCTTGGGCGCTGCGGCCCGCCTGCCAGAATGAATCTGGGCCTGCCGCCGTATTTTCGGGCGAAGGCACAGACGCAGAGCCCGGCGCGGAAGTGCAGCCGCAGGCTGACCGTATTTCCGGGCCAGACCGTGGCCATGCTCAGCGTCCGCCCCGAGGCCGCCGTGAGCCGCATATTCTCGTGGAGCAGCGTTTCTGCAAGCCCTCTGCCCCTGTCCTCCGGCCGCACGAAGATGGATTCCAGATGCCGCACGCTGCGAAGCAGCGTTTCGGGAAGGTGCAGAATCCGCCCCAGATGTTCGGGATCGTCGGGAGCTGGGAAGCGGATAACGCTGGCCCCGGCCAGCTCTCCGTGCGCGTCCACGGCAAGGAGTATGTTTCCCTGTCCGCACACGATGGGTTCGTAGAAGGGGCGCTCGTCCGTGGCGAAAATGTCCCGTGAGGGCAGAGCGTGTTCGATGCTTTTCTCCAGCCGTACCAGCGCGTCGAGGTCTTCGGGCGCGGCCGGGCGCAGGGTAAGGCTGCCTTGCCTGTTCATGGGGTACCGTCCGTCATGGTCAGGGGAAGAGCGCGGGAGGAGAGTGCGCGGGAAAGGCTGCGGTATTCCAGTCCGAAGCGCAGAGCCTGACCTTCCTTGAGAGATTCCGGGCAGCCGGTGACATCAAAGGACGTATAGGCGGACGAGGACGCGCGGAACGCCATGCCGGGAAACGGCGGCGTCAGAAGGTGCGGAGCCGTGTGGTATTCCCCCATGTCGAACAGAGCCAGGCGGCACCCCTGTTTGACGCGGCATTCCAGAACACGGGATTCAAGCTGGAACGTATCCTGGCGGCAGCCTGGAACCGGTCTGCCCGAAAGCGGATAGACACCCAGCATCACGCCTGTGCCGCAGCGTATTTCGGCAACTTCACAGGGCAGGGAGGTGTGTTCCGCAAGTTCGAGTATGTCCGACCCTCCCGCTGACAGGCGGGGAGTATGCGGCAGAAGGCGCCGGACAAGCACGGCGGCGTGTTCCAGAGCCGCGGCGGTCGGGGCCTTGGAACTCATGCAGGCAAAGTTTACAGACAGTGCGTCCACGGGGACGGCGCAGGCGTGTGCCTGCTCCAGCAGCTCGGGCAGTTCGGCTTCCGGCACGCCGTCCCTGCCGTCCCCGGCTTCGAGGCAGAGTATCGCCCGGGCGGCGGGAAAGGCGCTCAGGGAACGGAGCGCGGTGATGGAGCTGACAAAGACACGGCGGCAGGCTGCGGCGAGGGGGAGCTGTTCGGCGGAAGGAGAGCAGAGATGGACAAGTTCCCGGCCGGGCAGGACGGGCAGAGGAAGTTCCGGCCAGGCAACCGTCCCCACGCTGCGGATTTCCGAGTCTTGCAGAACAGCTTCGGTCAGCTTCGGGTGCAGAGGCGCTTCCTTGAGGACGAACATGCAGGCGCAGCCCGCCTTCTGGCAGGCGCGGGAGACGGTTTCAAGATTTTCCCGCAGGGCGTTCAGGCAGACATGCAGGCGGGGCATCAGTGTTCCTTGCCGGGCTTCCGGCAGAGCAGCAGGAAGAGCACGGCGGACAGTGCGGCCGCGCCGGCCAGCACAGCGAGTCCGATGCGGACGTTCCACAGGGTGATCATGACGCCGAGACTCAGGGGACCAAGTACCTGGCCGATGCGCATGGCAACATTGTAGAAGCCCATGGTGCGCGCCCTGCCGAAGCGCTGGGCTGCGGGCAGAGACAGTGCGTAGGTCCCCTGGGCGTTGGCCGCGATGGACATGCTGAGGGCCAGCAGTGCGACGCAACCCAGGGCGGCCGTCAGCCCGCCCGGAAGGAGCAGGGTGAGTGCACCGGCGGAGGCCAGCAGCATGGAGACGAACAGGATCCATTCTCCGTGTTTCGTCCGGTCGGTGATCATACCGCAGGCAGGCCCGGCAAACATGACAATGAGGCAGTAGAGCATGAACACCCGCCCGATGGTGGCTGGAGAGGTTCCGCTCTGACTGAGGGAAAGCGGGACGAAGAACTGGAACAGGCAGACGGTGACAAGGGCGTTGGGGATGATGAAGAAGAGGAGCAGCGCGCCCATGCGCCGATCGGTGAGGAAGGCTGTCACGCTGCCCCGCGTCAGCTTGCGGGATATGGTGTCCTGTCCGATCTGCCACGGTTCGCGGGGCAGCAGCCGCCACAGCAGAACGGCCGTCAGCAGAAGCATGAGCGCCGAGGCCGGAAACACGGCGGCGTATCCCAGGCGGTCGGCGAGCAGTCCTCCCGTGGTGCTGCCGCAGAGCGTACCGGCATACAGCCCGGCAAACATGAAGGCGAGGTCGTGGGCGCGGCGGCCGCTGGAGCTGTGGGCGATGACGAAGACCTGAGCCGCAAGGTTGATGAAGCCGTAGCCAAGGCCCGCCAGCCCTCTGGATATGATGAAGGGGAGCGGCGAGGCGGACAGCCCGCTGAACAGGGAGCCGGCGCAGGCCAGCAGAATGCCGGCAAAGAGCATGGGCCGCCAGCCGGAACGCTGACTCCAGAAACCGCCGAGGAACATGGCTGCTCCGGCCATGAACAGCTCGCAGGAGACAGGAAGTCCGGAAACCACGTCCGGGGGCAGACCAAAGAGGTCGAGTCCCAGTTCGCCAATGCGTATAGCCACATACGAGCAGGCCATTTCCGTGGCGAACAGGCAGAGGAAGACGGCGGGGCGCATGAGATCTGCGGGAGCCGCCATGTCCGTGCGTCCGCGGCTTCGCGGCATGAGCAGAAAGACGAGTTCCGAGAGAAAGAGTGCCGCAGCCACGGTCAGGGTGAGATCGTCCAGCAGCACGGAGCGCAGATTTGCCGTGAGCGCGGCTTCGTCCAGCGCCACGCTGACACGTCCTTCCCGTTTGCCTGTCACGGGATGCAGTATGTCTACACTGGTCGTGTTTTCACGGGGGATCTGCTGCCATTCGCCGGGGGCGAGCTTGCGTTCGGGGCTGGCCGCCGTATGCAGTGTCCCTCTGGCGTCGAACACGGCCATAGCCCGGGTGGGCACGTTCCGCTGCCGCTGGATGAGCCAGCTTTCCATGCTGGGGATGTCCTCCACGGCAAGCCCCATGCCGGTAAGCCGCTCCATGTCCCAGGCCATCTGACGGCCGATCAGATCACCGGCGTTTTGCGCTTCGGTCTGATAGAATCCAGTGAGCGGCTGATAGAGCAGGGCGAGAAAAAGACACTGGCCGAGGAGCAGCGGAGCCATGAAGCACAGGCGCAGCTGTTTCTGGGGCAGGCCGGACACGCTCCCCTTTCCTGCGGCACGGCGCAGCAGCAGAACGAAGAGCAGGCATTCGCCAAGACTCACGCCGAGGAAGAGCAGGCCCTGGCTGCGGGCGGCCTGGGACACGGGCGCGAACAGACGCGCTTCGTTCAGCGCCAGAAAGACGTGTCCGGCCGTGCGTTCCCGGTGACCCTGTATGGGACAGGTCAGCCAGAGCAGGCCGTTGTGAGAGAACGACTGCACATGGCCGAAAACCGGCAGGAGGTTCTGCGGTACTTCGGGAAGCGGTATGTTCCCCCATTGGAAAAGCACTTCTCCTTCCGTGCCGGTGACGACCAGTTCTTCCGCCGAGGTGCGGGTCTTGCGTTCGGTGAGTGTGCGTTCCAGTGTCTGCGGACGCAGACTCTTGCCCACGCGTACCAGCAGGGAGAGATGCGCCGCGATGTCCTGACAGACGATGCCGTTGGTCTGTATCACGGGTTCGCGGTACTGCCGTGCCAGCGCCGAAAGCATGAGCGCGCCGTAGAGCAGCTGCGTGCACAGAAGCACCGGCACACCCACGGCAAGAAGTCTGCGGAACACGCCGTTCACCTGGAGACGTCCGGAATCTGCTGGTAGATTTCATCTACGGCGGCAAGGATTTCCAGCGGCGGGTTCCAGCCTATGCGCATGGCCGTTTTCAGATTGACGGCCAGTCCCAGTTCAGGCTCGAAGATCTGAGTAATGTCCCGCGGCTTCTTGCCGCCAAGAACGGCGGCAATGGCTTCGGCTTCGAACTCTCCCATATCCCGGAAGCTGGCCTGCGCAAGGCTCAGCAGCACACCGTAGCCGACGGCTTCCGGGCCGGCCTGGGCGAAGGTGGGGATGCCCGCCTGAATCAGCGGTTCCATGAGTTCCGGCATCCGCTTCATGGGCAGAGAGTTGTAAGTCAGATAGAACGCGTCCACCTTCCCGGCCAGTGTGTCGATGCAGAACTTGAGATTCTTGAAGACCTGGTCGCCGTCGGGAAGGTCGAGGGGCGCGGTACAGGTGACCAGCTCCACGCCGAGATCGCGTGCTGTGGACTCGATTTCGTCCATAGCGGCGGTCTGGCGGCCTTCAGGCGTGTCTTCGTAGGGCACGCCCAGTTTTTTGAAGTGGAAAATTTCGTGGAATATGGTGAGTTGACGGCGGAAGCGCCCGGGTTCGAGCTGCGCATGGACGTTGTCCTTGCCGGAATCTTCCGCGGAGGCCACGATGCCTGCGGCCACGGCGTCCGTGACGCTCATGGAGAAGACAGGTACGCCGAGATCCTCCTGCGTCATGTCCAGACCGGCCCAGGTTCCCATCGCTATGACCATGTCCACGTCCCGCCGTTCCCGGATGCGGGAGAGAATGGCGTCTTTGATGAGAGGCCGTGCGCCGGCGTCCCAGTCCGCGGAATAGTGGCCGTCCGCCAGAAAGGTCAGCGTGCCGCCCGCGTTCTCGGAAAGCCATGTCCACATCCCGCGCGAACTTTCCGTGTTCTGCGGGACGGGCACGTCCCCGTTCTCGATAAGTCCCAGCCGGGCCAGTGCGCGGGCTGTCCATGCCAGCGTCTGCTGGTAGTTGGTATACGGGCCGCCCTCCACATAGAGTACCCGCCACGTCTTTCCCGATGCGGGGAGAGGGCATGTCAGGAAGACGGCAAGGAAGAGGACGGCGAGAGGGCGAAAGAGTACGGGAAGAGACATAGACACCTCGGTGGACGGATGTCTTTTAATAGCTGGAACATGCTGATAAGGCAAGGTATTCGCGGAGAAGTCCGGCAATTCTCCGGTTCAGGTGTTTACGAATGTCCTGAATCGTTTGCCAATCGGAAGGGGAGAAGCGGAAGCAGCAAGGCTCGGAAGGGAAGTCCCCTTGTGTGACGATCCGGAAGAGAACAGCGCTCAGCCCAATGTCTGGCAGCCGGGACCTGAGGTCACAACGCCGCGCTCGACAAGCCGGCGCAGATACCAGCTCGAATCGCTGACCAGCATTTGCAGCTCTTCGGGGGAACCGGTGATTTCCAGAACATCGCTCACAGACAGCGGAAGGTTTTCCTGCCCGTCTATGGAGAGCAGAACTTCGTCTCCCGTGCGGCAGGCTGCGATGCGGATGAGCGAGGAGGAAGGAACCGCAAGCGGCGGGCAGGCTCCGCCGAAAGGACAGATGGGGGTCACAAGCTGCGCGTTCATGGAGGGGACCGTCAGCGGTCCGCCTGCGGAAGCGTTGTAGGCGGTGGAGCCAAGGGGCGTGGACACGATGATGCCATCGCAGCGCATGGTGGAGAGGGGTACGCCGTCGATTTCCAGTCGCAGGGACACCGCACGCGCCACAACGCCGTGAGCCGTGACCAGATCGTTGATGGCCATGCCTTCGTTCTTGACGGATTGTCCTGAGAGTACGCGCCAGCGCAGGGCCAGATGTTTTTCCAGCCGCCAGCGCCCTTCAAGAAGCCCGGCCAGGGGGAGTTCCCAGTTCTGCGCGGAAAGTTCGGCCAGGAATCCCACGCGCCCGAAGTTCATGCCCAGCAGGGGAGTCTTCACCCCTGCCAGACGGCGTGCAACCCCGATGATGGTGCCGTCGCCGCCAAGGACGAGGACGGCATCACTGGCAGCGGCTGAAGCCCTGAGTCTGGGAGCATCGAGTTCCGCGGAACGGATCTCGCAGCGGATGCCACGGCGAAGAAGCCAGTCACGAACGCGGACAGCCATGTCCCGGGGCTGCGGGGAG
>NZ_CANRLT010000090.1 GCF_947631555.1 uncultured Mailhella sp. | reverse complement strand
ATGGTCTGCCGTGTGGAATCTATGGTAATGTCGCCGCCCTCCGCCAGCAGAGCCTTGACCCAGAGGGCAAAGTCCTTCATTCGCGCAAACTCTGGCACGGCGTCTGCGGGGATGCTCACCACTCTGGCTGCGGCGCTGTCCGGTTTGCGGCGTATGCCCGCGCGGACAAGCGGTTCTCCGGCGGACAGTCCCGGGTCTTCCCCCGTGTCCATCTTCCCTGCGGTCTTCCCGCTCTGCATGTCCGGGGCGTAGAGCCGATAAAACTCCGCGGTCTCCTTTCCGTTGTCCCAGGCCCATGTCCGGGCGCGGGCGTCGAAAAGGACGGACGCAGCCCTGGCCTGCTCTCTGGTGATTTCGGCTCCGGCCTCCTGACCGGCGCTGAAAAGGCGTTCCTCGAAATCCCGGCGCAGCGCCTCCGATTCCTCCGTGGGGGGCTTCACTTCCCACGGGTGGCGCTGGTCGAACAGAAAACGCTTCCCCTCTCCCAGCGCACCAAGTCCGGCATGGGCCAGCGCACCCGTGCCGGCTCCGAAGATGATGTTCTCCACCGCGTCAAGGGCGCCGTAACCCGGCACGGTTCGGCTTCGATCCGCAAAAATGAGCGGTTCGAGGAGTGCCGCACCCACCGCACCTTCCACAGCACCCACACCGGCGCGCACCGCGGCACGGCCCCAGGCCCCGCCCATCTGCCCCAGCATACGCAGGTAGCGCTGCTGACCTATCACAGGGATGAAGGACACGGCCAGTTCTATGGGGTCAGCCATGGATGCACCCATGCGGACGGCAGTGCCGAAGGGCGCCATCCACGCGGGCGCACCTGCCAGAATGCCGGCTCGCTCCTGTATGGCACGGCTGCGTTCGATATCCAGCTCCAGTGCGGCCCGGTTATAGCCCGCCTGCGGTTCAAGAACGCCTTCCAGACCCGCCCCGCGAATGCGCTCCCGCTGTTCTTCCAGCGAGAGCTCACCCTGGACTTCCAGCGCCGGCAGGTCGTCCAGTCCGGTCAAGCCGCCTTTTTCGGCCAATTCCACCAGATCGGAAATCTGCTCGCCGCCAAAACGGGCATCGTTGAGCCGCGCCTCATGCCGCAGCGTCATGAGCGCTCCGCTCTGCCAGCCGTCCTCAAGGGATGTTTCCAGATAACGGCCGAAGCTCACGGACTGCGGCTGTTCAGGCCGAGACGCAGGTGCCGGCGAGGGCACGGCATGATGTTCCAGAGAAAACGCGCTTTCGTGTTCCTTTTCCACCTGGGGGATAACAGTGTAAAACGGCATCAGAAACCTCCCTGTGACAAACGGATCGCGCCTTCGGGATCGGCTTCCCCGGCCGGGGCAGCATGCCGGGCTTCGGCCTCGCCCCTGCGTTCCAGCTCCGCAAAAGAGAACGCCACGGGCTTGCCGTCCTTCGTGCGCACAAAGCGGCCGTCCACAACGAGCAGAAGCCCGCTTTCATCTCCGTTGGTGACCCACAGGCCGCGGCGTTCCAAAGCGTTCCGCACCTGCTGTGAAGCCTCTGCCGGGGCAAGAGAACCGGCTTCCGGAAACAGCGTTTCCTGGGCGACGTCTCCTGAAGCGGCAAGCTCCCGCGTTGCGGCCTGCACTCCCAGGGCCACGGCGGAGGCATCGCAGCGTTTCGGGACGCGGAAGGAGCCAACAACGTGATAACGGCTGGTGAACACCTCGGACACGGCCCGGCCCGCCGCTTCGTCCAGGCTCATGCCCTGGAGCCGGTACTGCAGGGCAAGGGCGTAGGCCGCCTGGCCGATGATCTTCACGGACTCGCCGTCCCCTGCGGCAAGAAACGTTCCGGCGATGCCAGCCAGATCGCGGCTCACGGCGTTCTGCATCGCCTTTTTGTCAGGCTCCGTCATGCCCGCACGCTCCTCCGCCTGCGCGGCAAAGCCCGGCTTCACCGCCTGCGCCAGAAGTGCGCCGGAGTACTCGTCCATATCGGCTATCAAATTCATGGTTCCGGGGAACTTTCCGGAGGCGGCGAGCTGCTTCAGCACCGCTTCGCCCTGCGCGCCGAAGCTGGTTTTCAGCCTGTGAAGGAACGTTGCCGGAGCCGCGGCTTTGGCGTACTCCGCCGCCAGGCTGTCCACCTCCTTCACGGTCAGCGGCCTCAGGGCGGCTCCGCTCACCCCGTTCTTCCTCTGCCAGTCCAGGCGGGCGGCGATTCTGTCTTCGGGCGTGGCGTTTTCGGGAAGCTGAAAATGCCTGTCCTTCTCCGCGGCGTCTGCCGGGTCTTCCCTGAGGGAACGGACGCGGCTCCGGCACACCTCGTGCAGGGCCTCGATCTGCGCGGTCAGCGAATCGGCCCTGGCCTCGTCCCCGGCGCTCTGTGCGGCGTCAAGCTCGGCCTGCATCTGTTTCAGCCGGTCTGCGGCTTCGGGCAGCGGCCTGTCCGCGGCAAAGGCGCGAATCTCCCGCGTGCCGGCGCAGCGCTCAAGCTCGCGGCGCACATCCTCTGCTTCTCTCGTCCTGCCCAGCGCCGCAAGTTCTGAAGCAAGGCGTTCCAGCTCCGACACGTCGCCGGAAAAGCGCGCCTTCGCAAGAGCCTCGTCCCGGCCTTTCAGAAGCTCCCGCGCCCTGCGGTTGTTCTCGGCCTCGGCTTTGTCGCGTTGGGCGTCCCGGGCGGCGGCAAGCGCCCCCTCAGCCCAGCTCACGTCTCCCAGGGTCATATGCAGGGCCGTGCCGTCTTCCCGCTTCGCCCCGCCGCGTCCCAGGAGCCGCTGCGCGCCCTGAATATCGCCGTTCGCCAGCGCCCGCTCAATGCTGCCGCGGAAGATCTTGCTGCTCGCTTCCTTTATCCCGCGCTGCAGGGCTTCCCCGCTGTAGCCTTGGAGCTTCAGCCCCTGCTCGACATGGAAGAGCGATTCACCCGTCCCCTTGGTAAAGGCGTTCTCGTCTCTGTAGTGATCCATAGCGAACTCCGCTCGTTCCTGAGCTGCCGCCTCGCTGGTACGCAGTTCCCACTTCGTCCGCTGGTCCTGTGCGTACCGCTGCGCCTTGAGTGAGGTGTCCGCGTCGTACTCGTCCGCCTGCAAGCCAAAATAATACTTCGTGCGCTCGCCTGCGTCCTTGAGCGCCCTGTCGCGTGCCTTGCGCGCCCGTTCTGCCCGTTGTTGGTCGACATTGAACGCCGCTTCCCCCTGCTGCGTCAGAATGCCGTTCTCGCCCCAGAGCGCCGTGTTCATCTCGCGCCGGTACTCGGTGAGCGCCTGAATCGCCTTGCTCTTGGAATATTCGTCGTACGCCCTCACGCCCACTTCCGCCGCGCCGCGTATGCTCCGCCCCAGCCCGGCCAGCGCCCGCGCCTCGGCGTCATTCCCCGCCGCGGAAATATGCGCCGCGGAGCTGTCCACCCGTGCGGAAATCCCCGCCCCCGGCACATAGTTCTGGCTGTCCCGCGTGTACTGCGGCAGCGCCCCGCCCCTTGCCTTGATGACCATCGGCTCATAAATCGGCATCGCTCTCCTCCCTTAATGACGCGGCGGTTTGGAGACCGTCTGCTGAAGCGCCCTGTCCCAGTAGCCCGTCTTCTTCTGCGTCCCCAGCCCCTTGGCCCAGGTGCTGCCCATGTCCGCTATGCCGCCGACAGCCGCGGACGCCGCGTTGAGGTAGCCCGCCCGCTCGGAGTTCTGTCCCTGCATGTCGAAGGCCGAAGCCTGATTGCCGTAGTTCTGTGCCTGAATCTCGGAGTTGTACGCCCGGTCCAGCCCCTGATTGTAGGCGTTGATGGCGTCCATCTCGCCCTGCGCCGCAGTGTCGGCCTGAAGGTCAAGGTTGGAGCCTTCATCCACCGCCGCGCCCGACGCCCCTGCTGCGGCCCGCTGCCGCCCGATGAGCTTGGCCGTCTCCTGCCGCTTGGTCACCATGTTCTCATAGCCCTGCCGCCGCTCGGCGTCCGCCTGCTGTTCGGCAAGCTGCTGGTTCTGCCGCGCCACCGCGGACTGATATTCCGCCTGCTGCTTCTGCACCTTGCCCTGCTGAATGGCCGAACCCACGCCCACCGCCGTACTCAGCGCCGTGGCCGTGAGCATGATTGCCGTTGAATATCCTGACATCCTATCTCCTTAACTCTTCCGGCGTGTCGGTGAACTCCCGCTCCGCCTCGTCCAGCGTCCGCGCCCGGGTGGCAAAGAGCATGGTCATGGCCGTGTCCTCCACCGCCACAAAGAGCGCCCGCCGCCCGGCCTGCCCCTTGAGCACACGGTAGCCTGTGAAGCGCTCAAAGCCCGCGTTCCCCAGCGCCAGCATGTCCCCGCTCACGATGAGCAGCGTGGGAATGCGTATGCAGACGCCCGTGATCATGACGCCCTTCGGCACAAAGAGCGTCCGGGCATACAGCCCCGCCCAGAACTCGTGTTCCAGCCGCAGCTCTTCCTGCGGGAAGGAACGTGCCAGCTCCCCGGCTGCGGCAATGCGCGCCACGGTTTCGGCACTCTGTGAAGGAAGCGCCCCGCCCGAAGCCGGAAGCCCGGCAGCCTCCTCCAGCACCGGCAGCGCCACATCCTTATCTTCCTTCCCGCTGCCCTGCCCGCCATCCGTCCCGCCCAGCGCCTTGACGAACACCGTGTTGGCCGCGTCAAAGCCCAGCCGCGGGAGCAGCCGTTCCAGCCGCCCGCCCCGGGGTGCGCTCATGAACAGCGCCGCCGCCCCGCGCCCCGCGGCAAAGCGTTCCGCCTCCCGCACCAGCGCCAGCCCCGGCCCGCCCTTCCTGCGCTCCGGCTCCACAAAGAGGCTCTCCACCGACGCGAACTTCACCCCCTCATGGTGCGGTACGCTATTCAGGATCACCCCCAGAAAGCCGATGAGCCGCCCGTCCTGCCACGCCCCGAAGAGCTGATAGACGCCCTGCGCCTCCAGCGCCCGGTACCCCCCGGCGTCCGCCCGGCTCCTGGGCAGCGCGGGAACAGCGCACTCCTCGGCGTAGGCCGCAGCCAGCGCTTCAAAGCCGTCCTGCCGCGACAGCTCGTCAAAGCTCGTCCTGCGTATCTCCGTCATGGCTACTGCTCCCCGAAGTCGATGTCCGCCATCACCGCCACCAGGCGGAACGGCATGGGCCTGTCCTGCTTCAGCACAATGCTGGTGTCCGCGTCCTGGCCGGAAGGCAGGCTGACGGCAAGGTCGCCGCTGAAGGGCTGGCAGGCTTCCCCGTACCGCTCCGGCAGGAAGGGAAGGTCGTAGAAGGTCTTCTCCTTCCACGCAGTATCCCGCGCTAGGCTGAACAGGTCGCCGCTCTCCGTGGCCGCGTAGCTTCCGCCCACACTGCGGTAGAGGCGCAGCGTCACCCGGCCATAGGCCCGGCGCTTGCCCAGGGTGGAACCCCCGTCCCCGTCCGTCTCCACCGGCATGGGAGCCAGCACCGACGCGAAGTTCAGCCCCACCGTCACCACCCTGGCCGGGTAGTAAAGCTCAATCTTCCCGTCCCGCACCACATGCCCTTCTTCCGGGCTGCCGTCGGCCAGAACCGCCACTTCCCGCCCCTCCAGATGTTCCAGCCCCGTGACCTCGGTATCCGCCTCCTCGCGGCGCACGGTCCTGCCGCAGTCCACAAAGAAGGCGTCCTCAATGGCGTCCGTGTCCCGGAAGCGCCGCGCCATGCGCTCGAGGAAGTACCGCCCGCCGCGCTCCGTCACCAGCATGATCACGTCCTCGGATTCTCCGCACATTGCGGCGCAGGACAGCACCTTCCCCTGCGTGGTGTGGCGGCTCCAGGCGTAGACCTTCTGCTCCTGCATATAGGTCAGGCACAGGAGCACCCCGTCTTCCCGCACGCACCAGATGTTGGAACCCGGCGACTGCTGGAAGGCCCACTGCCTGATGCTGTGCGTCTCCACCAGTTCCGGCGCGAGCAGCGAGAGGTCGTTGCCCGCGTAGCCGTCCTTCTCCCAGCTGTAGGAGAGGTCGCGCACATGGCTCCCGGAGCGCTGGCAGTGCATGACGCTGTTGCCGATGATCATGGGCTGAAGCCCGGCGCTGCCCCAGTAGCTCTCCGTGGAAATCTGCACGTCGGAAGGCGTGATGGCCGCCCCGCTGGACGTGGCCTTGTACTCCGCGCCGCTCGTGCCGATGAGCAGTTCGCCGAAGCTCGCCAGCCACCTGATGTCGTCGATGGAGCCGGAAGCCAGCATGTATTCCACGGGGTCGTCGTCCTGAAGCGGACGGCTCTTGCGGAAGTTCTCGTAATCCCCGGTGCGGCTCATGTAGAAGGAGGCCGGGTTGTCCCGCGTGCCCGCCAGAACCAGGCGCTGCTGATGCACCGTGACCGCGGAAGGGTGGTTGCCGTCCGCAAACGGGTTCCAGTCCTCCTTGGGCGTCATGGCCGTGTCCGGCTCGTAGTTCTGGTCGGTGAACTTCGTCCCGCCCGCCACGCCGATGAAGCCGTAGTAGCCCGCGCTCTCGCGGTAGATGTTGTATTCCTTGGCCCCGGGCACGGACTGCCAGGAGAGGGTCACGTTATCGCCCACCACCCATTCCGTGGGGAATTTGGCGTTGCAGCTGCCCACAGGGGAAGCCGTGGATTCCACGCCGTCCTCGTCCACCGCCGTGATCACATAGTTCAGCGTCGTGCCGTTGGCCGTGCCCTTGAAGGTCACGGTGGGCTTCCCGGGCGCGGGCAGGCTCTGATTGAGCGCCACTTCCAGAAGTTCCCACTGGTAGTCCGGCGCGTCCCCGGAGCGCGTCAGCTTGCGCAGGGCGTACTTCTTGTGCGCCAGATAGACCACGTCCGCGGCCTGATGATGGGAAATGGCGTAGACGTCTTCCAGCGCGTAGGGGCTTTCCAGCCGCACGCCAGGGATGACGCCGCCCTCGTCCGCCACCAGGATGCCGCCCTCCATGAAGATGAGGACGTAGTTGTTTTCCGCCTCGGTGTTGAACTGGAAGGGAAGAAGCACGGCAGGCCCTTCCAGCTCGTCCACGAACTTCGTCCCCGGACGGCGCTCAATGTCGCCGTGCAGGTTGGGGATGAAGTTCTCGCAGCACTGCAGGAAGGTGCCGAACTTCTGAAGGTCGTAGCGGGCGGAGAGCGTGGGCGTCACCTCCCCGCCCGTGAAGTTGCGAAAGGCTATGCGTGACATGGTTACTCCTCTCTGCGTAACGCCAGCGGCAGCAGGCGGTTAGTGTTTACCTGTTTGACAATATCCCAAAAAATGGTATATTCCTTCTATGAACACGAAGACATGGGAAGTACGGTTCAGTCACAGAGCAGCAAAGCAGAAAGGCCGATTGCCGCAGTCTGTTCAGGACAGTCTGCTGGCTCTCGCTACAGACCTGGAACTGTCTGGCCCCATGCAGCCTTCCTGGCGCAATTTCAGCAAGATGCGCAACAAACGCGGCGAGTATTACCATTGCCATCTGAACAGCGGAAACCCCCGTTATGTCGCTATCTGGACGGTAACGGACAATACGGTGCGAATCATCGAGGTGATTTATGCAGGCTCTCATGAAAACGCAAACTACCGGCAACTTGACTGACATTGTGCTGCGCGTTCCATCGGCAAGCGCGGAGGCGGTCATCGCCGGACTGGAAGGCCTGTTCAGGCTCTCCGGCCATAGTCTGCTGCCTATGAATACGGACGCAGAAGCATCACACAGCCTTGAGGAAGTCTTTCCGGAGCGCTCTCCGGCCATGCTCCTGCGGGGATACCGCAGCAAGCTCGATATGACGCAGGCGCAGCTGGCCGAAATCATGCAGGTGACACAGGCGCGTATTTCTGAATGGGAAAGCGGCAAACGCGCTGTTTCCATCAGGGCGGCAAAAAAACTGGCCGGGCTTTTCCACGTGCCGTACCAGAAGTTTCTTTAGACCGCCGGAAGCTGCGTGCGCCTTCGGCCTCAGTACCCCTCAAGCCGTGGCCTCCTTTTCCACCTGCGGCTTTTCCGGCCACGTCACCTCTTCCGGGAAGGACGCCTGCTCAGGCACGTCCCGCAGGGCCTGGCGGTAGGTCTTCACCGCCTCCAGCGACTCCGCCGTGATCGGATAGTCCGTGGCCAGCAGGTAGTCCGTCTCCGCCAGCTTCTGGTCGCGCTCGCTGCGGACGCTCTTCGCCAGCTTCTCGGTGTTCAGCTTCCACGTCCCGTCCGCCTGCGCCGTGTGGAACTCCGTCGGCTGGGCGGAGGCCATCCTGACGAAGCCGTCCGGCACATGCAGGGCAAAGTTGCCGTAGCGGTCGAAGGACTTGCGCAGCATCTGGACACTTTCCGTGCCGGGCTGGGCGTAGGCTTCCTTCTCAAAGGCCGCGTCCAGCTCCTCCTCGTCCATGCGCAGAAGTTCCCTGTCGTCCTCGCCTATCTTCCAGCCCTCGGGCACGGTCAGAATCTTTTCCGCGACCTGCTTCGAGAGCGGCTTTACCGTGGCCTTGTCGTCCTCCAGAGCGGCGAACTTCATGCCAACGTGCCCCTGAAAGGTGCCGGGCACTTCAATAGCTCCTTCGGGCACTTTGCTTCCGCAGAAATGCCCGGTGATGATGCCGTCTTCAACGGTGATGTATTGCATGATACCTCCTTGAGGTAAGGGAACGGCTTAAGCAGTACGTTTCCATATGCGTACAGTGTGATTTATCGGGCGGAATTCAGTTAGATTGTATGCCGCGTTAGCCTTGCTTGCATTAAAGATAACGCTATAACCGTACGCTGTGCTGCCAACTGCAGGAGTGTCGCCCCTGAACTCCGCAGAAAAAGGGCCTGTTTGCGCTCCTAGCTGAGCCCAGTACATCGCGCAGCTGCTTCCACTGATATTCGGCGCGCCGCCCTCCTGGTTCTGGCCAAACGCCGCAGTTCCTTCTCCCACGACGCGGAAGAAGCGCCCGGCGTAGGTCTCGCTGATGTCCTGCCACTCCCCGCCGAAAAGCGCCTCCGGCGTCTCCTGACCGCCATACTGGACATAGATAGAACCGATGGGCCACAAGCCGGAGAGCTGCGCCGCGCTCGCTGCCGCCGCCTCTTCACTCTTTCTGGCCGCCGTCTCACTCTCCTCCGCAGCCGCCGCACACTGGCAGGCCCTGTCCGCCTGCGCCTCGGCCGCCTCGGTCTGCTCCTTCCCCACGCGCTCCACCTCGGCCACCTGATCCGCGCCGGTCTGCTTCAGCTCGGCGATCCGCGCCTCGGCCGCCTGTTCCACTTCCGTGC
>NZ_CANRLT010000089.1 GCF_947631555.1 uncultured Mailhella sp. | reverse complement strand
ACTCCTTTGCTTTCGTTAAGCCTTAAATAACATAAACTTATAGAAAGTGTCAACTCCTAATTATAACAGAGCCTTTTATTTTTTCGATTCGCTGCCGCACCGCAAGGGGCCAGGTGAGAGGAACAGTCGGAACCTGGTGGAAAAATTCTATGCTAACCATAGAGAATGACAGAGGAAAATTTAAGAAAAAGCAAAAAAAGAATCGACATACGGAAAACCGGATTGCACGGTTTCATCTGTTGAAGCGTTCCGTTAAAGCAGGGGACAGTACATGCCTGAATACGTTTATTTATAGATAATTTATTGGTTTTAGATATTTTTTAAGTTTTGACCTGATGACAGACCGCGGGAAGCATGGCGTAGGGGGGCAAAGATGGCAACGAGAAAGAGAACAGCAAAAAAAAAAACGGCAATGATTTTGGGTAGGGGCGAGTTTAGTTCTAATTTTCACATAATTCGGCCGAATAACGGCTATCCCTCCTCGGAGAGGCAGTCGTGAAAGCGGCCGGAGAGAAGGGGGTAGCACTAACCATGGCTCACGGTTGTTTCCCCTCACCAAGCGATGTACGCCTGAAAAGCGGCAGTCTGAGGGGATGAAAAGCACTCCCTCAGCAGCTTGTGGGACTAAAAAAAGAGCGGAGTTCAGCAAGTCAGAAGAGGTTATTTTTTGTTTCAGAGAGAAAAGATCTGACAAAAGAGTTGCTTATAACGGCCATTGAGGATAGAAGGTGCGGGAGCGGAAGGCGAGGAGAAGACCTCCTTTTTTTTGTAAAATTTTTCCGTCTGCAGTAAGCGGACACATATTCATCAGGGAACAGAACTGAACCATGAAAGGGCGGCATTATCGGGAATACAGCGGGATTCTTGAACGTGAACTTCCGTTCTTTGTCCTCGGACATGGCGGAAAGCCTGTAGTCGTGTTTCCCACGCAGAGCGGTCGCTGTACCGATTTTAATGATTTTCAGATGGTTGATACGGTCTCCGAACTGATTGAGCAGGGAAGAATACAGCTTTTCTGCGTTGATTCCATCGACAGGGAGACCTGGAACGCGACTCATGGAGATGCGGCTCAGCGGACATGGCTTCAGGAATTATGGTTCCGGCATATCACGGAAGAATTTCTCCCCCGGCTCCGAGCCATTAACGGCAGTGACGCTGCGCCCCTGACGACGGGATGCAGTCTGGGAGCAACTCATGCCCTGAATACTTTCCTGCGCCGCCCTGACCTTTTTGACGGCGTCATCGCCCTGAGCGGCTTCTACGACGCACGCTATTTCTTCGGCAGCTACATGGACGGACGCCTTTATGATAATTCCATTGTGGACTACCTCTCCAACCTGCCGGAAGACCATCAGTACGTCCCCATGTATAACGCCAGAAGCATCATTCTATGCGCCGGACAGGGAGCCTGGGAAGAGGAGTCGGAGCGCACGACACGCATGGTGCAGGAGCTGTTTGCCTGCAAGGGAATACGCGCCTGTGTCGATATCTGGGGTCATGACGTTACCCACGACTGGCCGTGGTGGAGAAAGCAGTTCCCCTATTTCCTGAATAATCTTCTGTTCTGAAGCGGAAGCGTCGAAAAGCAGAACCGCTTTTTTGTCAAACGCGCCGAAAAACTCTCCCGACAAGGATTGAAGGCGATCCTTTATTGAAATTTGGGCTTCGGAGGCTCCCATGCTCCACAAAGGTTTATATGAGCAAATCATAAACAAAGGTTTGGACGCCGAGCTTGCCCAAACAGATAAGCTCAGCAAGACCGAGCGCATTGATGAGGCCGAGGCAGCCAAAGTACTGGCCAAATATGTGACGGAAATTGTGGAGAAGGGGCTGCAAAACGTCAAGGACAAGGGGGGCGATATTCATTCCCAGGTGCAACTTGTCAACCGCATTGTCTCCACCATTATGGCCGAGACTCAGGAGGCAGATTTTGACGCATTGACCGTGGCCGAGCGTGCCGAGCAGCTGCTAGCTCTGCTGGATCGGAAAAACAACATCCGGACACTGAATGAAAAGGCGGACCTCATGCGGCCGGAGACCTCCATCGCCCAAAGTTCTTTGTTCACCGGTGCTATCCACGAGCCACAGATGTACACCGAACTGAAGAAGGAAATCGTTTCCTGCGACCGCATCGATATGCTGGTCTCCTTCATCAAGTGGAGTGGTCTGCGACTGCTGTTCGACGAGCTACGCAGCTTTACCCAAAACGGCGGCGAGTTGCGCATTATTACCACCTCCTATATGGGCGCCACAGACATCAAGGCCATTGAGGAGCTGCGGCAGCTGTCCAACACCAAAATCAAGGTCAGCTATGACACAAACCGGACCCGTTTACATGCCAAGACCTATGTTTTTTACCGTAAAACTGGCTTCACGACCGCTTATGTTGGGTCCTCGAATCTTTCCAACGTGGCTATTTCCAGCGGCTTGGAATGGAACATTAAGGTCACCAGAAAAGATCTGCCGGAAACCATCGACAAAATTGCCGCGACCTTTGAAAGCTATTGGAATGCAAGCGAATTTGAATATTACGACGAAGGCCAGCGCGAACGTTTGGCTCGTGCTTTGAAGTCCGAAAAATATACCGACAGCAACAATGTCCAACTGTATACAGTGGATGTCAGGCCCTATTCCTATCAACAGGAGATCCTCGACCAACTTGAAGCCGAGCGTGCCGTGCGCGGATATATGCGTAATCTGGTAGTGGCTGCTACCGGTACTGGTAAAACTGTCATCTCGGCACTGGATTATAAGCGTTTCCGTAAGCAGCACCTAGGCAAACCCTGCCGCTTGTTGTTTGTCGCCCATCGCGAGGAGATCTTGCAGCAGAGCTTACACACTTTTCGTGCTGTACTCAAAGATGCCAACTTTGGCGAACTGTTCGTCGGCAAATTACGGCCGGGCAGTCTCGACAATTTGTTCCTCTCCATCCAGACGTTCAACGCTCGTGCTTTTACCGAGCTAACGACGCCGGACTATTACGATTATATCGTGGTGGACGAATTTCACCATGCCGCTGCACCATCCTATCAAACATTGCTGGCGTACTATCAGCCCAAGATTCTGCTCGGATTGACCGCCACCCCGGAACGCATGGATGGCAAGAGCATCTTGCCGTATTTTGGCAACCGAATCGCTGCCGCTATACGTCTTCCTGAAGCCATCGACCGCAAGCTGCTCTGTCCGTTTCAGTATTTTGGTGTGACCGATACCGTTGACCTGGGTACACTTCGCTGGTCGGCCGGAGGGTACGATAAAACAGAGCTGTCTAATCTATACACCTCCAGTGGCGTGGCCGGGCAACGCGCTGATTGGGTGATCACATCATTGCTCAAATATGTCACCGACATCGATGAGGTGAAGGGCCTGGGTTTCTGCGTATCTATCAAGCACGCACAGTTTATGGCAAACTATTTTAACGCGCATAACATTCCCTCCATGTGCCTGACCGGTCACTCGTCCGATGAAGAAAGAAACGTGGCCAAGGACCAGCTTGTTTCCGGACGGGTGCGGTTCATTTTTGTGGTCGATATCTACAACGAGGGCGTAGACATCCCCGAGATCAATACGGTCCTGTTCCTGCGGCCCACAGAATCACTGACCATTTTTTTGCAGCAGCTTGGGCGCGGTCTACGTCTGGCGGAAGGCAAAGACTGCCTGACAGTGCTTGATTTCATCGGACAGGCCAACAAAAAGTATAATTTTGAGGATAAGTTCGCGGCCTTGCTCTCCAACACTACTCGTGAGGTGAGTCGGGAAATCAAGGAGGGCTTTATCTCGCTGCCAAAAGGCTGTTATGTGCAGCTTGAAAAAAAGGCGGCCAAATACATTCTCGATAACATTCGTGCCTCGTATGGCAACGTTGCTGGACTGGTCTCGCGCATCTCCAGCTTTACCGATGACACAGGCAAAATGCTGACACTTGGCAATTTTCTGGACCATTATCATCTTGACCCCCGCAGCCTTTACCGCTTTTCGACTTTCTCACGACTGCGTGCACGTGCCGATGTGATTGACGATTTCCACGAACCACTGGAAGAAACGATACAAAAGGCAATGGTCAAGTTTGCGGTGGCGGATTCTCGCCGCTGGATACGCAGTTTACTGGACATCCTCGGCCGGCTGGATAATGTGAATTTTGCTGCCCTGCCACCACAGGAAAAGCGGATGTTGCAAATGTTTTACATCACGGTCTGGGGAAATGCAGCCCAGGATTGGAATAGTCCTGAAGTGTTGAACAACCTTTACACGCTGTCCGATTGTCCGACTTTGTTGAGCGAGCTGCGTGACCTGCTACGCTACCGTTTTGAGCACATCGATTTCATTGACACTCCGGCGGACATCGGCTTTGCGGATTGTCCGCTGGATGTGTACTGCACCTATACGCGCGACCAACTGCTGGTAGCACTGGACTATCTACGCCCCGATACCGTCCGTGAGGGGGTAAAGTGGCTGCCAGAGAAGCAATTGGACGTGTTTTTTGTCACGCTTAACAAGGCGGATAAGGACTACTCGCCGTCTACCATGTACAACGATTATTCCATTAACAGCACACTGTTCCACTGGCAGAGCCAGAGCACTACGGCCGAGAACTCTGCCACAGGGCAACGCTATATCCATCACCAGGAACGTGGCAGCCGGGTGTTGTTGTTTGTGCGTGAGTTCAAAGAAGATTATACCTATAAAACCACGGCGGCATATACCTTCCTTGGTACGGCAAACTATGTCCGCCATACAGGTTCCCGTCCAATGGACATTATCTGGAGACTGGATCATCCCATACCGGCAAAATACCTAAAAAAGACCAATAAGTTGGTAGTTGGATAAGGTAAAAATGAACTCTTGCACCACAATTATAAATGCAACCGAGAAGTAGAAATGTAGTTTTTTTGTTCATTTTATGATAATTACAATGAGGTAAGAATTTTCCCAATGTTACAGCAAGGCACAGCTTAAATTGTGTCATCACAGCAGTTGCCTTTTATGAAGGACAAGAAAAGGAAAGGGCGGCCCTCCTTTGCGAGGGCCGCCCGTATCGTTAAAGGGGGAACAGAGTCCGCAGCGTTACTTGGCCAGGTTCGTCAGATCGTCGAAGCGTTCCTGGTTCTGCTGGGCCAGAGTAGAGCGCAGCTTCTTCGCCAGTTCAGGCTTGCTCTTTTCGAGCTGAGCGTAGCGGTTTTCACCCAGGAGGAATTCTTCCAGAGTGCCGTCGGGAGCCTTGGCGTAGTCAAGGATGAAGGGATTCTTACCCTCTTCCTTAAGAGCGGGGTTGTAGCGGTATATGGGCCAGTAACCGGTCTGGACGGCCAGCTTGGCTTCTTCGAGGCTGCGTCCCATACCCTTGCGGATACCCTGGTTGATGCAGGGAGCGTAGGCGATGATCAGGGAAGGCCCGTGATAGGCTTCGGCTTCCTTGAATGCCTTAAGCACCTGATTCATGTCTGCGCCCATGCTCACGCTGGCAACGTACACATAGCCATAGCTCATGGCCATGCGGCCGAGATCCTTCTTGCGGACGGGCTTGCCGGCCGCAGCGAACTTGGCGATGGAACCCAGAGGCGTAGCCTTGGAAGCCTGACCGCCGGTGTTGGAATACACTTCGGTATCGATAACCAGAATGTTGACATCCGCTCCGGAAGCGATGACATGGTCGAGTCCGCCGTAGCCGATATCGTAGCCCCAGCCGTCACCGCCGAAGATCCAGAAGGACTTCTTGGTGAAGAGATCCTGCATGTTCCAGAGCTTTTCCAGAGCGGGATTTTCATCCACGTCGCTCAGCTCGTTGAGCACCGCTTCGCCGTATTCGCGGGAGAGCTTGGCGTCTTCCATGTTGTCAAGCCAGCCCTGCAGGGCAGTTTTGAGCTCCTCGGAGATACCGGGGATTTCCAGAGCTTCCTGACAGGCGAGAGCCAGACCAGCACGGCGCTGCTTGTAGGCATCGTGCATACCGAGTCCGTATTCGGCGGCGTCTTCAAACAAAGAGTTGCCCCAGGCAGGGCCGAAGCCGTCCTTGTTCTGGCAGTAGGGCGTGGTCGGGGAAGAGCCGCCCCAGATGGAGGAACAGCCTGTGGCGTTGGCCACGATCATGCGTTCGCCGAAGAGCTGAGTGATGAGCTTGACATAGGGAGTTTCGCCGCAGCCAGCGCACGCGCCGGAGAATTCCAGCAGAGGCTGGCAGAGCTGAGAGCCCTTGAGCGTGCTCCGCTCCACAAGGTTGTCCTTGATGGAGATGTTTTCTTCGGCGAACTTCAGGTTGGCAACCTGGGCTTCGAGCTGGGATTCCAGAGGCTTCATGACCAGAGCCTTGCCCTTGGCGGGGCAGACGTTGGCACAGGAGCCGCAGCCCAGGCAGTCCTGAGCATAGACCTGGATGCGGAACTTGAAGCCCTTGAGTTCCTTGCCGTTTGCGTCGATGGTGACGAAGGTTTCGGGGGCGTTCTCCAGTTCTTCGGGAGCGGCCACGATGGGACGGATGGCGGCATGAGGGCAGGCCACGGAGCAGCGGGTGCACTGAATGCACTTCGTGGAATCCCATTCGGGGACGGCCACGGCCACACCGCGCTTTTCGCAGGCGGTGGTGCTCAGGGGAACCACACCGGCGGGATCGAAAGCCGACACGGGCAGATCATCGCCCTTCTGAGCGAGGATGGGCCGGACGACATTGGCGATATAGGGATCCTTGTCCTGGCAGACGGCGGCAGTGTCGGGAGCATCGGCCCAGGATTCGGGATAGCTGATTTCGGTCAGAGCTTCGAGAGCCTTGTCCACCGCGGCGATGTTCATGTTGACGACGGCGTCGCCCTTCTTGCCATAGGTCTTCTTGATGGCCTTCTTGATGTAGTCGATGGCTTCATCAAGAGGAATAACGTTGGCCAGTTTGAAGAAGGCCGTCTGCGTGACCATGTTGATGCGGTTGCCGAGGCCCACTTCCGTGGCCACCTTGAGGGCGTCCACGTTGTAGAACTTCAGGTGCTTGCCCGCGATGGTGCGCTTCATATGGCCGGGCAGCTCGCGCTCCATGTCTTCGAGCGTCGTCCAGCTGGAGTTCAGCAGGAAGGTGCCGCCGTCCTTGATGCCGTCAAGAACGTCATACATGTTGACGTAGGAGTCCTTGTGGCAGGCGATGAAGTCGGCACGGTTCACCAGGTAGGAAGACTTGAGGGGCGCCTTGCCAAAACGCAGATGCGACACGGTGAAGCCGCCGGACTTCTTGGAGTCGTAGGCGAAGTACGCCTGAGCGAACATGTCCGTATTGTCGCCGATAATCTTGATGGCGTCCTTGTTTGCGCCCACGGTGCCGTCGGAACCGAGGCCGAAGAACTTGCACTGCACGGTGCCGGCAGGCACGGTGTCGATGTTGGCGCCCACTTCAAGAGACAGGTGGGTGACATCGTCGGTGATGCCGACGGTGAAGTGGTTCTTGGGAGCGGCCACCAGCATGTTGTCAAACACGGCCTTGGCCATGGCGGGGGTAAATTCCTTGGAACCCAGACCGTAGCGGCCGGCAAGGATCTTGGGAAAGACGCGGATCTGATCGCCGTTTTCCACAAAGGCGGTGCAGACATCCTCGTACAAAGGTTCGCCCAGAGCGCCGGCTTCCTTGGTGCGGTCAAGCACGGTCACGGTCTGAACGGTGGCGGGCAGAACGTTCAGCAGATGAGCGGCGCTGAAGGGACGGTACAGATGGACTTCCACCAGACCAACGCGCTCGCCCTGAGCGTTCAGGTAGTCTACCACCTCTTCCATCACATCGCAGGAAGAACCCATGGAGATGACCACGCGGTCGGCCTCGGGATCTCCGTAGTAGTCGAAGGGCTTGTACTGGCGGCCGGTGATGGAGGCCACACGCTTCATGGCGTCAACCACGATGCCGGGAACGTCATTGTAGAAGGGGTTGCAGGCTTCGCGGTTCTGGAAATAGATGTCGGGGTTCTGGGCGGTACCGCGCTGATGGGGATGCTCGGGATTCATGGCGCTGTCCCGGAACGCCTGAACGTTATCCCAGTTCACAACCTTGCGGATATCTTCATAGTCGATCAGCTCGATCTTGCGGATTTCGTGCGAGGTACGGAAGCCGTCGAAGAAATGGCAGAAGGGAACACTGGAGTCGATGGCGGCAAGATGGGCCACCAGTGCGAGATCCATGGACTGCTGCGGGTTGTTGGAGCACAGGAAGGCAAAGCCGGTCTGACGGGCGGCCATCACGTCCTGATGATCGCCGAAGATGGAGAGTGCGTGGGAAGCCAGAGCGCGTGCCGAAACATGGAAGACGCCGGGAAGCAGTTCGCCGGCAATCTTGTACATGTTGGGAATCATCAGCAGCAGGCCCTGAGAAGCGGTGAAGGTGGTGGTCAGGGCGCCGGAAACAAGAGAGCCGTGCACAGCGCCGGCAGCGCCGGCTTCGGACTGCATTTCGCGAATGGCGACCTGCTGCCCCATGAGGTTCTTCTGTCCCTTGGCAGACCATTCATCGGCCAGTTCGCCCATGACGGACGAAGGCGTGATGGGGTAGATGGCTGCGACATCGCTCAGAGCATACGCAATGTATGCGGCGGCGTTATTGCCGTCCATCGTCTTCATATGTTTCGCCATAAATCCTCCTCAAAAAGATTTTACCATGCCCGGGAGAGCGGAACTTCGCTCGCACAGCGCTCTCTGTACAGCCGAAAACAGGAAGCCAAGCGCCGCGCTTTCCCCGAAAATATTCCCACGGAAACCGTAACGCGCGCATAATAAACTTGTTTGTGTAAACAATCAACTCATTTCAGGGTGAAATTTCTGTGAAAAGCGTAAATTTGTGAAAAAGAGCACACGGCGGCGAAAATGGTAAAAGTCAGTCCTGTATCGGCGAAAAAACGTCTGTGAAAAAGCAGATGCACCATGAAGCGGTTCAGCTTTCCGGCAAAAAGAGGAAAACCACTTGACGTGCTGCAATTTTGCCGAGTGTCTGAACTATGTTCCCGTCCGAGGGAGCAGAGTGTTTTGAGAAAATTTCTGGGTTGAGGAGGGGAGGGCACGTTTTTTAACCACGAAAATCATGGGTGGAGCGGAGCAGAAAATATTTTAAAGGGGAGGAGTTTAACACCAGTGGCTCGCGGATGCCGGACTGGCACTGATGAGCTGCTTAAAAAGGCAGTACATCAGCCAGGAGTTGGAACACAGCCTTCACATCGGGAGTCCCGCAGAATATCAGAAGGTATATGTCAGGTGCGCGCAGAGATGGAAAAGTATATGAAGTGCTAATCTTCCCAGCCGTGAGCGCGGGAGATCAAGCCCATGATGGCATAGGTGAGGCTGGCCGCGGCAA
>NZ_CANRLT010000088.1 GCF_947631555.1 uncultured Mailhella sp. | reverse complement strand
GTGACGCAGCTTGGGAACAGAGCTGCAATCTTGTCGATATTCTGCGCCGTTCTATCCGGCGATTCCATGCGCAGTTTCTCCATGTATGGTTCCTCCGTTTCTGTAATGTCCAATCTGAACCATGGCGGCCTTCAACACCTGAAAGCAGATCAATGCTGTTTGCGTATCTGGAAAAAATTTTTCCTCCCTTTGCTGATAAGGGTGAATATCATTTCTAAAATCGCGAACAACATGACGGAATTCTTTTACGTCCTGTTTCGGAATGCCGATTTCGGCATCTACGATAATTCCTCCAGAATCTTTTTAAGTTTCTTCAGCTCCATATTCATTTCCATCTGCCGATTGAGCTGCCTTTCCCGCCGTATTTTGCTTTTCAGCGCCGCGATCTGTTTTTCCAGAAGCTTTTTCTTTTCATCGCGCTCGACAGAGTCTTTCAGGCTTTCGCCGGAATCCGCCCGCAGGGTATTTCCGGCAATCTGCCGCACAAAGTTCTCATAGACCGTGTCGATGTTCAAGCCGTCTATTTTGAGCGGCAGCTCTGCCTCCGGCAGCCAGTCCGTGTGATAATACCTTCCTACCTTGAAGGCATTGCTGCCTGAGGCTGCTTCCTTGTACGCCGTCCACGCCTGGTACTTTCCCTGGTATTCCAGCAGGAAGATGATGTGGTAGGGTATTTCCCTGTCGATCTGCCGGAGGACGGATACATTCAGCTTCGGGTCTTCAAGCCGCACTTCAAAGATTTCCACTTCAGTGACGGTTTCGCCAGCGGCCAGGTTCATGGTGGTAGAGGCGATCTTGTTTCTCCAGTAGATCACTTGTATCTGGTCAATGAACACTCGTTTCAGAGCGGGGGGCACAGAAAGTTTTTCATAAAACTTCTGTTTGGGAATTCTTCTATTGAATTCCGTACTTCCGGGCAGCCCAAACACAGCGCGACCTCCCTATTTCACCACGAGGAAGCAGATCAGCTCAAAGTCATCCAGCCCGCTTATCTCCGACATCAGGGCCGAAGTACCGCCAGCAGAGAAGAGACTGTCAATATCGCTTTCTTCCTTGATGCTTATGATGGAATGGATTGTATCGTTCAAAAGCTCGGATACCTCGCGCATATTCCGGCCATCGTCCGTTTCCTCGTTAAACTTCCTGCACAGTGACAGCACAGGCTCCTTTTTTCCACGGCAAAGCAGACGCACCGTATCCAGCAGTTTCTTTGGGTGCAGATAATCGCATACACTATCGCCGTCCTCTCCGATATAAACCATGTAGAACGGGTGTATACGATTCCGATTGTCAATATTAATATTGTTGTTGATATTACGCAGCACAAAGATCACGCCTTTCGGATGCTCCTTGTCTGCCGGAACAACGGCATGCAGGCCTTTCGGCTTCTTACTGAGATCATCATGCGTTTTAATGTATTCCAAAAGATCCAGCCGGAACTCGTTCAGACCAAGGTCCATGATGGAGATGCCTGTAGACATGTCTTCGATATTCACGACTTCTTCCCGCAGGCGTTTAAGTTGCTGCTTGCGGTATTCCAAATCGCTATCCTCCTCCGGATTGATCAGGTTACCATTGCCGGCGGCGGTCATAACGGATATCTTCATTCTGGTTTCAACGCGGGACTTGAGATTAATATATTCGTCCAGTGTCATTTCCGGCCAGAAGTTGACAAGCTGAATGCACGTGTTCCTGCTCCCCAGGCGGTCGATACGCCCGAAGCGCTGAATGATGCGCACCGGATTCCAGTGAATATCGTAATTTACCAGATAGTCGCAGTCTTGCAGATTCTGGCCTTCGGAAACACAGTCAGTAGCAATCAGAATATCGATCTCCGTGGTACTGCCCGGCATCAGAGTCTGCCTGTCCTTGGAGACAGGCGAAAAACAAGTCAGGACGTTATTGAACGTCGCCTTCAGGCTCTTTATGGTCGTGCGGCCATCAATGGAACCGGTGATTACCGCAGTATCCATGCCGTAAGTGCTTTTCATATGCTTGCTGACATGGTCGTACAGGTACTCTGCGGTGTCGGCGAAGGCCGAAAAGATCAGCACCTTCTTATTGCCTTCGTTGATCGGATGGCGCACCTTGTCATTCAGCAGCTGCAGAAGCATCTTTAATTTCAGATCATGCTCCGGTGTGATATCGGATACCATAAGAACAAGACGTTTAAGTATCTCAGCATCATCCTTTAGTTGGGCACGCCATGTTTTATAGTCCATGTCGGAAAGGTTAATTTTTACTTTTTTACCAACTGAAAAATAATCGGTATTGCTGTCATCTATATCAAAATCAATATCATTTATTTCATACATATCGAGGTTGTATTTTCCGTTTTTTTCAAAATCATCAATCGCCTTGATGGTGTTATTAATGAGCTTTAGAATACGATTCAACGTAAGATTGAAGGAATAAACAGAGCTTTCCAGGCGTTTTAAAAGATTTATGCTCATGAGCCGCTGGATACCGTACTCGCGGCCAGTCTGCGTCAGGTTATCGCCTTTGTTATGTGTTAGCTCCTTGTACTTTAATCGCACGCTGGGAAAGATATAATTTGACGGCGTATAAATGCAAAGCGTCAGGTAGGACAGCTGCTTATAGATCTCGTTATAGCTGATGGACGTATTGAGATCCGTCAGGTTTGCACTGCATGATAGAGGTTTCAGATGCTGCGGGAACTTGCCGATTTTTGCAATGTCATAATACTTCTCAATATGCCTTCTGGAGCGAGCGATCGTTACGCTGTCCAGCATTTCAAAAAAATCGAAGTCCAGCGTCCGAAGCAGAGCGTCAGTTGTCCGTGCTTTGGGTTCCAGCCTGCACCACGCATTGAATGCTTTCTGTGCCTGAAGAAAAATCTCGTCAATAGGTTTCCTGGTATTGAGCTGTTTATTGATGTATTCCGGGTTGCCCTCATACGCCAGCTCCAGCTGATTTTTCAAATCTGTAAAACGGTTGTTCACCGGCGTGGCGGAAAGCATCAGTACCTTGGTCTTGACCCCGGCGCGGATTATCTTGTCCATCAGCCGGACATAGCGGTTTTGCTGCGTGTTGGCATGGGTACCGGCACCGTTACGAAAGTTGTGTGACTCGTCAATAACGACAAGATCGTAGTTTCCCCAATTCAGGCGCTCCAGATCCAGGCCGTTTGAGAAGCCGCCGTTTCTCGATAAATCCGTATGGAAGAGGACATCATAATTCAAACGGTCCGAAGCTATGGGATTGTTCACATAGTTATCTTTATAGGTAGTCCAGTTTTCGGACAACTTTTTCGGACAAAGAACAAGAACGGTTTTATTCCTGTTCTCGTAGTATTTGATGACGGCAAGTGCGGTGAAGGTTTTACCAAGGCCAACGCTGTCGGCCAGAATGCAACCGTTATACTTTTCCAGTTTGTTTATGATCGCAAGAACAGCATCTTTTTGGAAGTCATAAAGCATACTCCAGATTTTACTCTGCTTAAATCCCGTGGCTTCG
Organism: uncultured Mailhella sp.; assembly: GCF_947631555.1. Lineage (GTDB taxonomy): Bacteria > Desulfobacterota > Desulfovibrionia > Desulfovibrionales > Desulfovibrionaceae > Mailhella. The sequence goes on along the minus strand of NZ_CANRLT010000088.1, from coordinate 6,027 downwards.
TTGGGAAGCACGTCCTCTGAAAGGTCATCCAGGAATTCACTGAACACATTATAAAGCATTATGAAATAAATGAACTCCGGTGAATTTTCGTTATAAACAGAATTAATATTGTCAATGATCACGTCCGTGACATCCTGCAGTTTGCCGCGGTCACTCCAAAGAGATTCAAAAAGCTGTATATACTCTGTGGAGAACGGAGCCTCAATGCGGTTTACCATGTTATAGCTGTTGTTTCCGCGTTCACAGCCAATATCCACGGTCGTGAATCCACCCAGCGGCAGATAGGCAACTTTTTCAGATGCGGAATCTATGGTCATAAAGCTGCTCATATTCTCACCGGTAGCGTTGGATTTAAAACGGGCCTTTTTGCGTATCCAGGCAGCACATTCCTGGGCAATCGCTTTTTGCCGCATTTCGTTCCGGAGTTTAATTTCAAATTCCGTACCATACAAACTTTGTTCACGGTTCAGGCGCGGGATATAGAATTCCCTTTTTTGCTTCTCTGCTTCTTCTGTTATAAATGTCGGCGAAGTGAAGATAAATCGGAATTCATCAATAGATTCCAACTGCTTTTTCAAGACATGATACGCATACATGGAGAAGCAGGCTGCAGCAACGGAAACTTTACTGCCTCTCGTTATGGTTTTTTCGAGATCATCACGGACGATATCAGTGATGTTGTTAAATATTTTCATTCAACTTGCTCCTTTCTGTCATGCAGCAGGGCTTCACAAGAATTCAGTGGTCAGAGCAGAAAATTCAGCCAGGAGTCCGCAGGCCGTAAGATTTTACTGGAAACGCCTTCTCCCGGAGTTTCTTACCCCCGCAGAGAACGCAGTCAGCCTTTCCCGCGGGAAGGGCCGCGTCTTATCCGCCGCGCTCGTCCCGTGTCCGTCCTTTTTTATGCGGTGGGGCTTCCCGCCCGCCGGCAGCGGAGCGGCGGAAAGGGTGCTTCCTCCCCGCCGTTTCATCATTTTTTCTGTTCCCTGCGGGGCGGCGCGGGGGCCGGGTGTCTGTGCGGGGAGCGGGGTTGGGTTCTTCATCGAGTTTCAGAAGGAACGCGCCGGATTTCCTGTCCCGTGCGGAAGTGGAGAAGCCTTCGCAGAGTGCGCCCGGGGGCAGGTGTGCGGACTGCGGCACGAGGGCGAGACCGCGTTCGGTGCAGGCGTAGCGGGCGCGGCCGGGCAGAGCGGGCACGACAAAGGCATCGGAGACAAGGCGGGCGGCAAGGCGGCGTCCCCGTGCAGGCGCGGGCAGGCCTTCGCCGCTGCGCAGTTTGCGGAGGAGCAGGAAGGAAAGGCTGACGGAGTCCTTGCTCAGTCCGGCGCGGGCCGAAAGTTCCAGCAGTTCTTCCGGGGCATGGCCGGCAGGTGCGTTCATGTGACACCAGGCGGTGGAACGCCTGTCCAGCATGGGGCAGGCCGCGGCATGGGGGCACGGAGCCAGGGGCCGGAACAGCGGGGGAGAGGCGTCTTCCTCGTCTTCACGGGTGTTTTTCCGGCCGTTCTCCCAATCTTCGTCGTCTTCCAGCCGGGCGGAATATTCTTCCCGCAGGGCCAGGGCGGTGAGACCGTCTGCGTCTTCGTCCTCCGCCGCGCCGCCGAGTGCGCTTTTTCGAAGGTGCGCCATGAGGCGTCCGCCCTGCCGCGTTCCCGGTTCCACGGCGAAGATCAGTCCGTTTTCTCCAAGTTTGTCCGCGGCTTCTTCGAGCAGGGCGCGCATTCGGACGGAGAGCCGGCAGCCGGGTCTGGCACGGCGTTCTTCCATTTCGTTGAGCACGTTGCCCATGCTGAGCAGCCAGAGTTCGCCCGGCCCGGCGTAGAGGCGGCGCAGTGCCTGTGCTGCGGAGGCGCGCATGGAGCGCACGTTCCAGGGGCTTTGCGGGGCGAGTTCGGTGCGCAGGCGTTCAAAGAGCGTTTTGCCGAGTTCCAGAATGTGCGGGGCGGTATCGCTGACGACCATGGTGACGGGGCGGGCGCGCAGGTCGGGGCGGGAGAGCCACAGGGCCAGCGGCAGGGTCAGGGGACCGCTGCCCAGGTCGAGGATGAGGGGCGAGTCTGGAATTTCACCCAGTTCCAGGCCGGGCAGCAGCGCAGTGAGCCGGACAAGATTCCACGGCAGGAAGTAGCGCAGGTAGGCCGAGGTGAAGCGCGGCGAAGTCCAGTAGGGCCGCGCGAGCGCGCTGCGTTCCGTGGTGAGCAGAGCCGAGAGATCCCGGCAGGCCAGGGGCAGGTCGCGTTTCTGCGTGCCGTTCATGGGCATGACTTCATCAAGAACGCGGCAGAGGAACTGAAGGCCGCGCAGTGCGAAGCCATCGGGGCGGGAAAAGAGCGGGAGAGGCATGAGCTGTTCCTTGGTGGGAGAGTCGGGGAACAGGGAAAACAAGGCCCCGCCGGGAAAGGGCGGGGCGGCGCGTCATCCGGGGTAGCGGCCCGTGCGGGCCATAGCTTCGAGGTTGGCGATGCGCTCTTCCATGGGCGGATGGGTGCTGAACAGCCGGTTCATGCTGGAGCCGGAGAGGGGGGACACGATGAACATGTTTTCCGTGGCCGGATTGGCCCGCATGGGGATGCGCCTGCTGTAGGCGTCAAGCCCGGCCAGAGCTCCCGCGAGGGCCATGGGGTCGGCGCAGTACTCAGCGCCCGCGGCATCGGCCATGTATTCGCGGCGTCTGGAAATGGCCATCTGGATGAGACTTGCGGCCAGAGGTCCGAGGATCATCATGAAGAGAGCGGCCAGGGGGTTCATGCCGCCTTCTTCATCCTGGGAGCGCCCGCCGAAGATCATGGCCCACTGGAGCATGTTGGCCAGAGCCGTGATTGCCGAGGCAATGACCCCGGCCACGGTCTGGATGAGAATGTCGCGGTGGGCGATGTGGGCCATTTCATGGGCGAGCACGCCGCGGAGCTGTTCGGGGGGAAGCAGTTGCATGATGCCGCTGGTGACGGCGATGACCCCGTGTTCGGGGTCGCGGCCCGTGGCAAAGGCGTTGGGGGCGTCCTGGGGAACAAGGAAGAGGCGCGGCTTGGGCACACCCGCGCGTCCAGCCAGTTCTTCCACGATCTGATGCACCAGCGGCGCGTCGGCGGGTGAAAGTTCCTGCGCCCGGTACATGGCGAGTACGATTTTATCGGAATACCAGTAGCTGCCCACGTTCATGACTACGGCAAAGACGAGGGCGAAGAGTACACCCTGCGATCCGCCGAGTGCGCCGCCCATGACAATGAGCAGGGCGGAGAGGCAGGCCATGAGGACAAGAGTCTTTAATTGGCTGGTCATAGCGGCTCCTATGAGAGCGTCCGCGGACTGCGGAGAGAAAGGGGAAGCGACATTCCGGATATCAGGCACGAGTTTCCTTCAGGCAAGGCTCGCTCAGAAGGGGACGCGCTGCACCGTTCCCCGGCAGAAGACCACGCTTTCCTTCCAGCCTTCGGAGGCCGCGTATCTGGCCAGCTCCTCGAAGCCCCAGCCTACCTGTTCTGTGGCGTGGCTGTCGGAAGCGAAGGTGATGGGCAGTCCCAGCTCGCGGGCGAGGTGCAGAATTTTCGGCCCGGGATAGATTTCCCGGCAGGGTCTGCGCAGGCCCGCGGAGGAGATTTCCATGGCCATGCCCGCATCGCGCACGGCAGTGAGTGCTTCGGCTACCAGGGCCATGCTTTCGGGGCGTTCCAGCCAGGCGTGGAAATCGTCCACGGTGAAAATCTTGATGAGATCGGGATGGGCCACAATGTTGAAGATGCGGGTCTCGGCCATGCGTTTCATGGTGCGGTAGTAGCGCTCGTAGCGGGAGTACCGTTCCTCCTGCGGGAAGGCCTCCCAGTCGGCGGGCACGGCGTCCGTGGGCCAGGTGCCCAGAAAGTGGATGCCCGCGATGAGGTAGTCGTACTCGTGGGCGGCCGTTACCTTGCGGATATAGGGAATCTCATCTTCCAGCCAGTCCACTTCCATGCCCAGCAGCACGGTGACGCCCTTGGGAGCCTGTTCCTTTTTCAGCTCCTCTACTTCACGGATATAGTCTTCAAAGGTGGCGTCAAGGTGCTCACGGTATTCGTGGGGATAGTCGTAGCCCAGAGGACGGGGAGAGTGTTCAGAAAAACCGTGGATGGTGAAGCCTTTGGCCTGCCCCGCTTCAAACATCTGACGGACGGAGTCGCGGGCGTGGGAATGGTTGGTATGCGTATGAAGATCAACGTGGATCATGAAGGCCCCCTCTGTGAGAAATAAAGGACGGAAAAATATCCTACGCCATTGTCCGTCCGTCCGCAACAGCGCACAAGGCGCTGGATAGCCACATTTCCATGAAGGTACCTCTCAAATTTTTTGATAGTGAAATTGATGTTTAAAAGTCAGGGGAGGAGTGAATGCTTCAACAGCGCAGGAGGATCGGAGAAGAAGGGAGGGAAAGCCGGAAACGCCCTTGCGCTTTTGGCAGGTTGGCTCTAGCATGGTTTTCGTCACAAGTTCCGTCACACCGGGCAGCCGCTCCAAGGAGAGAGTTCATGGATTTCGCGTTTTTCTTCATCGGCCTCATCGCAGTGATCGCCGCCATTACCTACATCAAAAAGAGTTCCCCCAACGCATCCCATCACTGAGCGCCGCGCCGCAGGATCGGTCTCGAGTCGGGTGAGGAAAAACGGATTCCCCCTGCCTTCCGGCGTTCTGCCGCAGAGTTCATAGCGCCTGAACTTCCCGTGCTTCCAGCAGAGAAGCGGAAGAGCCATCTGCCTTTGCTACGGGCGTTTTTCTTTTGCCCATGCTCCACGTCGTCCTCTATCACCCCGAGATACCGCCGAATACCGGCAATGTGGCACGTCTGTGCGCGGGCACGGGGACGCGTCTTCAGCTCATCGAACCTCTGGGCTTCAGCCTTGACGACAAGCATTTGAAGCGGGCCGGCCTGGATTACTGGCCTCATGTGGATGTTGCGGTGTGGCCGTCTCTTGACGCCTATCTTCTGGAGGACGGCGCAGGGCGGCGGCTTGTGAGCACCAGCGCCAGAGCCGGGGAGCCAGTCCAGCGTTTTGCCTTTTCTCCCCGCGACAGCCTGCTTTTCGGGCCGGAGTCCTGCGGTCTCCCTGCAGATGTGCAGGCCTTTGCGGAACGGCATGTGCGCATCCCCGTCAGGGACTGCATACGCAGCCTGAACCTGTCCACCTCCGTGGGCATCGTTCTTTACGCGGCACTCACGGACATCGGCGCTCTTGACGCATGGTAGCGCGCTGCAAGAGGCGTTTTTCCGGTCAGGCGCGCCTCTTTTTCCCCGCGCAGAGTTCGGCCATGTGCCGGAGATATTCTTCACTGTGCGCCAGATAGAAGGAAAGCGGCGCGGCGAATTCCCTGCCGAGAAGCCCGTCCACAAACATCTGGCTGACGGCCCTTTCCTGCCGCAGTACCTGCTGCATCCCCAGGAGTACCTGCCGTTCACCCGCGGAAAAGCGGCGCAGGCGGGCGGCCAGGGCGTCTTCCGCCCGCGGCTGATAGAACCAGAAGTACATGAGATCCAGAGCGTTCAGGATCATGGCGTTGCCAAGAACAGGACTGCGCTCCTTCAGTGTTTTCAGCAGGGTGCCGGGGTGCTCCAGCAGCTTGACGACGCTCTGCTCGGGGAACATGACCTCAAGGCGGCTGTACAGGTCGAGGGAGGTGCGCAGACAGGCGCGGTAGTCCGCCATGCGCCGCCGTAGATTGTTCCTGCGGTCCTCCATGCCGTTCAGGAAGCCGATGGCCGCGTCCGAAGCCAGTTTCACCACAAAGACCGAAGCCGCTGCCAGCCCTGTGGGATCCGCACCCGCCCAAGTGGAGGCCGCCCGGAGCAGGACAAGGAAGGCGAGCGTCAGAGGGATGGAAATCAGGGTGGCCGCGGCGTCGGCAAGGAGCGTTTTTGCGGACTGCCCGCCCAGATAGTGGGTCAGGGCTTTGAAGGCGCCGCAAGCCAGGCACAGAACAGTGCATGTCGTTACCGGTGCCGTCACGACGTCCAGCCCCAGGCTCAGTTCCAGTATCTGCCGGCGCAGCACGGGTTCGAGG
>NZ_CANRLT010000087.1 GCF_947631555.1 uncultured Mailhella sp. | reverse complement strand
TTGTTGATTTTTCCGCCCAGGGCGAACACCTTGGTGCCCTTGCTCTTTTCTGTGCCGATGCCCTTGAACCAGTAAACAGGGCGGATGCAGGCATAGAGGTCAAAGGTCTGACGCAGGGCCACGTTGAGGCTGCGTATGCCGCCGCCCACGGGGGTTCCCAGAGGGCCTTTGATCGCGACACCGGCCGTGGCAAGCGTATCGAGGGTTTCCTGGGGCAGGGGAGAGCCGGTGAGCTTGACGGCCTTTTCCCCGGCGAGGAGTTCCTGCCAGTCCAGAACGTGTTCCTGAGTGGTGGCGGACATGGCGGCATCCATGACGGGACGTGCCACTTTCCAGATTTCCGGGCCGATGCCGTCGCCTTCGATCCAATAGACGGTGTGTTTCATATGAGCCTTCTTATAATGACAGTTGTTCCGCAGAAGCGCGGTGTTTTCCTGAAAAATAGCGGTCTGCCATCCGGCGGTGATGCGCGGGCATGGCCAGAGTGCCGACTTCGTTCCAGTTCAGAAAGCGGCAGGGAACGCGCCGGGCCAGCGCCGAGGCTTGTTCTTCGGAAAAATCGGAAGCGAACTCGACGCGGAAAAAGTGAGCCGTAAGCCTGTGATTCGTGTAGCTGTGCCGCACCTGCCCGAGGGGTGCTAGGATCTCCACCCTAAGGCCGAGTTCCGCCATGCTGCGTACGGCCGTTTCCCGTGGGGAGGCCTTTTCGGCGACCATCGCTCCGGGAAATTCCCACATGCCGCCCCAGAGCCCGTTCAGGGGGCGCTGGAGGAGCAAGATCTGCCGTTTCCAGAGAAGAATGCTGTGGGCGGAGACTACGGGGATGACCTTCGGGCGTTCGGGCAGCACGGGGCGACTTTTTTCCACGCCCTTTTTCCGCGCTTCGCACCAGGGGAGAAGAGGGCATTCCGGGCAGCGGGGCGCTTTGCCGCAGACGAGGGCGCCAAGCTCCATGAGTGCCTGATTGTACGCCCGCGCCTGACCGGGTGGGAGAAGTTCCTGCGCCGTCCGGCGTATCCATGTGGCCGTGGGAGCCTTCCTGACCGGCTCTGCAATATTGAAAAGCCGCGAGAAAATGCGCTCCACGTTGGCGTCCACGGTGACGACATCGCGCTCATAGGCTATGCCGAGTATGGCGGCAACGGTGTATTCGCCAAGGCCGGGCAGCGAGGCCAGTTCCTCTTTTGCGCAGGGCAAGGCTCTGCCGAAGCGCTCCATCACAGTTTTTGCCGCCTGATGGAGGAAGCGGGCACGGCGATAATAGCCCAGACCTTCCCAGTAATGCAGGATTTCTTCCTCCGGGGCTTCGGCGACGGATGCAAGTGTGGGGAAGCGTTTCATCCAGCGCAGAAAATACTGAACGCCCCGTTCCATCTGTGTCTGCTGGAGCATGACTTCCGATATCCAGACTTCATAGGGTGTGTAGGAACTCCGCCAGGGGAGAGGGCGCTTGTGTGCGTCAAACCACGAGAGCAGTGCGGCGACAGCGCGCGTTTTTTCTTCACTGGAAAACATGCGGACAGTATATACATCGTCTCTGCCGTACACAAGAGTCCCCGAAACGGAAATATCGGGCTGGATCTTTGTGGAAAAAGAGAACGCAGCGTTTCACTTTTCCTCGGAAGCAGGTCGAAATCCTTGCCGGCAACAGAAAACTGAGAAAATCGCTATTGCGTTCCCTACTGTTTTTTGTTGAAATAGCCGGGAGATTCCCTTTTCCGGGCCGGAACGGTTCGGGCAAAATTCATCGGGAACGCAGAATGTTCTAACCGCTATGGAGTTCTGACATGGCTATCACTCTTTATAAGGCTCCCAACTGTATCCGTTGCCGCATCACGCATGAATTCATGGACGCCAAAGGCATAGCCTACTCAAGCTATGATCTTGAAGCCGACAAGGATATCGTGAACGGCTTTTACCGCGCCAACCGCAAATTCCTGCACCGCAACGAAACCGGCGTGGAATTTCCCATGTTCCATGACGATGACGGCGATGTGGTGCTTCAGGGCACGGGCGTGGTCATTGCCTATCTGCTTTCCGGCAAGGCCCTCGGCGATGCCGGTGCCGTTTCCGAAAGCAAGATGCTGCACGGCTGGATCTCCGGACTGAACGTGTCCAAAGTGCCCGCCGGAGAAGAAGAGCATTTCGTCGAACTCATCACCACGCTGTCCAAGGGCGGACTGCAGGTGGTTCTCGATACCGACGGCCGCAACGCCGGTCTTCTGGAGCGTCTCATCGGCACCGGCTGCCTGACCCGCGTCAGGCTCAATATTCCCGGCCCGGCTTCCGTGTATCCCGCGGCTGTGGGCGGCGAAGCGCCTTCCGCCGCAGAACTGGGCAAGACCATTGCTCTGGTGCGTGCCTTCAAGGACAACGTCATCCGGCTTTACCTTGAACCCATCAAGCAGGCCGACGGCTCGCTTGCCTGGCTTTCCGCCGCGGATGCGGCGCTTGCCGGAAAGATGGTGGCGGAAGCCTGCGGCGACATGATGCTTCCCTTCGGCATCCAGGCAGCGGCCGAACTCGTGAAGGGGCTGGAACCGCTCGACAACCTGCTGCCGTATCGTTCCAAGGTGCGTTCCGCGCTTCCCAAGACCGACATCATCAAGAGCGAATAAGTTTCAGTCCTTTTCCTCATGCGGGGCGTTGCACGCTTTTGGCGTGCACTGTATCCGCACAAAGCTGCTTTCGGCGTTGCCAATACGCCTTAACTTTTTCTGCAAGGCAGGCAAGATCTTATGGCACTTCGCATCACTGTCATCGGTGCAGGTCCCGGCGGATACACGGCCGCCTTCGACGCCGCCAGACGCGGCGCGGAAGTCACGCTCGTGGAATCCAAATGGCTCGGAGGCACATGCCTCAACTGCGGCTGCATTCCCACCAAGACCCTTAAATCTTCTGCAGAAACGCTGGAAAATATCCGCCGCGCCGCGGAATTTGGCATCAGCGGTGCAGGTACTCCCACCGTGGACATGCCCGCCGTCATCGCCAGAAAGCGCAAGGTCTCGGAAACCCTGCGCGGGGGCCTGGAAAAGACCTGCCAGAAGCTCAAGGTCAAGGTCGTCTCCGGCCGCGGACAGGTCGTCAGCGCAAATCTCGTGAAGGTCGCCATGGCCGATGGTTCCGTGCAGGACGTGGAAGGCGACAAGGTTATCATCGCCACAGGGTCCAATGTGCTCAATCTGCCGTCTCTGCCCGTGGACGGCACCCACGTCCTTTCCAGCGATGAAGCTCTGGAACTTGACCATGTGCCCGCACGCCTCGTCATTGTGGGCGGCGGCGTGGTCGGCATGGAGCTGGCCTTTATCTTCAGAGCCTTTGGCAGTGAAGTCACCGTGGTGGAAGGGCAGAACAGACTTTTGCCCGTGCCTTCCGTGGATGAGGAAATGAGCAAGCTGCTCCTGCGCGAAGCCAAGAAGAAGGGCATCAAGGTGGAACTCTGCCGCACTGTCGCCGCCACCAGGGTGGAAGACGGCAAGGTCTTCGCCGACCTTGGCCCCTCGCCCTTCCTTGCGCCGGAACTTGTGCCCGCTTCCGCAAAGAAGCCCGCCACTCTTGAAGCCGACTGTCTGTTCATGACTATCGGCCGTGTGGCCAACAGTGCCGGACTTGGCCTTGCCGAAGCCGGGATCGAAACCGACAAGCGCGGATACATCGTGGTCAACGACTTTCTGGAAACCTCCGTGCCCGGTGTGTACGCCATCGGCGACATTCTCGGCCCGGCGCGCATCATGCTGGCGCATATGGCGTCTGCAGAAGCGCATGTAGCCGTGGCCAACATCTTCGGCGCGCAGGAAAAGCCCAACTATGACGTGGTTCCCTCAGGCATCTTCAGCTCGCCTGAAATCGGCGACGTGGGCCTGACCGAAGCGCAGGCCAAGGCCAGGGGGCTGGACGTGGTCACGGCGGAATTTCAGTTCCGGGAACTCGGCAAGGCACAGGCCATGGGTGAACTGCCCGGCGTGTTCAAGCTCGTTGCCGATAAGTCCAGCGGCAAGCTGCTCGGTGCGCATTTTGCCGGAGCGCACGCCACTGACCTCATTTCCGAATGTGCGCTGGCACTTCAGCTTGGAGCTTCCGTGGCCGACATTGCCGGAACCATCCATGCCCATCCCACCCTCGCGGAAGGCGTCATGGAAGCTGCGGCTTCCCTCACCGACTGAGTTTCCCTGCTGCGGCGCTTCTGCCGTGACAGGGGTCTGCATCAACCTGCGGCCCGGCCTCGCCGGGTCATCCTTCTTCAAATCAAGGAGAACAACATGGCCAAAACTGCTGCGGAACTCAATCTCCCCGCCGAACTCAAGTATACCGACGAACATATCTGGGCCCGCAAGGACGGCGATGAGATCGTCGTCGGCGTGAGCGATTACGCCCAGGATCAGCTTGGCGAAGTGGTGTTTGTCGATCTTCCCTCCGAAGGCGACAGCTTCGGTGCGGGCGAGGAATTCGGTGAAGTGGAATCCATCAAGTCCGTGAACAAGCTGTTCATGCCCATTGCCGGTGAAGTGACCGCCGTCAACGGCGACCTCGACGGTACGCCCACGCTGCTCAACGCTTCCTGCTACGACAAGGGCTGGCTCATCAAGGCCAAGCCCGAAGACTTGGGCGCTCTGGACGCGCTGCTTTCTGCCGAAGCGTATCGGGCTATTCTGTAAACTTTACTTCCTCATCAGCAAAAGGCCGCGGCGTTTTGTGATGCCGCGGCCTTTGCTGTTTTTTGATGTCCGGCGGCATGGGGGCAGTTAAAAAGAAGAAACGCGCCCGGGCGAACGAGCGCGTTTCGCTGAAAGAAGGGAGAGAACCCCGCAGGGGTTAGTCTTCGGTGGCGGCGATGCAGTCACCGGCGTTGGCCACATAGCCGAGAGTGCCTTCTACTTCCACTTCGCTGCTGCGGCTGCCGAAGGGAGCGGCACCGGGCATACGGAAGGTGGCGCAGTCAGCCTGAGCAATGGCCACTTCGGGGGTGTGCTGAGCCTGGGGAACCCATTCGTAGGGCACGCGGTAGGCGCGGTACACCATGTTCATGTTGCGGCCGTCCTTATAGGGATTGATGAATTCCCACACGATTTCGTGGTCGGCGGTCACTTCGAGCATACGTCCGTCGGAACCTTCCGTGATGAAGGTATTGCCGTTTGGCAGACGCTGAGCGGAGCTGATGAAGGGGCTGTAGAAACGGCTGGCGTCCAGCGGAACCACAAAGCCGGCTTCGTGGGGAGTGTACTGCCAGACGATTTCAAGGGTGACAGGATTGAATTCCAGAACGCGGGTATAGTCGCGCTGGGCTGCCTTCACGCCGATGGGAGCTCCGGGGTTGGGATTGTCGTAGCCGGCCCAGCCGCCGTTGTCGAACACGAGGATGTTGCCCGCGCCGGGGAGACCGTCGGGAATCATGTGCGCATGGTGCTGGCCGATGATCCAGCCGAGAGCATGTTCGGGATGGCCAATGCTGTAGTCGGGACCAACCTTCCAGACAATCTTGCCGGTCTTCTTGCTGATGATGAAGATGATATTGGTTTCGCGGCCATCCATGATGATGTTGTCAGGATGGAAGCGTTCGTCGCCGGCATCATACCACTTGTTGGGTCCAAGGGTGGACATGGAGTTGATGTGCATCCAGTCGCCGAGTCCGGGAGCGCTGTCGATAAGGGAGCCGCCGCGGAAGTTGGGATTGCGGGCCATGGCGTTGCGGGCCGCTTCGGAGAAGCCCATTTCCTCCACATGGTCGGAAGCCTGCCATTCCCAGATGATCTCGCCGTCCCAGTTCACTTCATACACCACATCGTCGAGAAGGGGCTTGTCGGAGATATATTCACAGTGGACATCGCGATGGCAGAGCACCAGAGTGTTGCCGGACATCGACTGGGGTTCATGGCCGGGGGCGTAGTAGCCGGTGGTGCTGCCGTCACGCTGGAAGTCATGGTGCTGGCGGGCCATCCACTGCGGCTTTTCACCCGGATCCTCGATAAATTCAGCCTGGTTGAATTCCCAGACCACCTTGCCGTCCCAGTCCACCTGAATGAGGTCCACCTGGTCCTGAAGTCCGTATTTGGGATTGCGGATGCCGCGGCTGCCGAGCAGATAGCCGCCGGGGAAAATCTTGTTCGGGAAGCCGTGGACGCCCTTCCAGAGTTTGATTTCCTGACCGTTCATATCAATGAGCATGGCGCCCTGATCCTTGACGGGCATGACGGTATAGCCGCTGTAGGCTTTTTCAGGATTGTACAGCGTAACGCCGGTAGGATAAACTGTAGGATGACCCATAAAAAACTCCTTTATGCGAGTTGAGGGGAAGCGCTCGGGGAAGGTATCCCGAACGCCGCTGGAATCTTAGAGGACTTCGGGACCCATGAGCGTGTAGGGAAGCCAGGTGGCTATTTCCGGAATGAGCGTGATGAGAATGACCGCAAGGATCATGAGCCCCACAAAGGGAATGATGCCCTTGAAGATGGTCTCAATGGGAATGCCCTTGGCGACACCGGCAAGGGCGAACACCACCACGCCCACAGGAGGAGTGATTTGTCCCATTTCCATGATCATGACGGAAACCACGCCGAACCACACAGGGTCAAAGCCCAGCGCCACCACAGTGGGGAAGATGGAAGGCAGCGTCAGCATGAGCATGGGGATGACGTTCATCATGCAGCCGAGGATCACATAGATAATCACGATGATGATGAAAACCCAGTACCTGTTGAACGGCAGTGAGGTGATGAAGTCGGCCAGCAGGAAGGGCAGGCGCGTGGCGGCGAAGAAATAGCCGAGCACGGTCACGCCGATCATGATGCCCATGATGCGTGCGGTCAGTTCGCCGGTTTCATGCAGGGAGGCCAGAAGGTTTTCCTTTGTCACCTTGCGGCGAACCAGGGCGTAGAGGAAGGCGCCCATAGCGCCGATGCCGCCGCCCTCGTTGGGAGAGCAGACGCCGGCAACAATGCTGCCGAGCACCAGAACGAACAGAGCGAGAATCGGCATAAGCCCAAGGGAAGACTGGATTTTTTCCGTCAGCGTGTACTTGGGGCCGCGGGGAGCGAGTTCGGGATGGCGCACGGCCACATAGTAGATATAGGCCATGAACATCAGGGCCAGGAGAACGCCGGGAACCAGGCCGGCCATGAACAGACGCCCGATGGAGACTTCCGTCACAATACCGTAGATGATGAATCCCGCGCTCGGAGGGATCAGAATGCCCAGTGTTCCGCCCGCGGCAAGTGCGCCGGTCGCGAGGGAGGGCGAATACTTGAGACGCATCATTTCCGGCAGTGAAACGGAACCCATGGTCACGGCGGTGGAGAGGGAGTCGCCGCTCACGGCGGCAAAGCCGGTGCAGCCTGCAACGCCGGCCATGCCCATGCCGCCGGGCATATGGCCTATCCACTTGTTGGCGGAGTTGAAGAGGTCAACGGAAATACCGGAATACAGGATCATGCAGCCCATGAAGACGAAGAGCGGCAGGGCGATGAGGTTGTAGTTCGCGGCTGCGGAATAGGGGGTGCTGCCAACGGCGGCGAGGGCCGCAACGACGTTGCGGGACACGGCGACCATGCCCATGGTTCCGATGATGGTCATGGCCCAGGCAATGGGCATACGGATGAACAGGAACAGGAACAGGAGACCAAACGCTATGAGTCCGAGGATAAGGTTGGACACTTCATAGGGGCAGTCGCGATACCAGAACGGCAGCCAGGCGAGCAGAGATGCGAAGCCCACGCCGAGCAGGATGGAAAAAAAGTGCCTGCCGGAGAGACACTTGACGATTTCGCGCAGGAACTGGAAGAGTGCGATGATGGACGTGATGCCAAGCCCGAAGACCGGCATCCAGTAGTAGAACTCCAGAGGGACATAGAGTTCCATGGACTGAGTGCCGAACTTGCTCAGAAAGGCGCCGTAGCTCTCGAAGGTGAGCAGTACCATCACGCCGAGTACGAGAGCGGCAACGGTCATGTCGCTCCAGCGTTTCAGTCCAACAGACATGCGCTCATAGACGAAGTCTATCATCATATGGCGGTCCTGCAGCTGCAGAAGCGCCATAAAGGCGAACGTGGTGAGCGCCAGAAAATTTTCCTGCATTTCCAGAGAGCCGGGCACACTGAACCCGAACATGCGGCAGCAGACATCCAGGCTGATGAGCACGGGCAGTATGGCCATGGACAGGTGGCTCAACCAGCTGATTTTAGTCGTGCACGTCTCCAGAAAATGGTAGACGCTCTGAAAAGCGGGAGAAAGAGAAACTTGTTCTGACATGGGAACCTCGGCTTTTGGCGGCTCGAAGCCCGCACGAGCCGCATACAAAAAAGAGCCTTAAAAGAGGGTTGTCTCTTGTACAAACAAAGCGGGAGGGGATTTCATCCCCTCCCTGCAAAGTTTACATCTGGTAATCGCCGTACTTGCCGGCCTTCATTTCTTCAGTGTAGAACGCGGAACGTTCCTGAGCGTACTTGTACACAGCTTCGACCAGAGCGGGATCGATGCCCTTGCAGGACGCTTTCCAGTCATCGGCAAAACCGCTGAGCAGCGAGAGGAAGGGAGCGCGTTCTTCATCCGTCAGATAGAAGAAGGTGTGCCCCTGCTTCTTCATCCATTCAGTATCGGCCTTGGCACCGTCTTCAAGTGACTTGCCAACACCGAGAGCCATTTCCATGCCGCCGGTCTTGTTGAGGTAGTCCTTCATGTCGTCAGGCATGGAGTCCCACAGATCCTTGTTCACTTCCATGGTGAAGTTCTGCACCATGACGTTAAGCATCAGGTGGTACTTGGTGGCTTCGGTGATCTTGTAGGACTTGAGCGGAGCGAGCGGGCAGATAACGCCATCGCCCATACCCTTGGACAGAGCAAGATAGGTGTCGGGGGAACTCATGCGGATGGGGTTGCCGCCAAGAGCCTTGATGACTTCAAGAACCACGGAGTCCCAGACGATGATCTTTGCGCCCTTCAGGTCTTCCAGCGTCTTGATGGGCTTCAGCGTGTGAATCTGATAGGCGGCGGAGGCCCAGGAAGTGAAGTGGACGCTGTTTGCCGGAAGCTCGGCCGTCACTTCAGGGAACTTCCGCATGATGTCTTCGCTCACCAGAGAACCCACAATGGCGTTGGGGCACATGCCGGGGATGTTTACCACGTTCGCGAGATTGTACTTGCCGGGGTACACGGAAGGACGCAGAGTGCCGAAATCCAGACGGCCGTCGGTAATGGCCTGGGGAACCTCGGCTTCGGGGCACAGCGCATTAAGGGCAAAATAGTCGAAGGACAGCTTGCCGCCGAACTTCTCATCAGTCGCCTTGAAATAGGGGAGCCAGAGGTTCACCACGGTAGGATGCTTTTCAAGATAGCTGCCCATGAAGGACAGATGCTTAAAATTCTTGGCGGCTTCCGCGGGACCGGAAAACACCAGCGCTCCCAGAACCAGAGCGGCGGCCAGCAGGCCAAATTTTTTCAACATGTTGAAACTCCTTATGTTTCCCTGTGTTTCACAGCAAAATGAAAGCCTGCAGACTCCCCGTCTGCTACTCCCATTCATGACGTTTTTCCTTGCTTATCATATACCGGCAGACAAAACAATAGTGAAAAAATTGCTAAGCCGCTTAGCCATTGGATTTTTTAATATTTTTTTATTTGGCTCTGTTATAATTAGAGGTTGAAATATTAGGAAAGGCATAATCAGCGGGAAGAATTGACGGGTTGAAGGTTCGTG
>NZ_CANRLT010000086.1 GCF_947631555.1 uncultured Mailhella sp. | reverse complement strand
TCTGCGCCAAACGCCGCACCATCAAGCGTGAACGTAATCGTACCATTCGCATCGTCCACTACCACCGTGCCGTCTTCTTGAGTTTCTCCGGCCACAGTGATGCCGCTCAGCACCGGGCCGTCATCATGGACTTCCACGCTGAGAGAGCCGTCGGCGGTATCGCCGTTGCCGTCCACGACATGGATGCCGATCTGTCCGCGCAGGGCGTCATCCGCGCCTACGCTGTTCCCATTTTCATGCGTCCGGCTTCCTTCAAGAGCGTACTCGTATTCCACATGCAGCGTGCCATCGCCATCGACAGCGCCTGAAAAGTCGTTGACCAGGACGCCGTTCACCGTCAGGCCAGTACCCTGCTGAACCGTCACGTTGCCTTCTCTGTTCACGCCAAACGTGACCTTATTGCCATCGGGATCCGTCAGCGTGACCGTACCGCCTTCGCCGTTCAGGTGCACGTCAAAGCCGCCGCGCCCCTTGTAGCCATGTCCCCTGTCACCGCTGCCGGCGTCTCTGCCGGTTCCCGCGGCAAAGGCAGCTTCGTCCACTATAATACCAGCGGATCCGGTACCCGCCGCGTTCGGATCGGTTCCCTCGGGGTCGGGCGTCGTCATGAAATTGTCGAGACTCGGCGTGGCGTTGATATATCCGGCGTCTTCCCCCACACGACCGGCCGCGCCGTCGATTTCCGGCTCATAGCCTCCATCGGGCCAGCCCACGTCCAGACCTCCCAGACGGTCAAGACCGTCATACAGGGCCATATTGGCGTATTCATGATAGCGACCACCCCCAACGCCCGCGGCGGCAGCACGCCCGCCGGGACCTGCGGCAGGCATCAGATCCGGTTCATTCATGGCCGCAAAGAAATCCGCACCGGCCACCTGGGCTCCGTCCACCTCAAAGTTCGGCATATTCTTGCTCGAATAGGTCTTGTAAAAATCCGTCAGGGTCAGCGTTGCCCCATCCTCAAAGGTCATGACCAGGTTGTCGCCATTTCGGGACAGGGTGGCCGCATCGGTGGGGAAATCAAACACGAACCTGGCTTCAGGTTCGCACGTTACTGCCTGATTTGTTCCAGCTTCGGGACGAACAAGACGTATGTCTGCCATGATGAAATTCCTTTAAAAATTTTGGAGATGCCGTGGAGAAACAAGTAACGACAAAAAAAACGACAAAACAAATCCAGCCCATGCAAGAAAAACATCTCGCATGGGCTGGACTACGGTACTGGAATGTCAGTTAACGAATAGAGACGCACGCTGTTTTCAGCGTATGCAATACTCCGTCGAGAGAGAGAGAGAGAGAGAGAGAGAGAGAGAGCATAAAGACCTGTCAAATCAATAGGTTACGCAACACTGGGGAAGGGGTATCACCGTTGATGCCGCACTCTTCCACATCGTAAGGATGATGCCATGCATGTTTTTACGAATCCAACCATCACATGGTGATGGAAAACATCAAAGGGAGAGCATCCTCACTTCGCGAACCCTTATTGACAGGATTCTTCGAGCGATCCATCCGCTCGATGAAATTATCTTGCCCTTTCCTCGTGCGACTGTCAAGAGGTCTTTCCGAAAAATTGCATTTTTCCGAGAAGGGAAAGCAGGACAAAAGCTAACGCTTCCGTTTACAAGAGGATACGTCTAAATGAAGAGCGATGTTCAGGGAGCATCCAGGCAACTGTGGGATAACAGCCGAAGCGGAAAAGCGCACGAAGATGCAGGATAGGTCTTGCGGGCGAATGATGGCACACAGGAAATAGTGTCCCCTCGGCAAAGCCGGTGGGTATCCTGACAGGCATCCTTTGCATGGGCGACTGTGTGGTTGAGGGCATTCACGCTGCAAAAGCCTTTGGCGAAGGCAAAGGCATATGGCGCAAACACGCGCTTGCGGCGACGGCTCTGCTTGTGTCGGGCACTTGGGGCATCAGCGTAGCAGTGTTCTGAATAATCATTTTTTATTTTAGATAGTTATGGGAAGCCCCTCCTGACGCTTTTCAGCAGAGGATGGAGCCTTCCCTTCTTGAACCTGAAGAACCGTCGAGATAAATATTTTCAACTTGCATAACTCTACCACTGCCGCCCAAAAATCCCCCATGCTACACAGTTAATGTCCGAAAACCGATTTCGTAGAGGTTGTAGCCATGAAGGGACTCACAAGACGACAGAGTCAAATTGTCATACTGCTGGCAATGGGCAAATGTCCCAAAAGAAATTGCCCGCATGTTATCTATTCACCGAACAACTGTTTACAGGCATCTGGCGACTATTAGAATGGTGTATGACGTGCATGGAAATATCGAACTCATGCGGGCAATTTTGTCTGGACTTCCGAAAAATGTATCACAACTTGTTCTTACTCCACGTGGCAGGGAAGTTTTCCAACTTATTCTTGCTGGAAAAACCAGTAAAGAAATTGCTGAAATTTTTTGCATAAGTTACAGTGGCGTTCTCCGACACAGAGAAAAAATGCTTGAGCAAAATGACTGCCACAGCATGACTGAGCTTATTGCAAAATATTATAACCTGTCACCTGATTCACTCCCTGAGCTTCCTTGCATCGGAGGCTAATATGCTCACAGAAAGTCCGACTGTCATCGTCACTACTCCAGAAGAGTTACTCCCCTTGCTCATGGAAGCTGTACGGGCAGCAATAGAAGATGAGAAAAAGACTGATGTCGTCAGTCCACAAGGGAAAAAGCTGCTTGCCCCAAAGGATGTCGAACGTGAGTTCGGCATTCACAGAAAAATGCTTGCCGAGTGGCGCTCGGAGGGTATCGGCCCAGCGTATACCACTTTCGGCAGACGTGTTCTGTATGAACGTTCCGTGATAGAAGATTATATCGTTTCCAAACGGATCAAAACTTCCGAGGACTCTGGCGCATGACAACTTCAAGCCAACATGTCCCCTATAATCGACAGTTTTTCGTTTTCCTGTCCGGGAAAGAGGTGCGCATAACGCATGGTCATGGTGATGTTCTTGTGGCGCATGAGTTTCTGAAGTTCCATGAGCGAGACTTTGCCGGACTGTGCCAACCAAGACGCAAACGTATGCCGCATGGTGTGCAAAGTCACGGCGTACAGGCTGTCGCCATCTTTCGGGGCCAGATTGAGCTTTCTGACAGCGGTCTGGAAGCAGGCGGGCGTTTTATCAAAAGCCGTCCGCTTGCGCGGTTGCTGGAAAATCGGTTCTGCTGGCTTGCGTTTGTACGCTTGAAGCATCTGAATCATATCTTCAGGCACACGGACAAACACCCGCTTGCCCCCTTTCTGAATGATATAGAGGCCACAAGCATTTCCGTCCACGTCCTGTCCGCGCAACTTGAATATTTCCGTGGGCCGAAGGCCGGTTCGCAGGGAGAGCAGTGCCATATCGTGCAACTGCGGATGCCGCTTTTCGAGGTCGTCCAGAAGAGCTTTGGCTTCCTCTCTGGTCAGAAAACGAAGCCTTTCATTGTTGGCCTTGACCATCTTCCATGTGCCGCTCTTGGTGGACAACGGATTGACGCCGCTCCATGCACCGGTGGCAATTGCCCTATTTATAGCGGAACGCATGAAGCTGAAAATGTTGTTGACGGTCTGGCCCGCCAGAGTCTTTCGGGGCTTTGCCCTGCCCCTGGATTTGACGTTTCCGCCCTTTTTGGACTTTGTATTTCCCGTGGGGGTAGCGAGCAACTCTGCCTTGAGATTGGAGAGGAGTCCAGAACTCAGAGCGGAAACAGGCAGATCGTGGATTTTGGCCTTGAGATGGGCCTTGTACTGGCTGTAGTGCTGGTCAACGTACTTTCCTTCGCTCCTGCCCCAGGCAAGGTAGGCGTCAACAAGCTGACCAATCGTCACATTGTCGCGGGTAGCCGGATTTATACCTGTGCTGGCGATCTCGGCGATGAATTTTGCCCGTTCGCTCTTGACCATTGGGGGCCGGATACCCTCGCTGTGCCTGCCTACTGTCTTCCAATGACCCTTTCCCTGGGCATCAGTGTAGCAGAAACAGTAGATGCGATCCGGCTCTCCCGTCTTTGGGTTGCGTATCTTGGAAGACAGGCGATAGAAAACGCCCTCGAACTTAGTTTTTATGTATTTTCGGCTTGTTACGTCACTCATGAAGGCATGATAACGACGAAAGACTTAAAAGGGAAGATGGTTATCCATTCATTATCCAAAATGGATTTTTTGGATAAAATTGATAAAGATAACTACTTATTTTTTATAATTTTATTTGCAATGTTTATAGCAGCATGTGAGGGAGAGAGAGAGAGAGAGACGGTTGGGCAAACTCAGGCAATGCCCGCGGGTCTGCGCCGATACAACTTCCTCTGCCTCAGATACACGGGCTGCAAAACGTCATTTACGCCCGAATGGTGCAGAAGGTCGGCGAGAAGCGCTACTGGGAGCAATGGGCAGCAGATGTGGCGAAAATCGCTCAGGGCTACATGGAACGTATCAACCGGCTCATCGCCAAGCCTGGCGAGCATAAGGTCGCTTTTGACGGACTCCTCGAAGATTTACGCAAAAATATCAACCCCGCTGTTTCTTCCGGCGAAGTAGTGGAGATGTTGGCTCAACACTTGATTACCAAGCCCGTCTTTGAAGCTCTGTTTGAAAATTATTCTTTTGTGAAAAATAATCCCGTTTCTCGCGCCTTGCAGAGCATGATTGAGCTTTTGAAAGAGCAGGCACTAGAGAAGGACGCAGAAGTACTGACACGCTTCTATGAATCTGTGAAAATGCGCGTTTCCGGTATAGATAATGCCGAAGGCAGGCAGCGCGTCCTCATCGAGCTATACGACAAATTTTTCCGTACTGCCTTCCCGCTCACCGTAGAAAAATTGGGTATTGTCTACACACCAGTAGAAATTGTGGACTTCATCAACCGTTCTGTTGCGGATGTGCTGCAAGCCTCCTTTGGGCGCTCACTCTCGGATGAAAACGTGCATATCCTCGACCCCTTTACCGGTACAGGAACCTTTATCGTGCGCATGATTCAGAATGGTCTTATCGCACCGGACGCTCTGAAGCGCAAATACAAACGGGAACTGCACGCCAACGAAATCATCCTGCTGGCGTATTACATCGCCTCTGTCAATATTGAAAACGCTTGGCACGCCGTACAAGAAGAACAAACGGAGTACACTCCATTTGACGGCATCTGTCTGACGGATACTTTCCAGCTTAGCGAAAATGATAGTGACCTCTGGCTCCATGCTCCTAGACTTAAGCGGAACTCTGAACGGATGCAGGAACAGCAGAAGTCTCCTATTCAGGTTATCATTGCCAACCCGCCCTATTCAGTAGGCCAGAAATCCGCCAATGACAATGCACAGAACCAGCATTATGAAAAGCTGGAAAAGCGCATCGCAGATACCTATGTAAAAAATTCAGTCGCAATACAAAGCAAGAGTGTTTACGACTCCTACATTAAGGCCTTCCGATGGGCCTCGGACAGGTTGCCAAAAGACCAGGGTGGCATCATAGCTTTCGTTTCCAACGGCGGCTGGCTCAACGCCAACGCTATGGACGGCTTCCGCAAGTGCCTGGAAGAAGAATTCAGTGAGATTTATGTCTTTAATCTTCGTGGAGCTATCCGCGGAAAACATGGGGAACTTGCGAAAAAAGAGGGAAAGAACGTATTTAACATCATGACCGGTGTTGCCATTACTGTTCTGGTCAAAAAGCCCCGGAATCATGGCAAAACCTACATTCGTTATCATGACATTGGTGACTATCTGAGCAGGGAAGAGAAGCTTAAGATTATTGCCAAAAAGCGTAGCGTCCTCAGTCCCGACATGGGGTGGGAGCAGATTCATCCCAATGCTCACGGGGATTGGCTGAATCAGCGCAACGAACAGTTTAGTACCTTTATCCCGCTGGGAGATAAGGACAACAAGGACAATAAGCAGACATTTTTTGTGCCTTACTATTCTCCCGGCGTTGTGACAGCACGCGACGCCTGGTGCTATAATTTTTCAAAAAATACACTGATAGCAAACGTAAAACATACAATAATGTTCTATAATAAACTAGTAAAGTTAAATAAAAATGGTCAACCAAGACCAAATATAACCTCAAAAGATATTACAATGACGGCGGCTTTTCACCAGGATTTAAGGCGGCAACGTAAAAAAATATTTGATGAAAATTCTTTATACACTTCTATATATAGGCCATTTAATATGATAAACTTCTATTTTCATGCATCACTAAACGAGAGACCTGGAAAAATGTCTTTTCTATTTCCAACTAATGATACAGAAAATCTTGTAATTTGCGTTTCTGGCACAGGTAATAAAAAGTCATTTTCTTCATATATTGCAAACAGCATACCTGATTTCCAGTTTCAATTTAATTGTCAATGCTTTCCACTTTATTATTACGAGAAAAAGAACTTATATCAGCAAACCTTACTAGATGAAAAAGACGGCACTCAATATGTGCGCAAGGACGGTGTGACGGATTTTATTCTGGAACGCTGCCGAATAAACTACGGTTCCAAGGTAACGAAGAAAGATATTTTCTACTACGTCTACGGGTTGCTACATTCGCCAGACTATCGCAAAACCTTTGCTGCGGACTTGAAGAAGATGCTTCCGCGTTTACCACTGGTGGAAAAGCCTGCGGACTTTTGGGCATTCAGTAAGGCTGGACGCGATCTGGCCAAACTGCACCTGAACTACGAAACACAGCCAGCCTGTCCTCAAGTCCATGTGGAAGGCGAGGAAAGCGGCAAGTTCCAAGTGGAGAAGATGCGCTTCCCGAATAAGGACGACAAGACGGTCATCGACTACAATGGCTACATCAGGATTTCCAACATTCCGCTGGAAGCTTATGAGTATGTAGTCAATGGTCGTTCTGCCATCGAGTGGGTTATGGAGCGCTACCAAATCAAGACGGACAAGGCCAGTGGCATCATCAACGACCCCAATGACTGGGCGAAGGAACATGACCAGCCACGCTACATCCTTGACCTGCTTCTGAGCGTAATAACCGTGAGCTTGAAGACGATGGAGATTGTCAAAGAGTTGCCGCGTCTTTCCTGGTAACTGTTTGCCCCTGCATAGTAACCTGCCACAGGTGAACTTCGCCCTGCGTACCCCGCAGGGCTTTTATTCCTTACCCCCTGCTGAGCAGCCAGTGCAGGTGGCTTCAGTGCCGGGCGGATTTACCTGTTTTCGTTGACCGTGTGGGCAAAATCGGCTAGACCAAAAGATAACGGCTCGCAGGGTAAAGAAAGAGGAAGGTCACCTGGTGACTGTCTTGGAACTTTACCGGCTTTTATCAGAACCCGAGAATAGGTATTCCCATGTATACACTTGTGTTGAGGAGTTGGAGAACACCTTTGTACGGCGTGAGATTCTAGGCGTCATAGGATTGGACTTTGGTCTTGTTCTTGTGACTGCCTACGATATTGATAACACTGAAACATTTCTTTCTAAACCTTGTGGAGAGTAACTATGAAGACGCTTGCTTTGTATGAATGCCTTAACAAGTGTATGAACGAAGGTAAGGGTGATTATTTCATTTATGTAAATGACCGCCCTGTTGTAGACTGTGACCATCTTCCGTTTAAATTAGCTCTGAGTGTTGCCCCTTGTTATAAAGATAGTTCGTATGACATTCCAATGCCAATCAAAAAGATGTTCGATGATGTCAAGTTCTGTTATGAATATGTTACTTTTTATAAAGAAAAGGAAATAGACCTGAAATTATACATGAAGTGTGATGATGGACACGCTGAATGGATTGAACCTGCCTCTTGTCACATTGATGATGAGAAAAAGGCTGTCATTTTGGAATTGTAAACTCAATCCTTGTAACAGGCTTTCCATGTAAGCATAAAGCTGGAACGGTCTTCTTCGGAATATCTGGAAAGGGCTAGTTCCAGCGATTTGCTGAAATTGCCTGAGCGTTTATAGATTTTCAGGATGTATTGAATCCTACGAGAGGAAATATACGTTTCTGTCATATTCTTCTGGAATGTATCTCTAACAAGATTAATCCATTTCAGAAAAGCATCCATCAAGTCATCTTTCAGTTCTATACCTTCCAATTCCATAAAGCGTCTCATGATTTTTCTTCTACGGAAATGGAAGGTATTTTTTGCTCCACAATACATCGGAAGAATCCGTCAGTTCCTTGGTCGTCTAGGAAGCCGAGCGTTCATCATGATAGCGTATCAGCTATGACGAAGTGGACACCCCAATTCCCATTGACTGTACCTGGCAGCTATACACCCCAGTTTGAAGGTATAACAGAGACATTATCGTGAAGTTTTAATAAGCCAGGACCCCTTATCACGATTTTCCTTACCCCGAACTTTGGCAAGATATGAAACTTGATAAAAAGCCTTATTATAGTTGCTGTTGAAATCATCACTGTTCTTGTCAATAATGATACCGTTTTCATGAGAAGAACAAAAGTCAATTAACCCATCCTGTTCTGTACCTAAACTCTTTTTCCAAAGACGTTCAGCTTTTTGGAGTATTGGATAACTTTTGTTCTTTGCATTAGCATTGACAATAACATTAAAATGATAATGTTTGTGTATACTTTTATCCTGTTCTTCAACATACATAAGTTTGGCATCTACCTTGTGTCCACCACCTATTTTCTCTCTATTAAGAGACCTTTTGAGGTTATAAGTAAAGTCATATACTTGATTTTTATTGCATTGTATATTATCGTTATTCGGATACCGTACATCAAATCTTACTACCATAACTTTTGAATGTTGATCCAACATGGAATTGAAAGTAGACTCAATCTTGTCTAATGCTTTCTCATAACAACCTTGTTTCTTGTTAATGTCTGTATTGATTGGATGGTTGTTATATTCAGGAAGGAAAGTGATATTCTCTTTCATAATGTTCTCCATTAAAGAAAGAGGGACAGAAGCTATACCGTTGGCTTCTGTCCTCTCTTATCTTTTTGTGTTATGTGTGATGATATGTGAGTGATGATAAAAGATAATGAATAAAGGTATTACCAATTAACCGAAATGATGGTATTCCCTTTTTGCAATGTGTATAACAAAAATAATTCCCACAGCGCAATACTTATCGCATAATATCTTTGGCGGAAAATTTTTATTTTACAAAATAATGTATGTCATACCATTCTCTCATGAGTAGCATATAGGGTAGCATTATGGTCAAATTCATCCTGAAAGCTCGGGATAAAGGGATAGACATGGATGAATGCCATTCACCAAAAAGGATACGCTTTGCTTTCCTCCTTTCCCATGCCCTTTCCGACACGCTTTGTGATGCCTGATTGAGCAAAAGGACTGAAACCTTTCCTTGAGAATGGAGTAAGCGCTCCCCCTTCAAGCAGCTTTTCTGATATGCCGGTTCACCTTTGGCCTTTGACATGTACCTTCACGAAACGGCATGACCATGACGCTTCGTTTTGGAAATTTTTGAATTTTAAATATCCATCCCCCCCTTTTTTTTCCGCAATTTCCGGAAAAATCCGCCTATCTTTTTCAAATTTCGCGATCTTTTGATTGTCAATGCCATTGCTGCTTCGCAATGAACAAGGCCAATGTCAAAGCCCTTTCCCTAGCGACAACGTGATGGTCAATCCAGTTGAAAAATTGAGACACTGACTTTTATAATGACAAATGTTTGAGATTATGCTATCCTTCAAAAAAAAACGGAGGGTACCGAGATGCATTGCCGGAAATGTGGTTCTGAGGCTTTTGTTAAA
>NZ_CANRLT010000085.1 GCF_947631555.1 uncultured Mailhella sp. | reverse complement strand
GGATCGCCTGCTTCCGCTCATCAGGGAAGGGGATGTGATCGCCATGCTGGACGCCGGAGCCTACGGCTGGGTCATGGCCTCTTCGTACAATCACCGGCCGCGCCCGGCTGAAGTGCTCATCGGACTGGACGGCAAGGCCCGCCTCATCCGCCGCCGCGAAACGGTGGAAGACCTTGCGGCCTTGCTTGTTGACTGAAGGCGCTTCCGCACGTTCTTTCCGTTCCCGCCTCCGTCCCCGCCGTTTTCCGGGGGCGTGCGGGAACGCTTTTTTACCTTGCCCGCGCGTTTTCCGCGGGCTGAACGGCGGCGCGCTCCTTCCTGCGGGCGAGTGCCGGACGCCTGCGGGAAAAGGCTTGCCATGCGCGTTTGCTGTCTTATTCTGTTGTCATGAACCGTCTGCTGTCCTCGCTCTGTCCGCCCTGGGTTCGGGAAGTTCCTTTCAGAACCATCTGGGATCTTGTCTGGCCGCAGATGTCCATGCTGCTGTGCACCATCGTCATCAGCCTCACGGACATCTGGGCGGCTGGGCAGCTTTCCGCCGGCATTCAGGCCGCGGTGGGGCTGACCTTTCAGGTGCAGACACTGCTTCTGGTCTTCGGCTGGGCGCTGGGTTCGGGAAGCATGGCGGCCGTGACCCAGTCCATGGGCGGGGGAAAGCCCGGCAGGGCGCGGAATTATGTGAGCTTTGTCCTCGCCGCCTGCGTGGGCATAGCCCTGGCCGTTGCCTGCATCGTCTACCTGCTGCGCCGCCCCGTGCTGATTCTGATCCAGACGCCGGAAGCGCTCATGCCGGTGACGGAATATATTCTGGGTGTCATGCTGCTGGGGCTTCCCGCGTACTACACGGGGCAGGTCGCGGGAACGCTGTTCCGGGCAGCGCGGCAGGTCATGGCGCCGCTTTTCGTGGTCATGATCTCGTGCCTGCTCAATATCTTCGGCGATCTTTGCCTGGGGCTTGGCTGGCTGGGCTTTCCCGCATGGGGCATGAAGGGCATTGTCTGGAGTTCCTTCGGAGCAAACGTTGCTGCGGCGCTGCTTTCCGTACATTTTCTCCAGAGGGGCGGACTGCTCGCCGATCACCTTGTGCCGCCGCTCCGCTGGCTGCGCAAGGGGGCGCCCTACCTGTTCAGGGTGGCCATTCCCGCAGGAATCAACAGTATGCTCTGGCAGGCCGGGTATCTGGTCATGTACAGCATCACCGCGTCCCTGCCGGACGGCGTGGACGCGCTGGCGGGGCTGACGGCGGGCAACCGCATCGAGTCGCTGCTCTACATGCCGGCAACGGCCTTCATGGTCACGGCTTCCATACTCGTGGGCAACGCCCTGGGTGCCGGGGACAAACTGGCGGCGAAGCGGGCGGGGATTACGCTGTTTGTCCTTGCCGCCGTCTCCATGAGCAGCGTGGCGGCCTGCATGTGGCCGTTCATTCCCGATCTGGCGCGCTTCTTTTCCGGTGAAGCCGCCGTTCAGAGGCAGATCGTCAACTACCTGTTCTTCAACGTGCTGGTCGTTCCGTTCACGGTTTCCGGCATGGTGCTCAACGGCGTGATGAACGGAGCCGGGGCCACGGTCTATTCCATGATCGTGAACGTCTCCTGCATCTGGCTCATCCGCCTGCCTGTGGGCTGGGTACTCGCCCATCTGGTCTTTCACGATGCCTGCGGGGTCTATATGGCCATGTTTCTTTCCATGGCTGTTCAGACTTCGCTGATGTTCTGGGTCTTTCAGCGCAAGGACTGGACGCGCTTTGCCCTGAACGCCCGCCATACCGCGGCACACCGCACCGCAGCGCTAAAGGAGGAGGCATGAACCTTCCCCAGGGCTACGCGCCCCTTACCATCGACAAATACAGCGAGTACATGCGCTTTTTCCGCGCCCTTCCCGTTCCTACGGCGGATTTGACCTTTACCAATCTCTGGGGCTGGGCCGAATATTTCGGACTGGGGCTTTCTTTCCGCGAAGATTCCTGCTGGATCTGTCAGACGCGTCCGGAACCGGCGTTCTGGGTTCCCGCCGGGGATTGGGCCGCTATGAACTGGAAGGCGCATCCAGAGATCCGCAGGGGCGTCGAACTGCTGCGCGCCCCCGATGAACTGGGTGTGCTGCTGGAAGAGCGCCTCCCGGGAAGGGTACGGGCCGTTTCCGACCGCGACCAGTGGGAATACCTCTACGACCGCCGCGAGCTGGCGGAACTCCCCGGGGCGAAATTCCACAAAAAGAAGACGCATGTGAACGGCTTCCGGCGTCTCTACGGCGAAGACTACCGCATCCTTGACCTGGAGCATCCCGAGCGCATCGAGGACGTGCTGAAACTTCAGGAACAGTGGTGTCAGTGGCGCGACTGCGAAAACAGCCCGTCGCTCCTGGCGGAGAACGAGGCGATTTTCCGTGTCATCGGGAACTGGGCGAAACTTCCGGGACTCAGAGGCGGCGCGCTCTATGTGGACGGCACAGTGGGCGCCTTCTCCGTGGGCGAGCTGGTGGGGGACATGCTGGTGGTGCATTTTGAAAAGGCGCGGGGCGAACTCAAGGGCGCGTATCAGGCCATCAACCAGGCCTTTGTCAACCACTCCGCCGTGGACGCGGCACTCGTCAACCGCGAGCAGGATACCGGCGAACTTGGCCTCCGCTATGCCAAAGAAACGTATAATCCTGTGGGATTCCTGAAAAAAAGCCGGCTTGTCATAGCCGCTGATGCGGAGTAGTATGGCGGAGCTGACCGCGAACGGCAGCGCTTTTCTGCAAACTGTTTTCTGTTGTTTCACCTTTGCTTCTTACCGGATAGAACCCTATGAAAGTAGTTACCCGCTTTGCCCCGAGTCCTACGGGCCATCTGCATATCGGCGGCGGCCGCACGGCAATCTTCTGCTGGCTCATGGCCCGGCATTACGGCGGTGAATTCCGCCTGCGCATCGAAGACACGGACGCCCTCCGCTCAAAACAGGAATACACGGATTCCATTCTCGCTTCCATGAAGTGGCTCGGCCTGGACTGGGACGGCGAGCTTACCTACCAGAGCCGGCGGCTCGACGTGTATAATGCCGCCATCGACCGGCTGCTGGAGACCGGCCACGCCTATTGGTGCGACTGCACGCCTGAAGAGGTGGAGGCCATGCGGGCGGTGGCCCGTGCCAAGGGCGAAAAGCCCCGCTACAACGGCCGCTGCCGCGACCGCGGTCTTAGCGCCGGGCCGGGCCGCGTGGTGCGCCTGCGCGTGCCCGATGAAGGCGTCATCTCCTTCAACGATATGGTGAAGGGTCCTGTCTCCGTCGATGTTTCCGAACTGGACGACATGGTTCTGCGCCGCACGGACGGTATGCCCACCTACAACATGGCTGTGGTGGTTGATGACCACGACATGGGTGTTACCCACGTCATCCGCGGCGATGACCATGTGTCCAACACGCCCAAGCAGATACTTCTGTATCAGGCGCTGGGCTTTGACGTTCCGGTCTTCGGCCACGTCCCCATGATCCTGGGGCCGGATCATCAGAAGCTTTCCAAGCGGCACGGGGCGCGTGCGGTCATCGAGTATGAGCAGGACGGCCTTATTCCGCAGGCCCTGGTGAATTATCTGGTGCGCCTCGGCTGGTCGCACGGCGATCAGGAAATCTTCTCGCTCCGGGAACTGGTGGAGCTTTTCGACGGCGGCAGCCTCAACAGCGCGCCCGCAGCGTTCGATCCCGACAAGCTGAAGTGGCTCAACGCGCACTACCTGCGCCACACGCCGCTGCCTGAACTGGCGGCCATGACCGCGCCCTTTGTCAGGAAGCTGGGCTTCGAGGTCTCGCAGGAGGCCGTTGAAAAGCTGCTGCCCATGTATGTGGAGCGGGCTTCCGACCTCGCGGCGCTGGCGCAATCGCTCACGGTCTATTTTACGCCCGCCGAAGCACTTGTCATCGAAGACAAGGCGATGAAGGCGCTGAATGAAGATGGCAGGCAGCAGCTTAGCATCCTGCACGGCCTGCTGGCGGCGCTGCCGGAGTTCACGGCCGAGGCCATTGACCGCCTGCTTCATGACTATGTGGAGCAGAAGGGGCTGAAGTTCAAGCAGGTGGGGCCGCCCCTGCGTTCTGCGCTCATCGGCCTTGCCGGCGGCCCTTCGGTTCACGACATTATGGCCGCGCTGGGGCGGGAAGAGAGCCTGAAGCGCATCAGGAGAGCCGCGGCATAAGCGGCCTGCGCCGGGCGTGTCCTGTGGGATAGGCGCCCGGCAGTACCCATGCAGGAGAGACAGGGAGTCTTCATGCAGCTGTATAATACCATGACCCGCCGCAAGGAAATTTTCGAGCCGCGCATCCCCGGCAAGGTGGGGATGTACGCCTGCGGCATTACCGCCTACGACCTTTGCCATATCGGCCATGCGCGTTCCGCGGTGGTTTTTGACGTTTTGACCCGCTATCTGCGCAGCAAGGGCTGGAAGGTGACCTTTGTCCGCAATTTTACCGATGTGGACGACAAGATCATTGCCCGTGCCAACCGCGAGGGAAAGAGCAGCTCGGAAATTGCCGAAACCTACATTGCGGCCTTCCATGAGGACATGGATCGCCTCAACGTGTGCCGCGCCGATGTGGAGCCCCGCGCCACGGAATACATCCCCGCCATGCAGGACTTGATCCGGCGGCTGGTGGAGGCGGGACACGCCTACGCCGTGGCCTCGGGCGACGTGTATTTCCGTGTGCGCTCCTTCCCCGGCTACGGCAAGCTGTCCGGCCGCGACGTGGATGATCTGCGTTCCGGCGCGCGCATTGCCATCGGAGAGGAGAAGGAAGACCCGCTGGACTTTGCCCTGTGGAAGGCCGCCAAGCCCGGCGAGCCGTTCTGGGAAAGCCCGTGGGGGAAGGGACGCCCGGGCTGGCATCTGGAATGCTCGGCCATGAGCGAAAAGACGCTCGATCTGCCTCTGGATATCCACGGCGGCGGCCAGGATCTGATTTTTCCGCATCACGAGAACGAGATCGCCCAGAGTGAGGCTTGCACAGGCAGGGAACTCGCCAGGTTCTGGGTGCATAACGGCTTTGTGCAGATTAATTCGGAGAAGATGTCCAAGTCCCTGGGCAACTTCAAGACCATCCGCGATATTCTGGAACAGCGCCAGCCTGAAACGTTGCGCTTCTTCCTGCTGGGCAAGCACTACCGCAGCCCCATAGATTTCAGCTTTGAGAGTATGGACGATGCCGAACGCGCGCTGAAGCGTGTCTATGAATGCCTTCGCGATGCGGAAGAGGCCTCGCGGCGCGAACGCTGGAAGCCCGGAGCCGTGCCTGCCGATATGGCGGACGAGTTCGAAGCGCTGGAAAAAGGCTTTTTCGAAGCCATGGACGACGACCTGAACACGGCGGGGGCACTGGGACATGTATTCGGCATGGTGCGCCTGATGAACCGTGTGCTGGAGGAAAAGGCCCTGCGCGGTAAGGAAGGTGTAAAAATTCTGCTGACCCGTTTCCATACCTTGGCAGAGCAGTGGGCCGCCATTCTCGGAGTGTTTGGCTCCGATCCCGCCGCATTTCTGGAAGAGCTTCGGGACACGCGCGCCCTGCGCAGCGGCGTGGACAGGGACAAGGTGCTTTCGCTTCTGGCAGAACGTGCGCAGGCCCGTGCCGCAAGGGACTTTGCGCGGGCCGATGCCGCCCGCGACGAGCTTGCCGCTCTGGGCGTGGCCGTGCGGGACACGCCTTCCGGGGCGTTCTGGGACATTGCCTGAGGCGGGCAGCGGAGGCGTTATCATGCGTTTGCGCACCTGGATCGCCGCGTTTTGCATGGCAGGGCTGCTTCTGGCTCCCTTTTCTGCTCATGCCGCGCTGTTCGGGGAGTTCACGCTTCAGGACGAGATGAAGATGGGGCGGGAGTTTTCCGTCCTCGTCACCTCATCCATGCCTATGGCCGATGATCCGGAGATACGGGAATACGCGCAGTCCATTGTGGATCGCATCGTCTCCGTCCTGCCTCCGCAGCCGTACAAGTTTCCCGTGCAGGTGGTGCTTCACGATTCCCTGAACGCCTTCGCCGCGCCCGGGGGCTTCGTTTTCGTCTATTCCGGACTCATGATGCAGCTCAGGCACGAATCCGAGCTTGCGGGCGTGCTGGCCCATGAAATAGCCCATGTAACCCAGCGGCATATCGCCGGCCGCGTCGAACGGGGAAAGGTCATGTCTCTGGCCTCTCTTGCCGGGATGCTGGCGGGACTGGCCGCGGGCATAGCCGGGGGAGGCGATGCCGGCGGCGCGCTGATGGCCGGCTCCATGGCCGCGTCTTCGGCTGCCATGCTCAATTACAGCCGTGTCGATGAGGATGACGCCGACCGCTTCGGTATGCAGTACCTCATCAAGGCGGGCTATCCGTCCACAGGCATGGGCGGGGCCTTTGAGGTGCTGAAGTCGCAGGATTGGGGCATTCGCGGGAGTATGCCCACCTACCTTTCCACGCACCCCGACTTGAATTTGCGGCTGGCGCGCATCCGCACGGAGCTTCAGTCCCTGCCCGCGTCTCTCCGCACCCGAGGGGAGGACGACAGCCGCTTTCGCCGTATCCAGACGCTGCTCTGGGCACGCTACGGCGATCCGGTTCTGGCGGAACGTTTTTTCGAGGCACGCGGCAAAACGGCGGTGGGCTTCCTGGGCAAGGGTGTGCTTGCCGCCCGCAGGAACCGGGTGAAGGAGGCCGAGGCGGCATTTTCTTCCGCGCTGAAACTCGCCCCCCGTGATGCGCTCATCCTGCGCGAGGCGGGGATCTTCGAATATACCAAGGGCGACATGGGGCGTGCCCGCAGGCATCTGGAAGAAGCCCTGCGCCTGGCGCCGCGGGACTACTACGGGCTTTTTTACTACGCGCGTCTTCTGGATGAATCGGGAGAGCCCGGGAAGGCCCAGCAGCGCTACCGCGAGGTTCTGCGCTTTGTCCCGGAAGACCGGGAAGTCCATGCCTGCTACGGGCGTTCCCTGGGGGCGAGCCGCAAGCTGAGCGAAGGCTATCTGCACCTTGCCTACGCCGCGCTCTATGGCGGCGACATGCGCAAGGCTCGGAACCTCCTGGAAAAATCCAGAACAGCCGCCAGCACACCTGAGGAGCGGCAGGCCATCAAGAAGTATGAAGAGATTGCCCGCGAGCGCGAAAAGATCATGAAGAGCGCCCGCTAGGCGCAGGAGAGAGTATGGAATTGCAAGGGACGACCATTCTTGCCGTGCGCAGCGAGCGCGGCGTGGCTATTGGAGGCGATGGACAGGTGACTATGGGGCAGACCATGGTCATGAAGCACACGGCGCGCAAGGTGCGCCGCCTGTACCGCGGGCAGGTGGTGGCAGGCTTTGCCGGGGCTACGGCCGACGCCTTCACCCTGTTTGAACGCTTTGAAGCAAAACTTGAAGAATCCGGGGGCAACCTCTTGCGTGCGGCGGTGGAACTGGCCAAGGACTGGCGTCAGGACAAGTTTCTCCGCAAGCTGGAGGCGCTGCTCCTGGTCGCCGATGCCGAACGCACCCTCATCCTTACAGGAACGGGAGACGTGATCGAACCGGACGACGGTGTGGCGGCCATCGGTTCCGGCGGAGCTTACGCACTGGCGGCGGCGCGGGCACTGCTGCGGCATACCTCGCTGGAGCCTGCCGAGGTGGTGCGCGAAGCCATGGCCATTGCGGCGGACATCTGCGTGTTCACCAACGACCACCTCACCCTGGAGACGCTTGAGAAGTGACCGGCCGAATGTTCGGCACTTTTGACGGATACGGGCGGAGCTGAAATTTGTCAGACGAGGCCATGACAGCCTCCCCGATTCAGTGCCATGCGATACTTGACAACGCGTACATTTGGGCTACATTTGCCAAAAGGAGAATAACTATGTCTGCTAACGCCGTTGTACGCGCCAGAATTGATCCTGCCATCAAGGACGCAGCCAGTGCCATTCTTGCGGATTGGGGACTTACCGTTTCCGATGCGTTGCGCATGACACTGACGAGAATCGCCCGTGAAAAGCGTCTGCCTTTCAGCGAGGAAATCCCCAATGCCCTGACACGGGAAACTATAGAGAAAGCGGAACGGGGAGAGGAAATATTTCACGCCAAGGATGCTGAAGACCTTTTCAGGCAGTTGAGGATATAAGTGCGTAGTCCTACTTTTACCGCTCAATTTCGTCGTGATTTGAGAAAGGTGGAACATCGCAGCTACGACATGCAAAAGCTGAAAACGATAATTGCGCTTTTGCTTAATGAGGAACAACTGCCTGAACGCTGTCGTGATCATGCCCTCAAAGGCGAGTGGAGACCATATCGGGAGTTGCATATAGAACCGGATTGGCTTCTTGTTTATAAAGTAAGCGGGAACGATTGCGTTTTTTATCGTGTCGGCACTCATGCCGATCTTTTTTCGTTGTAGTTGCCGCATGACCGTCCCTCCCTACTGCTGTGCGCCGACCATGCGCGTGTAGAGGTCATCCCTTTCCTTATAGTTTTGGTCTCCGCCAGGCGTGATATTCAGCTCGCGCCGTTCGTTCAGGTAGTATTGTAGCGTCAACGATTCTAGCGCACTGTTGCTGATGGCCGCATAGTGGGTGACGTTCTGATCCGGAGCCTGTACGGTGAGTTGTCCGCCGTGCTCTACAAAGTAGTTCGTACCCAGCTCCCAGACGTAATTGCCGAGGTTGATGCTGAAACCGATGCAGGCCGGAATCGCTGCCTGAAAGAAGGACAGCCCCTTTGAACCGCCGTGACTTGTACCCCGAGTATCCCAGTTCTGACCCTGAAAATTGTCCGGAATATGTTTGCCGGCATCGGTCGGGAGCAGGACTTCCGAAGTGGCGGGAAGGTCAGACGAGGCCATGACAGTCCTCCATGATGATGGCGGGAATGAAATTGACTTTATGCTTATGTGAGCTACAATATTGAAAATAAGGAGAACACCTATGCCTGCCAATGACTATGTTCGTGCCAGAATTGACCCGATCATCAAGAATGAAGCGGCAGCCGTGCTTGCGAAAATGGGGTTGACGGTATCCGACCTCTGCCGTATCGCGCTGACCAGAGTAGCCCATGAAAAGTGCCTGCCGTTCAATCTGGAAATCCCCAATGAGGAAACCAGAAAGGCATTTGAGGCTATTGATAAGCGTGAAGGACTGCATTACGCTAAAGATGCGGATGACATGTTCAAACAGTTGGGCATATAAATGCTTCAGCCTGTATTCACGACACCTTTTCAAAAAGACGTTAAACGTGTTGAAAAACGCGGTTACGACATGGAAAAATTGAAGGCGGTGATAAGGCTTGTCCTGATTAATCAAAGGCCATTGCCGCAAACTTATAGAGACCATCCTCTTAAGGGAAAGTGGAAACCAAAATGGGAACTGCATATTGAGCCTGATTGGTTGTTGATTTATCAAATTTCCGGGGAGCAATGCTTTTTTGCCAGAACCGGCACTCATGCCGATCTTTTTTCGTTGTAGTTGCCGCATGACCGTCCCTCCCTACTGCTGTGCGCCGACCATGCGCGTGTAGAGGTCATCCCTTTCCTTATAGTTTTGGTCTCCGCCAGGCGTGATATTCAGCTCGCGCCGTTCGTTCAGGTAGTATTGTAGCGTCAACGATTCTAGCGCACTGTTGCTGATGGCCGCATAGTGGGTGACGTTCTGATCCGGAGCCTGTACGGTGAGTTGTCCGCCGTGCTCTACAAAGTAGTTCGTACCCAGCTCCCAGACGTAATTGCCGAGGTTGATGCTG
This sequence comes from uncultured Mailhella sp., assembly GCF_947631555.1. Classification (GTDB taxonomy): domain Bacteria; phylum Desulfobacterota; class Desulfovibrionia; order Desulfovibrionales; family Desulfovibrionaceae; genus Mailhella. The sequence goes on along the minus strand of NZ_CANRLT010000085.1, from coordinate 15 downwards.
AAACCGATGCAGGCC
>NZ_CANRLT010000084.1 GCF_947631555.1 uncultured Mailhella sp. | reverse complement strand
CTCTGGCGTTGTTTCAGCGATTTCGCGTTAACGGCAAGATCGAAGAACTTTTATCATTATTAAAGTGATACTCTCTCAAGATGGTGCATCTTGGCAAGCAGACGGGAATAGGGTATACTATTTTTTTGCCCGATAATATTTCTTCAGACAAAAAAAGGATCGCCCTGCATGGCTGATACTTCCCCGCTGACTGAGGAGCTGCAGATCACGGCTCCTGAAAATTCCCTTTCCCCCTGTTCTCTGGAGACATTGCCCGCGGCAATGCAGGACGCCTGCGCCCGGGCCGGATGGAGCCGCCTCATGCCCGTGCAGGCCCACGCCCTGCCATACCTCATGGCGGGCCGGGACATCATGATTCAGTCCCGCACGGGCAGCGGCAAGACCGGCGCCTATCTTCTTCCTCTGCTTACGCTTGTCGAGCCTGAACTTTGCCGTCCGCAGGCGCTCATCCTTGCGCCCACGCGGGAACTGGCCGGCCAGGTGGAGCATGAAGCACATATGCTGTTCGAAGGCACGGGCGTCCGCGTGGCGTCCCTGTACGGCGGCGTGGGCTACGGGCGGCAGCTGGAAGCCCTCAAATCCGGCGTTCAGGTCATCGTGGGCACGCCCGGCCGCATTCTCGACCATCTCCTGCGGCGCACACTGTCGCTGGATGCCCTGCGCGCTCTGGTGTTCGACGAGGCCGACCGTATGCTCTCCATCGGCTTCTATCCCGACATGAAGGAAATACAGCGTTACCTGCCGAAGAAGCCCATCCTGTCCACGCTGTTTTCGGCCACCTATCCTCAGCATGTGCTGAATCTGGCCGGGGAATTTCTGCGCGATCCGCAAATGCTCAGCCTTTCGCAGGGGCAGGTGCATGTGGCGGCCATACAGCACTGTTTTGTGGAGTGCGGCCGCATGGACAAGGATCGCACGCTGGTGCGCCTGATGGAGACCGAAAACCCGACCTCCGCTATTATTTTCTGCAACACCAAGGCCAACGTCCATTACATCGCCGCAGTACTCAAGGGCTTCGGCTACAGCGCTGACGAACTTTCCGCCGACCTTTCCCAGAACAAGCGCGAGGAAGTGCTCAGCCGACTGCGCGAAGGCAAGGTGCGTCTGCTCGTGGCCACGGACGTGGCCGCCCGCGGCATCGACATCCCCGACCTGTCCCATGTTTTCCTCTACGAGCCGCCGGAAGACCGCGAATCCTACATCCATCGCTCTGGCCGTACGGGCCGCGCCGGTGCTGCCGGAACCGTCATCTCTCTGGTGGACATCATGGAGAAGATGGAGCTTCAGCGCATTGCCTCCTTTTACCGTATTGAACTCGTGGCTCTGGCCAATCCTACGGATGAGGACGTGGCCCGCGCCGCGGGACAGCGAGAGACAGCGCTGCTGGATGCCCGCCGCCGCGCCTGTACCGGCCTTCAGCTTGAGCGTGCCCGCCGTTATGTGAACCTGGTCAGAAGCATGGCTCAGGGAGATGATGAAGACCAGCTGCTTTTGCTGGCCCTGCTCATGGACGCCGACTATCAGCGCAGCCTGGGCCTGGAACAGACCCTGCCCCGGCCCCGCGTCGAACGTGAGGCTCAGCGCAATCCTCAGGAGGAACGCCGCCCTTCCCGCAAGCGCCGCAGAGGCGGTGCGCGTCAGGAAGCGTTGCCCACATCCGAATCCGAGGGAGCAGGGAAGAATGCCCCCGCCGAAAAGCCGGAAGGCGGACGCCGTGAGAACGGCACTGCTCACGAAACAGACGGATGGTCACCGGAAACGGCACTTCACGAAGGCACACCTGAGGCAGGAGAGGGCAGACGCCGCCGCTCCCGCAGGCGTTCCCGCCGCCGGGTTTCTTCGCCGGAACAGGGCAGCAGTCAGGAAGCGGCTCCGCAGCATGAGCCGGAAGAGGCGTAGCGCATGGCCCTGATGACGGTTGCCGATCCTCAGGCCGGACGCGCCACGCCGGAAGCGCTGGTGGAGACCTTCGAAATTCTGCTTGCGGAAGCGGATCTTCCGGGCTTCCAGAAAATCCTGGGTGTCGGGCGTTTTTCTCTGAAGCGCAGACGTGAGACGGAGACGCTGTTCACGGCGCTGTGTACCAGTCTGTGGCGGCTGGCCATGAGCAGTGCCATTCCCGACATGGGTGAGCCGGCGTATATGCTCTATCGGGATTCTCTGTGGGTGCGCATGAAGGACGCCGATACCTACGTTGTGCTGATTTCGGACATCATGGGCCATCTGCCGGACAGCGGCAAGGCCGATTTCACCCCCACGGCGCGGGAGCTGCTGCGGCGGGCCGGAGTCCGCGAGGAGCCGCCTATTCTGGTGGGACTGGCTTTGTTCCTGCGGCATCTGTATGAGTATTTTTTCAACCATCTCCTTTGAGTTCGGGAAACAGTCATGCCTCAGTACGGTGATCTGGTCATTCTGGCGTCCCCGCGCGGCAAACGCCACATCTACCGCCTTGACCCGCGTCAGGATCTGCACACTCAGGACGGCGTCATGCGCGCCTGCGACCTCGCCGCTGCGGAGTTCGGGACGGAAGTGCGCACAGCGCTTGGCGTACCGTTCCGTCTTGAGCAGCCGCAGCTCTACGATCTGGTCATGGGCATCAAGCGTCAGACCCAGATCATGTACCCCAAGGACATGGGGCTGATCTGCTTTAAGCTCGGCGTGGGCAAGGGGCGCACCATTCTTGAAGCCGGTTCCGGCTCCGGAGGCTTCACGCTTGCGCTGTCATGGTTTTCCGGTGCGGAAGGACACGTTCACAGCTTCGAAGCCCGCGAGGAATTTCATAAACTGGCGAAGCGCAATCTGGAATGGGCGGGACTGGGGAACAATGTCTCCCTGCACCTGCGTGACATAGCGCAGGGCTTCGGACTGCACGAGCCTAGCATCCTCAACGACAGGCGCGCCGACGCGCTGTTCCTGGACGTGCGTACGCCCTGGGCCTATCTTGACGCCGCGCGGGAAGCGCTTGTGCCGGGTGCACCGCTCGCCTTCCTGCTGCCCACGGTGGAGCAGGTTTCAGAGCTTATTGCGGCACTGGAAATCGGGCCTTTTGAAGAGACGGAAGTGTGCGAAGTGCTGGTGCGTCCCTGGAAAGCCGTGCCAGGCCGTCTCCGTCCCGCCGACCGTATGAACGCCCACACGGCCTTTCTGGTCTTTTCCCGGCTTCAGGAGCGCAGCGCCGCCTGGGATGCCTTCATCCCCCTGGGGACGCGGGAGCGCAAGCAGGAGGCGGCACGGCAGGCCAGGCTTGCCGAGGCCCGCGGCGAGGATTCCGAAGCGGTGGACTATGATGTGTGAAGGCGGCTGCGGAGTCAGCCAGCGGATAGGGCCGAATGTGGATTGAAACATGAACATTGTCATCCAGAATCTTTCCAAGTCTTACGGCGGGCGCGAGATCTTCAACGATTTCTCGCTGGATATCGCGGATGGTATGCGCCTCTGTGTGTGCGGACCCAACGGTACGGGCAAGTCCACGCTTCTGCGCATGATGGCGGGCGCGGCCGCTCCGGACGGCGGCCGGGTCATCTTCCCCAGAGGCTGCCGCGTGGGCTATGTGGAACAGATACTGGACGAGGACATTCTTGACCTGCCACTCCTTGAATGGGTACAGGCCGCGCTCCCGGACTGGGGGGACTTCTGGAAGGAATGGGAGCAGGCGCAGCAGAACGGTGACGAAGCCGTGCTTGCCCGGCTCATGGCGCGGCAGCACGACCTTGAAACGCGTTACGGCTACAACCCGGAACAGCGTGCCCAGACCGTGCTTTCCGGGCTTGGTTTTTCCCGAAAGAAATGGGAACTCCCCCTGCGGCAGCTTTCCGGCGGCTGGCGCGAGCGCGCGAAACTGGCCCGCGTACTCACGGCCGGAGCGGACGCGCTGCTTCTCGACGAACCCACCAACCATCTGGATCTCGAAGCCGTGGAATGGCTTGAAGAGTTCCTTATGGATTTCAATGGGATACTGGTATTCGTGGCCCACGACCGGGTGTTCATGGATCATGTGGGGACACATGTGCTCTACCTGGGGGCGTCCAGGCCGCTCTTCCGCAAGTGCAGCTACACGAAATTCATGGAGCTTCAGGCAGAGCTTGAGGAGCAGCGCGAACGCGAAGCCAAGCAGATCGCGGATGAGATTGACCGCAAGATGGATTTCGTGCGCCGCTTCAAGGCCAAGGCTACCAAGGCTCGCCAGGCCGGTTCCCGCCAGAAGCAGGCAAAGAGGCTGGAAAAGGAACTGGAGCAGTACCGGCCCGAACCGAAACGCCGGGAGCTGTCCTTCAAATGGCCCGAAGCCGCGCCTTCGGAAAAGGTGGTGCTGTCCGCAGCGGATCTGGCCTTTTCGTTCCCGGACGGCACGACCTTGTGGCCGCCGCTGACCTTTTCCCTGTTCCGGGGGCAGCGCGTGGGGCTGGTGGGACACAACGGCTGCGGCAAGTCCACACTGCTCAAGATTCTGGCCGGGCAGCTTTCGCGCACAGGCGGCCGTCTGAATATGAGTTCCACCACGCGACTTGGCTATTACAGTCAGCAGCAGGCGGAAACGCTGGATCTCGGCGGCACGGTGCTCGGCGAGATGCGCCGCCTTTCCGACCCCCACACCTCGGAAGAAGAACTCATGAGCGTCCTCGGACTCTTCCTGCTGGGCCAGAGCTATTTCGACCGCTCCGTTTCCTCGCTCTCCGGCGGCGAGCGCAGCCGTCTGGCGCTGGCGCTGCTGTTCCTGCGCCGTTGCAATGTCCTGGTTCTCGATGAACCCACCAACCATCTTGACCTGGAAAGCCGCGATGCCCTTGTGGAGGCGCTGGAAGCCTTTGACGGAACGCTGCTGGTGGTGGCGCACGACCGCTATCTGCTTTCTCAGGCCGTGGATGAGGTCTGGGCCGTGGATGAGACGGGCTTCACCGTGTACAAGGAGGGCTTTGTCCAGTATGACGCCGCGCGTCATGCGGCAAAGACCGCTGAAAAGCAGTCCGCGGCACCCGTGCCGGAACCTGGCCGGGCTTCCGGGAATACGGGGCTTTCCCGCGACGATTTGAAGCGCATCAAGCGGGAACAGGCGGAACTGCGCAACGCCCTCTATAAGGAACTGAAGCCCCTGCAAGTCCGCTATGCCGCCATGGAAGCCGATCTGGAACTTGTGCTTGAGCGTCACGACGAGGTGGAGAAGCTCCTTGCCGACCCTGCCGTCTATGCGGACGGAGCCAGAGCCTCGGAGCTGCTCAGGGAATTTCACGAACTGGAGACAAAGTCGGAACAGGGGTTGGAAGCCCTCGGCGAACTGGAAACGCAGATCGCTGATCTGGAAGCGCGGCGGGCCGCACTGTCCCTGGAAGCCGGTGGGGATTGAGTACCACCGTAGACGGCTTTCAGGGCGATGCTTTGGGATACAGAAAAGTCCTGCATGTGCGCCGTCAAAAGCACTTATTGGGAAAGTCGCACTCTGGAGTTTCCTGTCAGGATTGGAAGTTCCGGCTTTAGCGGGCCACATCCTGAAAACGGACGCCGCCATCGGCCTGGCACACGGGCATAATTTCTATCTGTGTCACATCCATGTGCGGTGGGCAATTGATTACCCACCATACGGTATGTGCGATGTCTTCGGGTAGGAGAGGCTGTCCCTGCCGGTATTCCTGCTCCATGCTTTCCACATCGCCGTCGTTGTGGACAAGGGCAAATTCTGTACGGGTGCGGCCCGGCGAGATGCAGGTTACACGGATGGGCGTACCCAGAAGATCGGCGCGCATGTTGTCGGAGAACAGGCGCACGAAGGCCTTGCTTGCTCCGTAGACGTTGCCTGTGGGAAAGGCGCGGGTTCCCGTTGCGGAACCGATATTGACGATATGTCCGTGTTTCCTCGCCAGCATACCGGGCAGCACTGTCCTGGTGCAGTGGAGTAGCCCGAGAATATTGGTGTCCACCATGCGTTCCCATGCGTCCATATCGGCGTTCTGAACCAGTCCGTGTCCGGCGAAGAGACCGGCATTGTTCATCAGGACGTCAACGGCGGCAAAGTTTTCGGGGAGCGAACCGAAAGCTGCAAAGGTCTGCGCCCTGTCGCGTATATCGAAGGTGAGACCGAAAAACGAGTCTCCCAGTTCCTGTTTTAATGACTGAAGTCTGTCTTCGCGCCGTCCGGTTCCTATGACTTTCCAGCCGTTTTTTACAAAAAGCCGAGCTGTGGCCTGCCCAAGACCAGAAGTTGCGCCAGTAATGCAGATGGTATTGCTCATGATGTTCTTTCCTTCATCAAAGATTCCCTTGTGGTTGAAACCGCCACGTTATGGGGAAAGAATGGTTGACACAACGGCGAGCCGATGAAATCCTTTTTCGTAGTCGTTCCCTGAAGGGAGAGGATAATCTGCACAAGCCCCCATCTGCCGGCTGCTGAGCCAGCCGGCAGATGGGGGCTTGACTGTGGACTGAAACATATCCTTTTTGGGTTACATGAAATGGGTCAGGAAAAGGGAAAGTTCAGGTACATAGGAAACGATGAAGAGCATGACAAGCATGGCTCCCAGAAGCGGTACGGCGGCCAAAGCAATGCGCTCCGCTCGCTCCTCGGAGATGGCCGCAGCTACAAAAAGACTCTGGCCGATGGGCGGTGTGATGAAGCCAATGGCCAGGTTGCACACCATAATGACGCCGAAATGTACGGGATCCACCCCCAGTTTGACCATCATGGGCATAAGTATGGGAGAAAGAATGAGCGTGGCCGAGGCAGATTCCATAAGTGCGCCCACGATAAGCAACAACAGGTTGACGATGAGGAGCATGGCGGTTTTGCTGGAGGTGATGGAGATCATCCATTCGGAGATAAGATCCGGGATCTGTTCAATGGCCATCACATAGCCAAACACGCTGGCCATGGCTACGAGGAAAAGTATGGTGGCTGCGGTAACAGAACTGTCTACCAGTGTTTCAACGAGATTTTTACGGGATATGCCCTTGAGGACGAATACTCCGACGAGAAAACCGTAGAGTGCAGCCACACCTGCGGCCTCCGTAGGCGTCATAATGCCACCGTAGATACCGCCGAGGATGATGACCGGCACCATGAGTGCCCAGCGGGCGTCCCAGAGCGCATGACCGATCTCGCCCCAGCTGTATTCCTTGTCTTCGCCGCGCCAGCCGTTCTTTTTGGACACATACCAGGAGACCGTCATAAGCAGTCCTGCGGTGAGGACGCCGGGGAGTATGCCGCCCACAAACAGCTTGCCGATAGATACGTTGGTGATAACACCGTAGAGTACGAAGGGATTGCTTGGCGGAATCATGACGCCAATGGCACTGGAACAGGCCACGATAGCACCGGAAAAGGCTTTGGAATAGCCGCGTTCCACCATGGCGGGAATGGTGATCATACCGATGGCCGCGCAAGTAGCGATGCCTGAACCCGAGATGGCGCCAAAGAAGGTACAGGCCATGACGGTGGCCATGGCCAAACCGCCGGTACGCCGTCCGAGCATCATGTCGGCAAGACCGATAAGCTGGGAGGAAAGGCCGCCCTTGCCCATGAAGATGCCGGCGAGGACGAAGAAGAAAACCGCCAGCATGGGGAAGGAGTCCAGAGAATTATAGGCAGTCTGGGCTACGATGTTAAGCTGGAGAAAACCTGAGGCGTGGACGGCCAGAGCGCCCGAGAGCCCAAGTGCCACAGCTACGGGGATACCCATGATCATGCCGCCGAACAGGGCTGCAAGGAGTACGAAGGTAGTGCTGAGATTCAGGAACAGGAAAGGGGCGACTACAGCTGCGGCTAAGAGTACCGCCAGGAGTAATTTGCCCCAGCCTTCTTCACGTACGAGCTTCAGCGTGTCCTGGAGCACACGAACCGTCTGGGCAAAAAAACCGAATAGCAGTATGGAATAAGGTATCCAGTAGGGAATACGTAGAGTGGGCGTCTGCTGGGGAAATTGAAACTGAAGGCGGAGGAGGCGTACAGCCAGACACATGATGGTCACGGTGAGGGTGAATGTGGCCACGTTGTTGAACATCAGGACAAAGTGATGATATTTTTTTGGCACCAGCCAGTCGATGAAGGCCGTCATGCGGATATTTTCCCGTCGTTTGATAACGAGCGGAACGGCGAAGTAGGTACACCAGATCAGACAGAAAAGTGCGAGTTCTTCCACTGCAGAGGTGTCCACGTTTATTTTGAACCATGTACCGAGGATATACCGTGCGAACACCTGATACGGGATGAGAAGGCATGAGGCCGCACAAGCAATGACAATGATAGGCTTTTCGGCGTTTTCGTCCATCCAGCGCAGGAGTTTCAGGAAAGTCGACATGACAGGCTCCAGAAAAAGATGGGGTGTCCGGCGGACTTAGCCGCCGGACAAGAAGAGGTGAGAGAGGAAGCGCCGCTTACTTCTGGACATCCTGGATGAGCTTGACGAATGCAGGGTCAATGCTCTTCAGGTATTCGTCATACAGCGGAGCGAGGTTCTTTTTAATCTCGGCTTTTTCGGCGTCTGTGAGTTCGATGAATTTGATATTCTTCTGCTTGCAGTATTCCACGCCCTTAAGATCGAAGTCGGCGCTCATGTCCCACTCTTCCATCTGGGCTTTGCGGCCGGCGTCGATGATCATTTTCTGTTGTTCAGGGGAGAGCGCGTCGAATTTCGCTTTGTTCATAAGCACGAAGAGCTTAGCCATGTTGTGCCGGGTGAGCAGAAAGCGGTCTTCAAGTTCGGCGCGGTTGAAGGAGGCAAAGGTACCGAAGTTGATGATTTCACCGTCCACAGTGCCCTGCTGAAGAGCGGTATAGACTTCGGTCCAGCCTACAGGGCAGGGGTTCATGCCCAGGGCGTTGACAAAGCCCTTTTCGATGGGCGACATGGTCACGCGAGCTTTGACGCCGCGGGCGCTGGCCAGATTTTCAACGCCGGATTTGGGCGTTAAGGCATACGAACGGAAGGGCGAATCCAGTGTCATAACAAGCTTCAGGCCGACTTTCTGAGCTTCCGCGTCCACATACTTGTACAATGGGCCGTCGTAGGGGTCAAAAGCCATCAGGAACTGGCGATTTTTTTCATATTCAACCATGTAGGGCAGATCCATGGCGAGCAGGGGTTTGATGAACAGATTGAGCTGGCTTTGGCCCACGAGATTGAAGTCCAGAGACCCCTGCTGACACATTTCCGTGGCGACACGGTCGTTGCCAAGAACACCGTTGCTCATCACGCGAACTTCTATCTCGCCGTTTGAGATTTCTTTCAGATTTTTGGCAAACTGTTCGCAGCCGAAAGTGTAGTCATCATTGGGACCGCCGGTATTGGCCAAGCGATAGACGACTTTGGCTTCAGCGGCAGCAGGGAGCAAGAGCAGTCCGGTGAGGGCAAGGGAAAGAGCCGTGCGAAACAGGAAAGACAGATTCATAAGGCGCTCCTTGTATTATCGTGTCATCGGGACGGCTGTGTGAGCTGTCCCAAATACGTTTGAGATTACAGCCGTGCAGCCGCGTCCCAGCCTGATTCGATGGCCGTGCGGATGGTGCCAACACAGTCGCAGTCACCGACGTTGATCACATCGAAGGCTGTATCGGCGAACTGATCCCGTTCGGCGGTCAGGGCACGGGAACCGGCGCTGACGATAACGGTATCAGCTTCAAGGAAGTTTTCCTTGCCGTCTTTGTCGGTGACATAGACGCCCTTGTCGGTGATGCGCGTACACGTGGTTTCGAGCATGGTCTTGACGTGGTTGAGTGTCATGTGTTCCTCAAGGCTCATACGTTCGGAGATCTGGGAGTTGGCAGCCAGCCAGCGGGTCATTTCGACAACGGTCATGTCATGCCCCTTGCCGCCGAGCTGGATGGAAAGCTCACAGCCCACGGAGCCGCCGCCCACGATGATGACCTTCTTCCCAACGTTCTCCTCGTTTCCGAATACGTCCCATGCCGGCATGGCGTTTTCAATGCCCGGGATGGGCGGAACGGCCTGAGTCGCTCCAACGGCCACGATACAGGCGTCAAAATTGGCGCTTTCGATCATCTGCGGCGTGGCCTCGGTGTTCAGAAGTACCGTCACTGGAGCTTTTCTGATTTGGCAGATGAAGTAATCCCGGAGCTTGCGCACATGCTCCT
>NZ_CANRLT010000083.1 GCF_947631555.1 uncultured Mailhella sp. | reverse complement strand
CAGCTCCCCGGAGATGCTGTTGAACATATTGTATACCCGCTGTACGGCACTGGTGAGGAACATAATGGAAAACTGGCATATAAGCAGCACCGCCACGCCCCGTATCGCCAGGTCCGCGCCGCCGTACACCAATGCCAGCTCGTTGAGAATCTCCGCCCCCACCACGGAGCCCGCCACCGGCAGGACGCCGTTGACGGCGCACATCAGGAGCATAATGAGAAAAAGGCTCTTTTTCGTCTCCCAGACCAGCCGGAAGATGTAAAGGAGCCGCGTGGCGAAGGTCCCCGCTACCTTGCCAAGATAGCGCGGCACCTCCCGGAGGGTCTTGGGGTGGGGGATCCTGTACCGGTCGTTGACAGAGGACATTCTGGCGTCTGGGGGCATTTTTTACCGCCTTTCTTTCAAGCAGATACAGTTGACGATTCTTGTTCGATCGCGTCCATTGTAATTGTCCCGGCGGATTTTGTCAATGCCCCGGCGGGGGCGGGAGGGAGGGAAATCGGGCCGTTTTTTGGCAAAAAAGCGGCCCGGAGGTGGCCGTTTTTGCCGCGGCGGCGCGGCGGAAAAAATAAATGGAATATGACTTTATTGAATAAATAAGGCCCGAAAATGACGATAATTGCTCTCAAACTGTATGAAACTTGGCATTGCGCCGGCTCCGGCCGGGTCGAAAAGGGGCGCTTTCGCAAAAAACGCCGTCGCAAAAGACCGCGGGACAATATTTGAAAGGCCGGAAGCAAAAAAGCAATTTGCGATAGTCAAAAGGCAACATCGGATATTTTATCAGCTCGTATTTCACGTTAGAATAGACAAAACGACAGAATTTTCCCGGGGTACATTTGTGAATTCTTAATACAGGATCTGCATAATTACTAATACTTAGGAAAAACAGAGGCGTGAGCGATTGCCCTGCTGTTGATTTAAGGACAGGAAAAGCAATGAAGGACATCACAGTACGCAAGAAATATACAGTCAGCAGCAAGTATGAGTCACGGCTGTACATCAACGACAATTGCGAGGTACTGCTTTTCCTGCGCGGCGACGTCCGGGTGAGCGTGAACGGCAGAAACTACACGCCGGAGCCGGGAGATATGCGCCGGATCATCGCCCGCTACGGCCGGGCCGGGCGCCGCATTGCCCTCATCGGACATAGCTGGGGGGCAAGCACGCTGGCCCTTGACGTGCTGGCGCACCCCGCCTGCCGCGGCGTGCCCGTGGACGCGCTCGTCACCTTGGATCCCGTGGGCGTGCGCGGACCGCGCTTCCTGCTGCAGGTTCGGCGCTGGCTGAACGTCTACCTGCCGTATGATCTGGCGGCGTGGAGCCGCGAGAACAACGTCGCCCGTCTGGGGCGGCCGTGGGAACAGGTGGCGCAGGCCGGTCTCAACCGTGTGCCCTCCCAGCTCCGCCACGCCGATGCGCGGGGCATGTTTCGGGAATTCGGCACACCCTTTCTGGACATGATTTTTTCTTTTGAAGGCCTCGGCGGGCGGGCCTGACCTCATTCCGCCTCGGCGTTTTTCCGGGACAGCGGCGGACGGAAGGTCCAGCGCAGGGCAAAGAAGAGCAGCAGGGCGGCGGCAAAGAGGTAGGCCGCATCCATGCCCCAGAGATCGGTCAGGGCAAAGCCTCCCAGCGGGCCGAGGGCCGCGCCGAGATCGACGGCCAGCGTGTAGGCCGTGATCACGAAGACGGCCTGCGAGCGGGCGGCCAGATCCGTGGCCAGCGCGTCGGAAAGCGTGGACAGGAAGGTGCAGCAAAGCTCCACGCAGAGCAGCAGGAGCAGTCCGCAGACCAGAGGCATGGGCACGGTGACGAGGGCGAAGAGTGCGGCGGCGATCCAGCAGGCTCCGGCAAAGAGCGCGGTGCGCCCGAGGCGGCCGTCCGAAAGTCTGCCCACAACGGGCGCAAAGCACGGATCCCAGCCCCAGCGCATGGCCTGAATGGTTCCTGCGGCCGTGGCACAGCCCACGGCGAGACCGAAGACGGAGAGCGGTGATCCCCAGTGTCCTTCCAGGAAGGCGCTCAGCGTGGAGGCGAAAAAGCCTTCGATGAGCAGCGAGACGAACAGGCACGTTCCCAGCACCCAGAGCAGAGAGGGGGAGCGCAGCAGGGCGCCGAGCGGCGTTCTTTCTCCTGCGGGCGTCCGGCGTTTGGTGGGCGCGATGCGGCGAACCGCGGCCGCGGACAGGACAATGGCGGCCACAGCCAGCCCCGCGCAGGCGAGGGCCGTGACGCGCAGACCCATGAGATCGGCCAGTATGCCGCCCCCAAGCATCCCCGCAAGGCTGCCGAGCTGATAGGTTCCCTTGTACAGACCGATGAGGTAGCCCCTGTCGTGCGGGCCGGACACATCCATGACGGTGAACAGTCCGCCCAGCTTGAGCAGCGACCAGCACAGCCCCCAGAGGAAGCGCAGAACCAGCCACGCGGCAAGGCCCTGCGCATAGGCGTAGCCCGCAGTGACGGCGACGGAAAGCACGGAAGCGAAGAGCGCGCAGGAACGGGTGCTCAGGCGGGAATAGAGCCAGCCGATGAGGGGATTGAGCGGCAGCCGTGCAAGGCGGTTGGCGGAAAGCAGTATGCCGACTTCCCACAGGGAATTCAGCCCGGCCTCCGCCCAGTAGAGGGGGAGGGCCACATAGAGCATGGCATCCCCGGCGACGCAGGCCGCTGTAATGAGGGCGAAGATCACCACCTGACGGCGGGGAGAGACCGTTTCTTCAGGCATGGTGACCTCCTCAGACAGGCGGCAGTGCGTTCTTTCCGCACGGCCCGCGGCGGAAGTTGAAAGCGGCAGGGCGCTTTGCCGGCGGCACTGCCGCGGGGGAAGTTTGGCTGTGTTTTTCGGTGCTTGCTCTCTTGCGCATGGACGGCCTCGCAGGGCGTAAAGTATAGAGAGCTTTCGTCTGGCTGGCAAGTTTTTCGCCTCCCGCAAGGGGCAGAGAGATGTGAAAAAAATCATGATTGACACGCCGTCACAACAAAGAATAGAAAAAGGAAAAGTCCATAGTCCTTTCTTCTTCTTTTAAGGAGGGCGTTTGCGGGCAGACAGGTGAGGTCATCATGAAGGCAGAATGGTATTTTGACAGCAGCGACAGAGAAATTCTGTCCATGGTCAACAGAATCCTTGAGGGGGCGTCCGACGTCAGGTCTCAGACCGTTTTTGACGCGAACCTGCATCCCCACGGCATCAAGGGACTGGTGATCTCCCGCGTTTCCCGTGTGGCGTATGCGGTGGTCAATCTGCTCACCAATCTGGAAGCAGGGCAGGCGGACGACCGCCTGATGGCGCTTCAGGCCCTGTACGACGAAGTTTTGAGCAGCGCCCGTTCCATGCTGCGGCGTAATACCGCCCGCGTCCTCATCCAGATCATGAAGGGCATTGTGCAGGCCCACGGCGACCCCGCAACCCAGCTCAAACTGGCCCATGACTTCCGCAAGGCCGCGCAGGGAACGCCCCGCGTTGTCCGCAGGATGCTGGCGCGCTACCACCTGCCGGAAATGCCCGAAGAGTGGAATCAGCTCGCCTTCGATGATCATGTTTATGACGCCCATTCCCGCGGGCGCAAGACTCCCACGCATCTCATCATGGACGCCTGGATCAAGGGTCTGCGCTACATCATCGTGGTCTATTCCAACTATATCGACTACACCGCTGCCAAGGAAATTCTGGAGGCCGCAGCCATCATGGGCATACACGTCCGTGTGGGGCTGGAATTCCAGTGCCCCTTCCGCGGCCGTTATATCAGCATGGTCTGGGCGCCCCGCGGCTTCACCGCCTCCGCCGACTTTCTCGAATTTCTTCAGACGGACAAGATCCGCGCACTCACGGCCCAGGGGCAGGAAGTTGTGGAATGGCGGCGCAAGCGGGTGCTTCGCAGCCTGGAGGCCTGGAACAGGGACAAGCGGCCCGCGCTGGAAAAAGAGTGGGGCGTGAGCCTTCCCGAACTTTCACCCGGGGAGCTTTCCAACTGCATCGGCGTGGGCCAGCCTTCCATGGAGCATCTTGCCGAGTGTCTGCATTCCCACGTTCTGCCCTTCATTGAGGAACGTGCGGATTTTCTGAAACAGCGCATCCACAGGCAGGAAGACGCGGAAGCGGCGCTGGAGGAACTGCGCCGGCTCGATGTTTTGACGAGTTCCACCATAGTCCGGGAGTGGATCAGCGGCTCAGACCTGCCCGAGACCGGCGAAGAAGACGTGCCCGCCATGCTCAGGCGTTCCCCCGCCGCGATGGTGGAGGAGTTGACCAGCCTGAACACCGGTTACCGCCTCATCCTGAATCTGGCCGGACTCAATGTGCCCGACGTGCTGGAACTGCTCTACGACTGCGACTGCGCCATCACCCACCTTGAGCTTTTTAACCTTAAAGACTGGCACGATGGTCAGCTCAACGAGGTTTCGGCCATCAACGAGCTTCAGCGCGTCCTCAACGAGGGCCGCGGGCCGCGCATCAAGCAGATCGTCCATGAGATTCTCGACCGGCTCGAAGCTCAGGGCGACATCGAAAGGGCGTGGAAGTTCGGCGAGATTCTGGCCAATATCCCCACGCTCTGGGAATACTACCGGAAGAATCCGCTGAAGACCCGCATCGGTTCCAGTTCCTCACGCACCAGCGAACATTCCTTCGGAATGGGCTTTGTCTACACCCAGACGCTGCCCGCGCGCTCCAAGAAGACCCTGCGCGAGAACAGCGCCTACATGGGCGAGATTCCCGTCGCCACGCGCATCCGTGAGGTCGTGAGCTACGAGGACAGACGGGAGGCCGTGTCTCCGCTCATGAAGGCGCTGCGCAGGCTTCCCGGACTCAGGCATTTTGGCCAGAAGCGGCGGCGCACCTGGACGCCCGATGACGACAGCCAGATCTGCCGCTGCGGCAATCTCGTCACTCTGGGCGGTGTCTCTGCGCAGCGCTCCAACGGACTTCTTGAGAAGGAACCGGAGAAGAAGCAGGAAAGCCCGGGTTCGGCCTATCTCAGCACCACCGTGACCAACTGGATCAAGGTCATGGCGGGCTTCATTCCCTCCGTGGCCTCCTTCCTCTATACGCAGGACTGGTGGTTCCTGGCGTGGTTCGGCACCTTTATCTGGTTTGGCATCACCGGCGTGCGCAACATCATTCAGATGGTCGTGGCCGGCAACGGGCGGTCGCGCACCACGCTGCTGCGCTGGAAGGATCATGTGAGCGTCAGCCGCATCTGCGATTCCCTCATGTACACGGGCATATCCGTGGCCCTGCTGGAAGTCATCGTGCGCGTCTGGTTCCTCGAAGACCTGCTAGGGTTGAGTGTGCGGGAACATCCCGTGGTGGTGTTCACCGTGCTGAACTTCGTCAACGCCATCTATATCTGTGCCCACAACATCTACCGCGGCTTCCCGCGGGAGGCCGCCATCGGCAATTTGTTCCGCAGCGCACTCGCCATTCCCGTCTCGTCCTGGTACAACCAGTTCTTCCTGTTCATCCTCATGCTGTTCAACGTGCAGGATCCCCTGTTCTACATGGTTCCCGGCGCCGCCATCGTGTCCAAACTGGCTTCCGATACGGTGGCCGCCGTCATCGAGGGCTATGCCGACAGCCAGAATAACCGCCGTATGCGCCGCTGGGACTACCAGGGCAAGCTGGCGCGGGTGTTTTCCTGCTACACGCGGCTGGAACTGCTTTTCCCCGAAGAGGACATTCTCATCAAGCTGGCCCGGCCTTCCGGCCGCGAGGGTGGCATGTCCGGCGAGGCCCGTCAGCTTGAGCAGTCCCTGATCATCAACGCTCTCGACCTCATGTATTTCTGGTTTTATCAGCCGCGGGCGCAGGATGCCTTCCAGCGCATTGTGAAGGAAATGTCTCAGGCCGACAGGGTGGTCTTCGCCCGCTCTCAGCTCGTGCTGCTGCGCGAACGCGAGATCAGCCAGCTTTTTGTGGACGGACTTGTCGGACGGAATTTTTCCAAGCCCCTCGCTTTTTATCTGGACAAGCGGCGCGAGTACCTGCACACGGTGATGAAGCTCTGCCGCCCGGGGCGGAAAGCCGTGCAGACGTTGCCTTCCATCACTTTTAATGAACGCATGTCCGGTGCGGCAGAAGCTGCGGTGCTCTCTTCCCGGCCATGAATTTTTAGTCACAAGGCAAATTTTTGTCTTCATTCCCATTGCCATATGTTCCCAAGCGTAGTAAGAAAGAGACAGGATACAAAAAGGCGTTGTGCCGGTGCATCCTTGTTCCCAGAGATGGGAAGCGTTTTCTGGAAGCATTTTCCACCAAGTTCGAGGAGGACTTATGAAGAAATTAGTGGCGTTCTCATTGGCTATGGGACTGATTTTTGGCGCTACCGCCATGGTTGGTACCGCTCAGGCCGCCAAAGTCATCAAAATCGCCGGCATGAAGGCTGAGGGTGAGCCCGAAACCATTGGTATGCACAAGTTCGGCGAATATCTGGAAAAGCTGTCCAACGGCAAGTACCAGGTCAAGGTCTATCCCAACAGTACGCTTGGCAAGGAAGACAAGTACATCGCCGATACCCGCCGCGGCACCGTTGAAATGAACGCGACCGGTACGCAGGTGGCCTCTTTCCATCCGGCCATGGCCATGATGGAAACCCCCATGATGTATGACAGCTACGCCCACGCCCACCGCGCCATCAACGGCGGCGTGTTCGACCTCCTCACCAAGGGCTTCACGGAAAAGTCCGGTCTGCGCTGCCTCAGCATGTTCCCTCTGGGCTTCCGTCATTTCTACACCAAGAACCCGGTGAAGACCATTGACGACGTCAAGGGCCTCAAGCTCCGTGTGCCGAACATCACCCTGTACACCACCTTCGCCAAAAACTGCGGCATCAACGGCCAGGCCATGCCTTTTGCTGAAGTCATGAGCTCCGTTGACCAGGGCGTTATCGACGGCGGCGACAGCCCCTTCTCCGACATCACCTCCACCAAGGTTTACGAGAAGTGCCCGAACATCACCATGACCGGCCACATCCTCGTTATCCATGCCCTCTTCATCAACGAAAAGCTCTATCAGTCCCTGCCTGATCAGGACAAGGCTTGGTTCAACGAAGCCGCTCAGAAGGCCGCTGAAGACGTGTGGCAGCTCGTGGAAGAACTGGACAAGACCGCTATCGCCGAGATCGAAAAGAACGGCGGCAAGGTTTCGGAAGCCACTCCCGAAATGAAGGCCCACATGCTCGAGGCCGCGCACCGCACTTGGGAACTCTTTAAGGACCCCAACACCCCCACGATGTATGTGCCCAATGCCGACGAGATCTTCGCCAAGGCTGAAAGCTTCAAGTAATCCTGCCTCTCTTCGGGGAGCCTGCTTCAGGGCAGGCTCCCTTTTTTAGAATTTCTGCCCGGTACTCTGAGGTCTTCGCCATGAGTGAATCCATAAAGAATAGAAACAAGGCCAATCAAGCCGGTGCGCTGGCGTGCCAGATGTTCTGCGCCTGCATCTTCCTTGGTATGATTGGTCTGGTGTTCCTTAACGCCTTTCTGCGTTACTGCTTCAACTCCGGATATCCGCCAAGTGAGGAATGGGCGCGCTTCCTCTTCATTTATATCACCTTCTTTGGCGCCATCGAAGCCTTCTACCGCAAAAAGCACATCGCCGTGGAAATGGTCGTTGACCTGCTCCAGGGCAACTGCCGCAAGGCGATGAACATCATCGCCATCCTGTTCTCACTCGGCGCGCTCGGCGTTCTCCTTCAGGGCGGCATCATCTATGTGCTCCAGACACTGGACACCTACGCCATCGCGACCTATGTCAACATGGCCATCATCAACATCATGCTGCCCATCATGGCCGCTGCCGCCATCGTGCTTCAGCTTCGCGACCTCATTGCCATCATCCGCACTCCCGCTTCCGAATTCAAGAAGGTTTCGGGCATGGAGCGCGCGCTGAGCAGCGAGGAGAATGAGCTGGATGCGGCCAAAGCTTCCGCGTCCGAACCCAGGAATCTTTCGGGGACAGACCCGGCTGAGCCTCAGCACTAAGGAGAGAGGATATGGAACTATTTCTTTTTCTGGGATCCCTCTTCGTCTTCCTGAGCTTCGGCATCCCCATCGCCATAGTGCTTCTGCTCTGCGCCATGGTGCTCATGTTCCATGCCGATATGTGGGATCCGATGACCATCGCTTCCTGTATGCTCGACGGCGCGAACAACTATCCGCTGATGGCCATTCCTTTCTTTGTGTTCGCCGGTGAGATCATGGCCGCGGGCGGCCTTTCCAAGCGCGTTGTGCAGTTCGCCCAGCTCCTTATCGGCGGGGTGCGCGGCGGCCTTGGCTATGCCGCCATCGTGGCCTCCGTCATCTTCGCCGGACTCATGGGCAGCTCCGTGGGTGAAGCCGCGGCTCTCGGCGGTCTGCTCCTGCCCATGATGAAGCAGGTGGGTTACAAGCCCGGACGCGCCGGCGCCATCATCGCTTCCGGCGCCATCCTCGGACCCATCATTCCCCCGAGCACGAACTTCATTATCCTTGGCTCCGTCGTGAGCGGACTGTCCATCACCAAGCTGTTCATGATCGGACTGTTCCCCGGCCTGTTCATCGGCCTGGCCCTCATGCTCATGTGGTTCATCATTGTCCGCATCGATGGCTACAAGGAAACCATCAAGTTCACCCGTGAGGAAAAGAAGAAGATTCTCATCGACGCCACGCCCGCGTTCATGATGCCCGTGCTGCTGCTCGGCGGTATCCGCTTCGGTGTGTTCACGCCCACCGAAGGCGGCGCCTTTGCCGCGGTATACGCCATTATCGTGTGCCTGTTCTGGTACCGGGAAATCGGCATCATGGATCTTCTGAGAGTGAGCGCATCTTCCGCGCGTACCACCGCCGCGGTCATGATGATCGTTACCACGGCCACCGCCATCGGCTACTACATCACCCTGGCGGACATCCCGCAGCAGATCATTTCGCTGTTTGCGCCGTTCAAGGATTCTCCGATCATCCTGCTGCTACTCATCAACGTCTTCCTGTTCCTGATCGGCATGGTCATGGATCTGACCCCCAACGTCCTTATCTTCGCGCCCGTGTTCTATCCGCTGATTATGGACGCCGGTATTGATCCGTACCACTTCGGCCTGATCTTCATCCTCAACCTCGGCATCGGCGTCATCACGCCGCCGGTGGGCACGGTTCTCTATGTGATCTGCGGCATCGGCAACATCAAGCTGCCCGCCCTGGTCAAGAACCTGCTTCCCTTCCTCCTTGTGGAAGCCATCATGCTCATCATACTGACCGTCTTCCCCAAGATCTCCGTCATCCCCATGAACTGGCTGGTGTAACGGAAGAGGAATACGCCCCAAGTGTCTGACAAGACACCTGCGTAACACCCAGGAGCCGGAGCGCGAAAACGCTTCGGCTCCTTTTGGTATACCAGCGCCGGGGAAGGTAAGGCCGGGAGAGAGGAGTACGGAAAAGGCAGAGTAGTTCTTCAGGGTGTTGTACCTGGACTTTTTTGGGTGGGCGCTTCAGGGCGGCATCCAGAGAGAATCCAGAGAGAATCCAGAGAGAATCCAGAGAGAATCCAGAGAGACATACAGGGAGACATACAGATAAACGTCACGCCTTCGCTGCCGCCGGAAGGGACAGGCGCGCCCACGGTGTGCCGGTGCGTTTTTCAACTTTCCACGGCTGATTGCACGTTGGTCAGACGGGGTGAGGCGGCATCCGGCCTGAAAGCCGGAGCCTCCATCCCAAAGGAGAAAAGAGAACGCTCTGTCCGTGAGGGGAAAACGGCGGGCGTGTCGTGCAGGGGCCGCACCCGCCGCGTCAGTTCTGCCAGTCCCTGCAGACGTCTACCCAGCCTTTGGCGCAGGCGCAGACTTCCAGTTCTTCCGGGCTGAGTTCGATACTGCTGCTGGGCTTCCGCAGGCGGGGAAAGGCGCTGGCCAGCGCTTCAGGGAAATATCCAGATAAACGTCCACGCCTTCATTGACGCCGAGGGGACAGACGCCGCCCACGGCATGTTCCGTGCGCTCTTCAACTTTCCACGGCTGATTGCACGTTGGTCAGACGGGGTGAGGCGGCATCCGGAAAGCCGGAGCCTCCATCCCAAAGGAAAAAAGAGATGGTCTGACCGCGGGGAAAACGGCGGGCGTGTCGTGCAGGGGCCGCACCCGCCGCGTCAGTTCTGCCAGTCCCTGCAGACGTCTACCCA
>NZ_CANRLT010000082.1 GCF_947631555.1 uncultured Mailhella sp. | reverse complement strand
CTTTACCGGACGGCGGCGGCTGATCCCGCTGAACAACGAAGCCCAGAAGTTTATTGCGAAGCTGCCGCGGCACAAGGGCGTGCCGTGGCTGTTCGCAACAGGCAGCGGAACACGCCTCACCTATATCACCCGCGACTGGTATCAGATACGCGAAGAATTTGGGCATCCCGAACTTCGCCTTCAGGATCTGCGCCATTCCTTTGCGAACTTTCTAATGGTCCTGGGCGTCGATCGGCAGGGACTGCACACGCTCCTCGGTCACTACAAACCGGAGGCTCTGAAGCTGACGCGTTCATGGCAGTAAAGAATCAATACAAATTCTCCATGCTGAACTGCTCGACCTTCCGGAATGGGGCAAAAAGTAATGCCATTAAAAACGCAAGTTGTAATGGGGTAAACGGGAAAGAAAAATGAGAAATTATCTTGTAACAGGAATAGGCGGTTTTGTAGGTCGATACTTCTGGGAATACCTGGTGGAACACGAACGGGATTTCAGGGTGCTCGGCATTGATATGCTGCCGGAGGCATCGTGGAAACATCCGGCATTCTACTACCGACAGCTTAATCTGATGAATGAAAAGGTTGTGCGTGAGACCATTTCCGAGTTTCAGCCAGACTATATCGTGCATCTGGCCGCCATCAGTTCTGTTGCGCAAAGCTGGAAGATGCCGAGAAACTGCTTTATTAACAATTCCACGATCTTCCTCAACCTTGTTGAAGAAGTGCGCCTGACCTGCCCTGCTGCACGTATGCTTTCCGTAGGTTCATCCGAAGAATACGGCAGTTACCCGGTCGAACTCATGCCGCTCCAAGAAAACTATACGCTGAAACCTTGCAATCCCTATGCCGCAGCGCGCACTGCACAGGAAACATTGTCTCAAATCTACGCCGACAGCTACGGCCTGAAAATCATGCTGACGCGTTCGTTCAGCCATACAGGACCGCGTCAGCGCGATACGTTCGTCATCCCGTCCTTCGTGAAGCAGCTTGTGAACATCAAAAAGAACGGCGGCAAGGGAAGCCTTCGCACGGGCAATCTCGATGTTGTACGAGACTTTCTTGACGTGCGGGACGTAGTGGATGCCTACTGGCGCATTCTCACTCAAGGCAGGCCTGGCGAAGTGTACAACGTCTGTTCAGGTAAAGGTGTACGCCTGCAGGAGGTCATCACGACAACGGCGGAGCTCTTGGGTATAGAGCCTGCCATCGAGACCGATCCCGCACTGATACGCTCGGCGGACACTGCCGTCATCATTGGAGACAATAGCAAACTCCGTGAAACCCTGGGCTGGACACAAGTCTTTAGTCTGGAACAAACACTGAAAGATATGATTCTATCTTATTCGGAGGAATAAACCTTGAACAAACAGAAAAAATTTTTTCTTCAAACGAAAAGCTTCGGATACAGGTTTTTATCTCATTTTCTTCCTGAAGAGAAAAAAATCAAGTTCAGAATACTTTCAGAGATTCTTGATCGGCAAATTTCTAGGCCCAGACCCAAGGGGTATAATGAATTATGCGCAGCCGTTGCGTCGAAAAAATATAAGAGAAACGTTTTTCTCCTGATGGATAATATACGAAACAAAGACGCAGAATTGGTAGATAACTATTCTCTTTTTGAATATTTGCAATCCAAACCTGAATATCAGGATACTTCATATTATCTGATGAACATTGCTTCTCCTCAGCTGAATGAGATAAAAGAGAAATATAGCGAACATATCATTGAATACAAACACGGTGAATTTTCGCAAGAATTTATCGATGTTCTTTATAGAACCAAATTCTGGCTGGATTCCTTTCAAGTGATTAATTACATGGGCATAAGTGACGTCGTTTTTAAAAGTGACATTATAACTGTCTATACGCAGCACGGGATTAACTTTTTTAAACCTGGATATTTGGGGGCTAAAGATATTTCAAATTCCGTTTTTAAAAAGATTATCTTTTCCAATTCTTCAGAAAGAGAACTCTTTAAAAAATATTATTCCTACCATGATAAGGATACGATACTTGCCGGTCTTTCTCGCTATGATAGTATGAAAGAACATCCAGAAAAAATAATTCTACTCTATTTTACAACTAGAGATTATTTTTCAATTCTTAAAGATAAAGAACACTCAGATTATGTAGTAAATATTGAAAAACTCATATGCAGCAATAAACTGCAAGAAATTGCTGTCAACTATGGCCTGCAAATTTATGTAGCAGTTCATCATACTATAAGTAATTGTATATATTTAAAATCTGATTTCATACACTTTTTAGAAGATAAAGATATTGGACATATAAAAAATTCAGCATCCATGCTTGTTACTGACTGCTCGTCCATGTGTTTCGATTTCCTGTATAAGAATAGGCCAGTCATCTTTTACCATATTGATGCCTTTTCTAAAGATGTATTTTTAAGAAAGAATTCTGAAAGTAATAACATGTTTGTCGAGAGCAAAAATAAAGAACTTTTCAATATTTTTTATGATTCTGAAAACGTCATTGAAAAAATACGCAGTTATGCAGAAAATAATTTTACTCTTGAATCAGAATATAAAAAAATCAGTGATCGCTTTTTCTGTTGCCGGTCCGACATCCGAAAAACAATCATTCAAAAGCTGATTACAGAACACACGGTTGTTTTCAATCAAGAAGGCTACAAAGAGGGCAACGATTATTTTCCCGAGCTGACGCTGCCCTATACAGGCGTTTTTACAGAGGAGACACCGTTCTGCGTTTCAGGATTGTCGAACAGGGAAATGCATGCCCGTCATACAGATGGCAAGCATGTCTATTTCAATTTCAGAGTTCCGACAACGCAGCATATCAGGCTGACGCTTGCGTTTCGACCTGTATTTACCCGCACCTTCATAGAGCTTTGCGCAAATGGAAAAAAGCTGGATCAATGGTACCTTACGTCAAGAGATGAAACTTCTCTTGCCGTTGATATCAATAAAGCGCTCTTTCAGGATGGAAAGCTGACCATCTCCCTGTTCCTCCCCGGAGCGGCTCCTATTGGCCATGACAGACGAGAACTGGCTCTATACTTAAGAAAACTGACTCTGGAAACATGCTTCACGTGTACGCCCACTTCCCATCCAAAAGCCAAAAAAACTGACAACAGCATTTCAGCCTCCACCTTTTATCGAGCGTTCAGATACCGGCTGCTTTCTCATGTGATGCCAGGGAAAAGAAGAAGTGCCTATAAAAAGAAAAGCGCTCTATTTAAGGTCAAGTTTGCGCAGGGAGCAAAAGAAACTATCTATATTTTTGGAATTAATCTCTTATCAAAACTTACTTTAAAAGATTGGAACTGTTATTATATTGTTCATATTCCGTGTCTAACGAAGCATTTTTCCGCAGATAAATTTACTTTTAGCCTTTTTGGAATTGAAATTTATAAAAAAAAGCTTATCGCAGCATTGCCCCCAGCACGATCATCTCCGCCTATCATAAAAAAAATAAAATTAACGGATTTATCGAACAAGGAAAAAGAAGTGTACCGACTTCTAACTCGGATAAACAAGTTCAAAATGGATAATTAATATGCGAATTTGCATAGATATGCAGGGAATGCAGACAGGATCGCGTTTTTCAGGCGTGGGGCGCTATATTCGCAACCTCGTAACAGCAATTCTCAAAAATAAGGGAGAACATGAAATATTTCTTGTTATCAATGGTAACAGAAAAACCGGTACGGCATATATTCAGCAGGTATTTAGTCCATGGCTTGATGACGAACACTTTATTAAGTGGTATTCACCCACTCCTCTTGCTTTTCAGGCGCCTGACAGTAAAATTCCACGTCATGACGCATCTATCATTTATCAACATGCAATTTTAAAGTGTCATCCCGATTTATTTATTGCTCTTTCGGCTGTATCATGGCCGAACGAGGAATTTTATTTATCCATTGATTT
Organism: uncultured Mailhella sp.; assembly: GCF_947631555.1. Classification (GTDB taxonomy): domain Bacteria; phylum Desulfobacterota; class Desulfovibrionia; order Desulfovibrionales; family Desulfovibrionaceae; genus Mailhella. Next base: position 6,620 of record NZ_CANRLT010000082.1, on the reverse strand, counting down.
GTTAAAAAATTACTGTAAAACTGCTTGTTTTGTTCACGACTTTATTCCTGATGAATTCCCTGAAATATATTTATCTACAAAAATTCTGAACGAATATTATTCTGAAAGAGTAAAAGCTATGAATGCTTTTGACATTTTTTTAACATCTACAAACTATATAAAAGATGAAATAAAGATGCGCTTTCCAGGAAAACCAGTTCTTATTATGCCAGCAGCCATTGAGGACAATTTTAAACCTTCCGTGAAATCTGGCAAAGAATTAAACGATTTTTTGTCAACTTATGGAATTTTCCGACCTTTTATTTTTTATTCAGGTGGATCTGACTTTAGAAAAAATGTCAAATCACTCCTTGAAGCATACACTTTACTTCCAATCCATATCCGTTCTTCATACCAGATAGTTATCGCCTGCGGCAAAAACGAATCTGGTTACCAGGCACTGAAACAGCAAATGAACCAACTTGAACTCAGCGATAAAGAATGTATTTTGTTGAAGTATATTCCAGATGAAGATCTTATCGCTCTTTATTCTCACTGTTATATTTTTGTATTTCCATCCTTAAGTGAAGGTTTCGGTATGACCGTATTAGAGGCGATGAGCTGCGGAGCAGCTGCTATCGGCTCCAACCGGAGCTCTGTGCCGGAAGTCCTGGGCTATTACCAGGAGGCCCTGTTTGACCCCACCTCCGTAAAAAGTATCAGCCAAGTCATGGAAAAATATCTTGCCAATTCTGCCGCGCAGGAAATGCTTCGCGCATATTGCAGGCAGCGAGCACAAGATTTTTCATGGGACGTCACCGTTCGAACCTTACTTGATTTTGATTATGGTATTCTTCCGTGCAAGGAAATTGTTGAAGAACGCTCTCCTGACGCTTTTATTCAATGCTGTGCTGAAAAAATTCTTGAACAGCCTCATACTGATGAACAACTTATGAAGCTTTCCAGAAAGTTGGTTTCTACCTTCTTTCCATACAGAAAAAAAATTTATTTTGATATAACAGAATTAAATATCAAGGATATTAACACTTGCATACAGCGAGCAGAGAAAAACATACTCCATCATTTTATGGCAATGTCATGTAAAAAATTTGAAACTCATCCCATTTATTTCGATGGACATACCTATAGAATAGCTAACGGATATCTGAAAAAAACAGGAACGTGTGTATCCAATGAAGACAATTATGTTATAGAATTTTTACCTGGGGATATTCTGATCACTCTGGAAGTACGCATACACTCAAATTCAAAACTACTTAATGACTTAATGTTTTGTGGAACTTATGTATACGGGATACTTTATGATTTACTTCCTGTTCACCATCCACAATGGTTTGATGACGATATTTTAAGAAAATTTAACAACTATCTTCAGATACTTTCCACTTTTAACGGCATTATAGCAGATTCAAAAACTACGGCTGAAAATTACCGCCATTGGAGAAGTACCCATAGCGCTGATTCCAGCAAGCCGTTCCTCATCGACTGGTTTCATCCAGGCTGCGATTTCAACACGGTATATGCGACCACAGGTCTTCCCAGCGGTGCGGAATCCGTGCTTTCCGCCATGACGTCTCGCCCTTCCTTTCTGGAAGTCAGTACCGTTGAACCGCGCAAGGGCTACGGGCAGGCGCTGGCTGCGTTTGAGCGTCTTTGGGCAAAGGGCATAGACGTCAACTTCGTCATTGTGGGGAAAAAAGGCTGGAAAATCGAGAACCTGGCCAGAAAAATCGACAAGCATCCTGAAAACGGCAAGCGACTGTTCTGGCTCAAGGGGATCAGCGATGAATTTCTGGACAAGGTGTACGCGGCCGCTTCCTGCATACTCTTCCCTTCCGAAGCGGAAGGCTTCGGCCTGGCCGTTGTCGAGGGGGCACGGCATGGGAAACCGCTCATCCTGCGCGACCTGCCGGTATTTCGGGAAATTGCCGGAGATCATGCCTCGTATTTCAGCGGTCTTGACCCCCAGTCTTTGGCCGTCTGCATTGAAACATGGCTGGAAGACCTGAAAAACGGTCGTGTGATATCCTCGTCCGGCATCAAGCTCCTTACCTGGGAAGAAAGCGCCAGAATGCTGCTTTCAAAACTCCCTCTGTAAGGAAAAACTCCATAAAGAGGTTCAGGCATGAGTAAGACAGCATTGATCACGGGCATCACCGGCATGGTGGGTTCGCATCTGGCGGATCTTTTGATCAGGGAAACGGACTGGGAGATCTGCGGTCTGTGCAGATGGCGCAGCCCGCTGGACAATATCGAACACCTTATCGATGACATCAACAACAAGAGGCGCGTGCGTCTGGTGTACGGCGACCTTCGCGATGCCGTTTCCATTGACAACGCGGTACGCAGCGCGGCGCCGGATTATGTGTTCCACCTGGCGGCGCAGAGCTATCCCAAGACCAGCTTTGAGGCTCCACTGGACACGCTGGACACCAACATCGAGGGCACTGCCCGCGTGCTGGAGGCTCTGCGCAGGCACGCGCCTGAGGCCGTCATCCATGTGTGTGCGTCCTCGGAAGTGTTTGGCCGCGTCAAGCAGGAAAAGCTGAAGGAAATGGGCGGCGTCATCAATGAGGAATGCACGTTCCACCCCGCCTCTCCCTACGCCATTTCCAAGGTCGGCACGGATCTGCTGGGACGTTACTACGCGGAAGCCTACGGCATGACGGTCATGACCACCAGAATGTTCACGCACACCGGCCCCCGCCGCGGTGATGTGTTTGCGGAAAGTACCTTTGCCAAGCAGATCGCCATGATCGAGGCTGGGCTTATCCCGCCGGTGCTCAAGGTGGGCAATCTTCACTCCCTGCGCACCTTTGCCGATGTACGGGACGCCGTGCGGGCCTACTACATGATGGTCACGATCAACCCCGTGCCCGGGGAATACTACAACATCGGCGGCCAGTATACCTGTACGGTGGGCGAAATGCTGGACTTCCTGCTCTCCCTGTCGCCCATGAAGGACAGGATCAGCGTGGAGGTCGACCCCGAAAGGCTGCGGCCCATCGATGCCGACCTCCAGATCCCGGACACGTCCAAGTTCACGACGCACACGGGCTGGAAGCCGCAGATCCCCTTTGAACAGACCATGACCGACCTGCTCAATTACTGGCGTTCCCGCATAGAACGCGGCGGAAAATTTCTTCAACGTTGAGCCGGAGCGAGGACTGTAATGCTGGATCAGATAAAACAAAGCATGGAAGGCACGGCGGAAAATTTTCTGCGTCTCCGGGAAAAGGCTCCCGTGGTGGAAGCCATAGCGCGAGCCTGGACGGAAGCCCTCAAGCGTGGGAACAAGATTCTGTTCTGCGGCAACGGCGGTTCAGCTGCCGATTCTCAGCATCTGGCCGCGGAACTGCTCGGCCGCTACCGGTTTGACCGCGATCCCCTGCCGGCAGAGAGTCTCACCACGGACACGTCAGCACTTACCGCCATTGGCAACGATTACGGCTACGAGAACGTGTTCTCCCGTCAGCTCCGCGGCGTAGGGAAAAAGGGCGATGTGCTGGTGGGCATTTCCACATCTGGCAATTCCCGCAATGTAGTGGAGGCCTTTGCCGCGGCGCGGAAGATGGGCATCCTCACCGTGGCCTTCACCGGGCAGGGTGGCGGCCGCCTCAGGGACTGCGCTGACCTCTGCCTCGACGTGCCCGCCACGGCCACGAACAGCATTCAGGAAATGCACATCGCCTGCGGGCATATCATCTGCGGCATTGTGGAAGCGGCCATGTTTCCGGGCAGGAACTGAGGAGAACCGATGATCATCACCCGCACGCCGTACCGCATTTCCTTTTTCGGCGGAGGAACCGACTATCACGCCTGGTACGAGGAACACGGAGGAGACATACTCTCCACCACCATCAATCACTACAACTATATCAGCTGCCGCTATCTTCCCCCGTTCAATCCGGAGTACCAAAATCGCATTGCGTGGAAGATTCTGGAATACCCAAACACGGTTGAGGAGATACAGCACAACGCCATACGGGCGGTTCTCCAGCATTACGGCATGACGCGGGGCGTGGAGATCAGCAATCAGTGCGATCTGCCCGCGCGGTCAGGGCTGGGGTCCAGTTCTTCCTTCTGCGCCGGGCTTATCAAGGCCGTCTACGCGCTCAAGGGAGAAATGATTTCCAAGTATGCACTGGCGCGGGAGACCATTCACCTGGAACGGGAAATTCTGAAGGAAAACGGCGGGATTCAGGATCAGATCGCCACCGTGTACGGCGGCCTGAACCACATCCACATCAACGCCAATGGTTCGTTTTCCGTGGACCCCCTTATTCTCCATGAAGAACGGCGAGCGGCTCTCAACAGCAGTCTGCTGCTGTTCTTTACCGGTATATCGCGCACGTCCTCGGAAATTGCGGAAAAACAGGCAAAAAGCACCGGGGAGAAGACGAAGCAGCTCGGGCGCATGCAGGAACTGGTGGCCGAGGCCTCCCATATCCTGACCGACAGTTCCACCGATCTCGACGATTTCGGAAGGATGCTGCACGAGACGTGGACGCTTAAGCGTTCTCTCACCGACAGAATCTCGAACAGTCTCATAGACGACATCTACCAGGCTGCGCTGGACAGCGGAGCGCTTGGCGGCAAGCTCCTCGGCGCAGGCGGCGGAGGCTTTATCCTGTTCTACGTGCCGGAGGAGCACCGCAGAGACGTAAAAAAGGCGCTGCGCAACCTTATCCATGTTCCGTTCAAATTCGACGATCAGGGCTGCCAGATCGTGATGTACGCGCCCAAGGACTATCCGCAGTCCGTGTACGAGAAGCGCGACTTCATCCACCTCCAGCAAGGCAGTCCTGAGGGTATACGGCTGAAGCCATGAAGACAGTTGTTCTGGCGGGCGGGCTGGGTACGCGGCTGCGGCAGGCAGTGCGAGATGTGCCAAAACCCATGGCGGACATCGGCGGCACGCCGTTTCTCGCGCTGCTTCTGGAGAATCTACGCGCCTACGGCGCCGACACCTTCATCCTGTGCGTCTCGCATCTGCGGCACGTCATACGGGAATATTTCGGGGAGTCATTCCACGGCGTGCCCGTGCGCTATTCCGAGGAAGAAACGCCCCTGGGCACGGGCGGAGCCGTGAAGCAGGCTCTGAGACAGTTCGGGCTTGACGAGGCGCTGGTGGTCAATGGCGATACCTTTGTGCAGGCCCGCTACGACCGCTTCTGGGCAGACTGCGCGGGCGAGCCGCTCGCGGTGTTGCTCAAGGCCGTGGACGATGCCGGACGCTACGGCAGCGTGGAGACGCGCGGCGGCCGCATCGTGGCCTTTCGGGAAAAATCCGAAACAGGCGCCGGACTCGTCAACGCTGGTGTATATCGCGTGCAGGCAGGCTTGTTCCGTGATATGCCGCGCCGCTTTTCCCTGGAAAAGGATCTGCTGGAACCAAAGATTGCCGAACTCTGCCCGCGCTGCTTCCTGGCGGAAGATTACTTCATCGACATCGGTGTGCCCGAAAGCTACGCGCGTGCCTGCCGTGAACTTCCGGAAAGGGTGCGGCAGAATTAATCAACAGGCATTCTCCTGCCCTGGGAAAAGCTCTAAAGGCTGCTGTCCAGGTTTGTCCTATGGCGGTACTCAATTGCAAACCGAATGAGGAAGCTCGCATGTATCCATTCTGGAAAAATTTTCTGCTTTTTTGTCTTTCGCGCCGCAGAACTTCCGACACAACTGTGACGGTACCAAGGAAGGACGACTTTTCCCGTGCCTCGGTCAGAGACTGGTATGTTGCCGGACTTCGTGTCCTTCGGATACGAAAACTTCCCCATCGTTCCCGTGTGGAGATCTGCGGCCTGCCGCTGCTGCAGATCCGGCGGTCTGCCTGCAAAACACGCTATTGCTGTGGAAAGATTGAACTGCTGAAGCTCAGGGTGTCCGGTCTCCCGGAGGAAAACGCTGGTAGTCTGCTTTTCCTGCCCGGCGAACGTCCTGGCAAGCGGCGTCTGTTCTGGAATATTGGTTCACTGGCGTTTCACGATGAGCCAGCGGGCATTCCCCGAGTCACCCGCAGTCTTCTTCTCAGTATGAGGTCGATGCCGTCTTTTGGATACGGTGTCTATCCTGTCTATACCACGGGGGATAGGGCAGGCTATGTCCACGCACGGAGTTTTCTCCGACGGATGGAAGGCGTATGTGGAAATGAAGCCCTGGACGCACCTGTCATCTTTCAGGATGGCGACGTTCTTCTGAATCCCATTCCCGATGTGCGGGAGGTGGAGACGCATTTTCATGCGCTGAAGACGCTGCAGAACATGGGCGTCGCCGTTCTGTTTCTCGTTCATGATCTCATTCCTCTTCAGCGTCCGGACTTTTTTCCCGACGTTTTACCGGAAGAATTTACCAGATGGCTGCCCCTGATTTCCCGCTTCGATGGTGTACTGACGCCATCCGAGACCGTGGCCGAGGAGTATCGGGCATGGCGGAAGGAGAACGTCAAGGACGAGGCTCCGTTTTTTGTGAACTGGTTCCACCTCGGCTGCGACATTGAAAGCGTCTCTGCAAGCCGGGGACTGCCCGATTCCGCCGAGGCCGTGCTTTCCGCCATGAAGTCCCGCCCCTCCTTTCTGGAGGTCAGCACCATTGAGCCGCGCAAGGGCTACGGGCAGGCACTG
>NZ_CANRLT010000081.1 GCF_947631555.1 uncultured Mailhella sp. | reverse complement strand
TGAGCGTTTGGAAGAAGAGCCAGAAGGAAGAGGCCATATATGAAAAAAACTCCCGTCGACCATGCAGGAGGAATCATGGCCGGAGGGAGTTCGGTACGGATAAAAAGCGCGATCAAATCCGAAAGAAACAAGATTTTTTCGGATTTTTTTTGAATCTTCCCAACTATCAGTAATATATGGGGAAAAGAAAGCGGAAGGAAAGAAAATGGATAATAAAACGGATAATTAACTGGGGGAACACCAGGGCCAAAAACGTCAGGGTCAGGCTCGGGTATTTTTACATATCTATAAGAAATTAATGAAAAAGTATCTCTAGGGCATTCTAGGGATTTATATATGAGGGACTCTCTCTCTCTCTCTCTCTCTCTCTCTCTCTCTCTCTCCAGTCGGAACGCCGCCGATCAACACTGAGCCACCGCCGGAAGGTCTGCGATGATTCAGCTCAATTTTCTTGACCGTGGCGCTGAACCTGTCGTCATGCGCCCGGAGTGCGTTGAGCACCGTCCAGACCACAGCAAAGCGGTTATCGTCTTCCAACACTTCTTCCGGCGAGACCCCGGCAGGAATAAGTACCGGAATGATGATGTAGCCATACTTCTTTCCTGGAGCAGTGCGCATGACGCGCCCCACGGACTGAACCACATCAATCTGCGAATTGCGTGCCGAAAGGAATAGCACAGCGTCCAGTGAAGGCACGTCCACACCTTCGGAAAGACAACGCACATTGGTCAAAATGTGGCAATCATGGCTATCGGAGGACGCCTCGGTAAGCCATGCCAGTTTCTCACCCCGCATAGGGGCGCTCATGGTTCCATCAACGTGCTCGGCGGAAACGGTTACCAGTTCCTTACGTTCCTGTTCTGACAGGCTGTCATAATAGCTATCTTTAAATCCGTTGAAGACAGAACTAATTTTTTTGGAAATCTTGATGTTCTGGCAGAAAGCCACGGCCTTGTGCATAGGTGAGGGGTCTGAGGCTTTCAGCAATCCTTCGTCAACCAGCATACGCTTGGAAAGCGCGTTTATGCAGCCGATGAGCTTGCTGGCATCGTCCGTGCTGATTTCTCTTTCTTTGTCCGCCACAGCTTCCTGAAGTGCCGGAGGTATCTGATTCTCACTCAGCGTCAGCACTAGCACCTTGTAGTCTGACAGCAGATTTTTATCTACGGCTTCACCAAAGCCAATGCGGAACACTTCTGGCCCGTACATGGCTTCATCATCCATAGAACATAGATAGGCCTCGGCTTCACGGGCCTTTTGTTTACTCGCTTCAGCATACAGGCGTGGAGTGGCTGTCATGTACAGGCGTTTTTTTGCCTTGATGAAGTCGTTATCATGTACCCTGACAAAGGCGGACTCATCTTCGTCTTTCAAGGTCACGCCCGTGGTGCGGTGTGCCTCATCACAGATGATGAGGTCAAAGTCACGATGAAACTTTTTCTGAGCCTGAGCCACTACCTCGATGGACTGATAAGTAGAAAAGACAACAGTCAGTCCGTCAAAATTTTTTCCGCTGTCGTCGCTGCGAAATTTTTCTGGATGTTGAATCTGGGACGCAATGCTCCGCACGTTCGTTGAAGCAGGAAGAGCCAAATCCACAACGCTGTAACCATCCTGCTCATCCTCTGCCTTTTTCTTAATCCTGCTGACTTCTGGATCGGAGCAGACACAGATAGGGAACATTGGAACGTCTGTTTCCGCCATCCATTCACGCAGTGTCTGACCCACAAGAGCGATAGACGGAGCCAAGAAAAGCACCAGTCCCTTGCCACCGGTTTCTTTTTCAGCAATTTTCAAAGCAGTAAAGGTCTTACCGGTGCCGCAAGCCATGATGAGCTTGCCGCGATTTCCATGCTGAAAATGCTCGTGGAAAGCGTCAAGCGCCTTCTGCTGGTGCGGTCGCAGCGACTTTTTTGCCGTTCTTGCCTGAGTGCCGGAAATGCCTTTCTCCAGAGCCTCCCAATCCACAGGCGAAGAATCCAGCTCAGCGAGATTAATCCGCTGAACCGGTGGTTCCTGATTTTCAAGGGCATTACTTGCTTCGCTGCCCCAGTTGTTGGTTGTAGACACCCATAACCGCACGGCGAACCGCGTTGTCTGTTTCTGGGCATCCTTGAAGTGTTTGCTGGATGTGGCCAAAAAAGTGTCCACGGCAGGCTTGTCTATCCGTGTCTTTTCATCATAGCACTTACACTGGATAGCCCAGTATTCATCTCCCACCGTCTGGGCAACCAGGTCAATGCCCGTATCCTTGCCACTGAACTGCTGTCTGTATGGGAAGTCATTCCAAAGCCAGACGTGCTGGAACATCTCTGCATACAACGGGTCGGTCTGCAAAAAAGCCTGAATCAGTCGTTCAAACCTAGCTCCCTTGTCACGTTCGGAAAAGGCTAGTTTGCGGTATCGGTCAAGCAGGTCGTGAAAGGTCATACGAGTATACTCCTTTACTTTAGAGATAGAATGTTTTTTCGATTATCACAAACAACCTGAAAAGAAAACTGAAAAAAGAGGCGGTACAGGGTGAACCTTCTCCCGCAGAACACAGCGTCCTGGGATAAGATGTTCTGCCTCGCGTTCAAGGCGGAGTTTGGTCACGGCTTTGGAAAGCCAGCTAGAGATTGAGGAAAAACGTATATTTTATGTCTAACCCTTTAACAAATATAAGGATATTCTTATGAAGAACAATTATTACAACTCCAAAGACACTGGTTCTGTAACAGTAAACGATCACAATAGCAGTATTAGCCATGTCTTAAAAGATATTAAAATTCAGTCTATTGTTCCAGAAATAATCCAGTGTCCGAATAACGAAAATGGATTTCACGCAATAGTCAAATCGACGATTACTACTCAAGACAATAAGACTATCTCTGAACTTGGGGAAGTGTACGCTTCAGACAGCCTTTCCAAGGCAGACGTATTAAAGGAAGCGCAAATCAACGCCTTGTCAGATGCAGCATCTATTATCCGTGCGATTCAGGATATAAATACTCATGATTATAAACCTGATAATGGCGGAAGATTTGGAATAAATAACAGCGCACCTGAGTTAGTATCGAAAAATACAAGTGATAAAAACAAGTTCAACGGTGGTGGAAATAAGCCAGCCAGTGACAAGCAAAAAAATCTCATTAATAGCCTTGCAAAGCAGAAGCAACTGTCTGCTGAAGAAGAATGTATGCAACTATGTAACGTCCATCTTAATAATCTCAGTGGCGCACAGGCTGATATGGTTATTAAGAAGCTCAAAGAAGAAGAAAGTATTTATTAATAGTATGGGAGAATTTGCATTGCACAATACAAATGGAGGTAGACAATGATCATTCCCCAACATCCAGGCTTTGAACTTGGCGAGAGGATTCAACAAAAGGGTATGACGATGTCCGATTTCGCAAGAGCTATCCATGTGTCTCCATCAAGAATAAGTGAACTTGTGGCTGGAAAACGCTCTCTTTCAATTGATAGCGCGTATAAAATATCGCAAGCCTTTAATACACCTATGAATTATTGGATGATGAAACAGATGGAATACGATATTTTCTACAAGGAACTGGCAGAGTCTGCATAATGGACTGTATTTGAGCATTGTTTTGTTATTCAAATTTTTAGAGATATATATTAAAAAGTGAACTATGGGAGGAGAAGACCATGCAGAACGCATGGTCTTCTCCTTTCTTAACGTTAAGGAGGTTTTATGTATCAGTCGGACGATATTTCAAAATTGGCACAGGCGATGCTTTTGGTTCAGGAACACCTTCAACCTGCCATCAAGGATGCCAACAATCCTTTCATTGGCAATGATTACGCTACTCTCAACAGTGTCATGGAATCCTGTCGTCATCTGCTCCTTCAACAGGGTATTCTGGTCACGCAGCTCCCTTGTCCTGCACCAGTCGAGCTGGGAACGGGACACATTGGCCTGGAAACACGCTTCGTCCATGTGGAGTCGGGGCAGTGGCTGTCCAGTACCGCAGTCATTCCCTTGCCCAAAAACGATCCGCAGGGACTTGGGAGTGCCTTGACTTATGCACGGAGATATTCCCTATGTGCCATTCTCGGCATCGTGACTGAAGACGATGACGGAAATGCCGCCTCAATGCCCGTAAAACAGGCACAAAAAGCCACAAGGCCCGTAGAAGCCTCTCAGAGGCAAAAAGGCACTTCGGAAAGCTCTTCATCCAAGGGAAAAATTTCATCGGCCTCAAATCGTCCCGTATCGTCTCAGCAAAATTTGCCGAACATCGACGGAGTGACTTTCCGCTCGGTTCAGGCAGAAGATGGCAGACCGTGTATTGTGGCAGCCGGAAAGACGCTTGAGAAAAAGGACTTGCTTCGGGCTTCTGGTTTTCGCTGGAACGCCCAGCAGAAAGTCTGGTGGAAGTATGCTGACGCGGCCTAGGCTGCGGAACCTGAACTCAACGAAGGGGTGTCTTGGAACAGAGACGCCCCTTCAAATTTGGAGGATTAGATATGACGGACAACTCTCGTGGCAGCAAGCTGCTTGACATTGTTAGAAGAGGTCTGTCGCGGCATTCAACCTTAACAACGGCGGCACTTTTAGGGAACAGGCTCGACTATGTGGGCATGAGCGACATTGGGGCATATCTCACCTGTCCTCGCATGGCGATACTGAATAAAATTCATGCGGAAAAGGGAACTGACGACCTTGCCAGGCTCATCACTCTGCAAAGGGGGCATTGGTTCGAGGAGGGCATTGCTGAGGCGTTTGGCTCGCTGAATCTTCCGATGGTGCGGCAGCTTGAAATAGATGTCACCACACACGGCATCCCGATCAAGGCTCATCTTGATTTCGTATTCGCAGCAGCCAGTCCCCCAACGGTACGCATACTGGAAGTCAAGAGCTGTCAGAAGATTCCAGACTCCCTGTATCCGTCCTATGAGCTGCAAGTCTACGGTCAGCTCGGGCTTCTCTCTCAATACTGGAAAGAGCCGGTGTTCAGTGTGAAGGATGCTTCGGGCAAATACTCTCTCCACGGCAAAACCTTCCCTGAACTGGCACACCATTTGTGGGGAATTGAGCTACCGAATGACTGGAGAAAGGTCGATAGGGAAGCCTGGGTACTTTGTCTTTCCATGACCGAAGCCAGAGCGATCGGGCCTTATGCGGCTTCTGATGAAATGCTCAATCTGGCTTTGAGTTCCGGAGTCAAGTGCTGGAACGGTCTCCAGATGCTCAAGTCAGGAACGCTTGCTCCGTCATCCATGCCAACAGCTTCAGGACTGAATTCCCTCTGTGAGCGCTGTGCGTGGAACAGCGATTGTCCGAAATTCTCAGGAAGCACGCATCCAGAGCTGGCTCCCCAGTTTGACGAATTGACTGCCTGGAAAGCGGAACGGGCGTCTCTGGATGAAAAAATCAAGGAGCGGGAGCTGAGTGTGAAGGAATGGTACGCCCATACCCCTGGCACGCAGGGTGGCTGGATTGAAGCGGGGAGTCAGAGGTTCAGGGCTATGGAAATAGCCGGCAGACGCATTCTGAACAAGGAAAGTCTGGCCGGGGAGCTGGAAGAACTTTTCGCAGACAAGGGGCTGGAGATTGATGTCCAGGCACTCCTTGCCCGTCACGAAAAGACAGGTGCGCCATCCACACGGCTTTTCATCAACACTATCAACAGACAGGAGAAGAAAGATGGGGTACAGGTCTGACGTTGGACTGGCTCTTGACCGGTCGGCAGTCATGAGTCTTCATCAGAAATTGAACGCTTTGGATAAAAACTCCGAGGCGTTTTCTGTTATCAGGGATTTTATCTCTGACGCCAGCAAGCACTATGAAGATTCTGATACCGGTGCAGAAGTGTACTTCTGGGAATATGTGAAGTGGTACGATGATTTTTCAGAGGTGGATTTTATAGAAAAACTCATGCTCTACCTTGCTGATGAAAGTTATCTGTTCATCCGCATAGGGGAGGACATTGATGACCTTGAAATCAGAGGGAGCTTCTATGGCAATCCTTTTGAGTTCGGTCTCATGAGAAGTATCACTCTGGAAGACCCCTCTGTGTGAGCGTGTGACTCAGGATTTCAAAGAACGGAAGCTGCCTCCAGCGCGTAGAACGCATCTTCAGCCGAGAGTGTTCTTCCGGCCTTCATCCCTTCAACCCCGCCCTGTTCCTCTTGTGGAGCAGGGCGCTGGCTTTTTAAGGAGGTTTTCATGTCTCTTACCCAGTTCGATGCCGGAACCTTGTTCAGCGGCAACGCGTCCGGCACCATGATTAACGGCTATGACACCCCATCGGAGTACACGCCGGCCCTTGACCCCTTCTATGTGTTCCACGGGAGCAGCCGTGATGTCATCGTCTGGCTGCTCATGCAGCATCCAGAACCGCTGTATCTCTGCGGGCCGACGTCCGCAGGCAAGTCCAGTCTGGTACGGCAGATTGCGGCACGGCTCAATTATCCCGTGTTTGAGGCTACGGGGCACGACAGGCTGGAGTTCCCAGACCTGGTCGGGCATCTCTCCGTCCAGAACGGCACTATGGTCTTTCAGGACGGGCCGCTCACAATGGCCATGAAACAAGGCGGCATCTTCCTGTTCAATGAAGCCGATCTCTGTTCCCCGGCAACGCTTGCCGGACTGAATACCATTCTCGATGGCTCTCCGCTGTGTATTGCGGAAAATGGCGGTGAACTGGTCGTCCCCGACCCCATGTTTCGTTTCATCGTAACGGCCAACACCAACGGCAACAGCGATGATACCGGACTTTATCAGGGCGTGGTGCGGCAGAACCTTGCCTTCATGGACCGCTTCATGGTGGTGGAAATGGGATACCCTACGCCGGAAGTTGAGCGGGACCTGCTTGATAGGATGTTCCCGCAGCTCACTTCGGAAGTAACGGCAAAGATGGTGGAGTTTGCCAATGATGTACGCAGAAACTTCATGGGAAATTCTACCAGTTCTACCGCTCATGACGCGCTGGAAGTCACGTTCTCGACACGCGCTCTTCTCCGTTGGGCCAGACTTGCCATAGCCTTTCAGCCGCTTGCCCAAAAGGGTATCTCGCCTATCCTGTACGCCCTCGACCGAGCGCTGGGATTCAGAGCTACGGCTACGAGCAGAACTGCGCTTCACGAAATGGCACAGAGGACGTTTCCTGCCGCTGTGAATATGGCAGAACCCAAAACCAACCATTAACCCCCTGGAGTTTATGATGGAAACTACGATGTTGAACACCCCCGTTCAGGTACTGGACAACATTCTGGCCCTTAACCTTAATATTACGCTTTGGTCTGCCCGCAGGAAGCTCACGGCGGAAGACTTCGGCAACGTGGAGCTGCCCCCTGAGGATTTGGCCTCGCTTGGCTCCAAGAAAATCTGTGATCCGGCTAAACTCAACGTGTTCAGCAAGCTCAAGGCACAGGCGTTCAGTCTTCTGGACAGGCACGGTGTCCGCTTCCTTTCCGGATGGGCCTTGCCGGAAGAAAAAGCTGAGGAAATCATTCAGAGTCTGTGCAAAATCCGCGATGAGTTCTTCATGGAGAAACAGAGCTTCCTCGCCAGCTACGACAGCGCCATCTCGGACTGGATTGAAAGGCATCCTTCGTGGGCCAGCATCATTGAACATTCCACAGTGAGCAGGGAATATGTGGATTCCCGTATGGGCTTCAACTGGCAGTTGTATCGCGTGCTGCCAGCTGGAATGGAAAGCGATGCGGTCATGCAGGACTCGGGATTGCCTGAAGAAGTAGAGAACCTTGGCAATACCCTGTTTTCAGAGATTTCCAGAGAGGCATCGGAAGTCTGGAAAAAGGTCTTTGAAGGCAAGACGGAAGTGACGCACAAGGCATTGTCTCCTTTGAAGACCATGAGGGCCAAGTTTGCCGGACTGTCCTTCATCGACCCGCATGTCGCCCCCGCCGTATCCATGCTGGATACGGTGCTCAGGAAAATGCCCAAACGCGGGACGCTTACGGGCAACGCACTGCTCACCCTCCAGGGGCTGGTGTGTCTGCTTAAAGACAAGGAGGCTCTGATTCGGCATACCCAGGCGCTGCTTACCTGCCCGGGAACGGAAGTCCAGCTCGATGATTTGCTGAAGAACTGCTGGAGGGACACTCCCGTTCTGGCACTGCCGTCTCCCGCCGTTCCCGCCCCATGCCTTGACAGCATGGGGTTGTGGTAAGGGAGTCTGCCATGTCTGCTGCATTCATGAATGCCATGCCCCTTGTCGCCTCCATGCTTGGTGACAAGCTCGGCGTGAAGGTTGTCATCGGGGCCTCGGATACGGCTTTGACCGACCATGACACCATCTATCTGCCGCCGCTTCCCATAGAGGATGAAGGAGAACTTCATCCTCTGGTCAGCGGATACATAGACCATGAGGCGGCGCACATCCGGTACACCGATCAAACCGTGCTGGAAATGAATAACCTCACACCGTTAGAGAAGACCCTCTGGAACAGCATAGAGGATTGGCGTGTTGAGCACGAAATCGTCAAGCGGTATCCAGGATGCCGTGAGCATTTTCTCTGGCTTATCCGGCATTTGTTCTTGAAGGATTCGGAAACAGAAAAGGCTGGGGAAAATGAATCCCCGGCCTTTTCTGTTCTGAACTATGTACTGCTGACGCTGCGTTCCTGGGACGTACCTGAACTCTCCCAGTCGTGCGGGCAGGAAGCGGAGCGCATGGAACGCCACTGGCCCGGCCTGCGTTCAAGGCTTGATACGGTTCTGAGGGATATTCCCGCAGCCTGTCGGTCAAGTCAGGATGCGCTGGATTTTGCCAGGAAGATTCTTCGGCACATCACAACGGAGGCACAAAAGGAGCAGAAGAAGGAAACGGATTCAGGAGTATCCCCCTCGGGAAATTCCAGAAGCACGGCCGAAGAAACATCCGACGCTCAATCAGAACAAAGCGAAGAAGGAAAACTGTCAAGCCTGGGCGACCTCTTACAGGCAACGGAAGACGACCTGCCCAACCTGATAGGCATACAGGCGGCAGAGCTGCTCGATAAGCAATGCCAGGCACAGGAAGGGATGAAGATGGCTGTGGAAGGAGCGCTCAACACCTCTGAGCTTCCCGCAGCACGGATTCAGGAAGTGCAGGCTCAGTCCAGAGCCTTGCAGACAAGGCTTCAGGGACTTCTGCAAGCTCAGGTCATGCGTCGTTCCTGTCCGTCTCGGCATGGAAAACTGTACGGGCACAGGCTGTACCGACTGTCCATTGAAGACCCGCGGGTCTTTCTGAAGACAGAAGAATGCGCTGGACTGAACACCGCTGTCCATATCCTGCTGGATATTTCCGGCTCGATGGTAGAGCGCATCGAACTAGCTTCTGCCGCCTGTTACACCGTGGCGCGGGCCCTTACCGCAATCCCCGGCATCTCGACCGGCGTCACAGCGTTTCCTGCAAACTACGGCAGAAATCTGGAGGTCTCCGTTTGTCCGCTCCTGCGGCACGGTGAACGGCTGGTGAACAGATTCGGCTTGCAAGCTCATGGAGGTACGCCTTTGACCGAGGCTCTGTGGTGGGTCATCAGGCAGCTTGCGGTATTGAGGAACAGCCGAAAAATCATCTTGATAATAACGGACGGCGAACCGGATCATTTCGATACGGCCAGCGAGACCATAACAACAGCTCAAAAGATGGGCATGGAGGTGATGGCAATCGGCATTAATGCCCCTTTAATCGGCAACCTGGTGGCACTCTCTGAAAACATTCTGACTAGTGACGAACTGGCTCCGGCCATGTTTCGGCTGCTTCAGCAAACGCTGCTTGAACACAGGAGGTAAAGCATGTTTTGGCTTGATGTAGCGCGTCTCATCGTAGCAACCATAGAAGAAATTCTTGACCGGATGGACGGGTAGAGTAAGGGACGCCTCCCGGAGCTTGATTCCGGGAGGCGTCATATTCTTCAAAAATCCTTGCAAAGATGAATCTCTGGAATGTGTTTTTTTTATCCAAGAGGGATATTACCGCACTGTCAGATTAACAAGTTATGCGCACTAGATACCTCTTGCGCTGCACTTGTTCCTTCGCTAAGATAGCCCAATGGAACACGAACGACTGCCGCACGACCCGGCCTATAAACAGTTTTTCAGCAATCCCGCGATGGTGGAATCCCTGCTTCGGGAGTTCGTTTCGGCGGATTTTGTCGCCGATCTGGACTTTTCGACGCTGGAGCGCTGTGCCGGAAGCTATGTGACGGACGACCTTCGGGAACGTCATGACGACATCGTCTGGCGTGTCGGCTGGAAGAACGGTACATGGTGCTATGTGGTGTTGCTCCTGGAATTCCAGAGTACGCCCGATCACTGGATGTCCCTGCGGATGCTTTCCTACACTTCGCTGCTCCTGCTTGACCTGGTCAAGACGGGCAGAATCAAGGAAGGTGAAGGCTTGCCTCCGGTGTTTCCCATTGTTATTTATAATGGGAGCCGTCCGTGGAAGGCTCCACAGGATGTGGAAGAACTCTTCGCCCTCATGCCGGAAGGCCTGAAAGCCTACTGCCCCAGACACCGGCATTTCTTGCTGGATGCAAGCAGTGTGTCCGAGGATACGCTTGAGTCGGGCAGCGGGCCGGCATCGATGCTTGTGAGACTGGAGCGGGCACAGGATCTGGAGCAGGTCCGCGATGTCCTGAAAGAGCTGGCACAGTATCTTCAGGGTCCGAAGTACTTGGATTTGCGCCGGGCGTTTACGGTTTGGCTGGAACGGATTATCCTGAAACGCGCAGGAGTAACGGGAAAAATTCCCGAATTTCAAGATTTGCAGGAGATGGCCGCCATGTTGGAAGAA
>NZ_CANRLT010000080.1 GCF_947631555.1 uncultured Mailhella sp. | reverse complement strand
ACGGCGCAGTTCAGCACATACTTGGCCAGCCAGAACTGACGGAAACAGGTGCTGTACGAAAGCCCGCTCTGTTCAAGAGCGTTGATCCATGCCAGAAGCGTGTCTGCGGTGATCTCGGGCAGCCGGTACGAGCCAAGATACGGCAGTACATGCCGTTCCAGGTTGCCCTGATCCACCTTCCAGCTCCGCTTGTTCTGCCGGACGAACGGCAGATAGCGCGCCTCGACAAAGTCGCAGAACAGCGGAGCCTCACTCCGTGTAATGTTCGATTCAGCGGCAAGAACGCCGCGTGTTTTGTGTGCCATAAGCCCATCCCGCCTGGAGAATGCCAACAATTCATTGACAGTTATAATGTCAATGAGCGCGGAATGAGCGTCAAAAATAGAGATAATACGTTGAATTTATAATATATTTTTTATGCCGAAAATAGCGCTGACTTTTTTCTGAGTACCTCTTGCCAAAAAAGACCTTTTAGCTTAGGAATAGCCAACAACTCATTGACATTATAACTGTCAATGAATCCTTGCGCGAGAACATCGTTTTTTTGTGCGAACTGCCGCCTGCCCAATCTCTCCCCCCTCATCAAAAAAATATTTTCCTTTCGCCGTCGTCAGGTTTTTTCGTCCGGCTTCGCACGCAAGTCCGAACTGCCCGGCCATTTTTTGTCTGTGTGGCGTGTGCGGGCAGAGCGTTCAGGCTTTAAAAAGCAGCCGAACGCCAGCACTCAGGAGCAATAATGTAGCAAAGCCCTTCAGGGCTTTGCGTCCTGCGCTTGGGAGGGGTTTGCATCCCCTCCCAAGCTACCGCCCCAAAGATACCCCGCCCTTCAGGGCGGGGTGAGGCTCTATCGGCCTAAAGGCCGAGGTCTCAAACCATAAAGGAAGTAAGATGAATGACAGGCAGAAAATCAGACTGCGGCAGGAGGCGGAGCTGCCGTGTTCTCACAGGGGAAAAATCACCTGCCTCGGAGGGGAAAACTTTTTAAAGGGCCAAGCTGAAGCGGAGCGTGCAGACGCCTGCGCCGGCACATGGCAGGAGACCATTTTGTATCAGATATTTTCTGGCTAATATTTTTGCGCTGGATATTTTTGAAGGAAGGGAAACACGCGGGCGGGGCAGGCGGCTCGTTGCAGAGGTGCTTCAGGCAGGGCCTGCACAGGTGAAGCGGAAACGGTACGCCAAAGAATTGGTTGATACTCTCCACCATTCTGGGGCGGGTGATGGTGTCAAAACCAGAAGCTCATGCAGGCAGAAGCGGAGAGGTGCCAGGCTCCATGATGGCGGCCAGTTCCGCAGCGTCGTTGACGATCCAGGCGGCTCCGGATGCCTCCAGTTCCTCCCGCGTGCCAAAGCCGTAGAGTACTCCCAAGGTGGGGATGCCATGCCTCGCCGCGCCCAGGACATCGAATTTCCTGTCGCCGATCATGACGGCGTTCCGGGAAGCGGAAGGCTCAAGGCAGCTCAGGGCATGGCCGAGTATCATGTCTTTTTCAACGCGGGTTTCGTCCAGGTCGCTTCCGGCGATGAGCAGAAAGTCGAGCGCCATACCGAAGTGTTCGAGGATGCGCCGGGCGTGGATTTCCGGCTTGGAGGTGACGAGAACCAGCTTGCGGCCCTGTCTGTTCCATGTGTGCAGAAGTTCGGGAATGCCCGGATAGGGGCGGTTTTCAAAAGCTCCCTTGTCCGCGTAGTATTCCTGAAACACGGCTACCGCCTCATAGGCTTTTTCCTTGCTGAAGCCATAGTGATCCATGAAGGAGCGATAGAGCGGCGGCCCGATGAAGCAGAGGAGCTTTGAGGCATCATTTTCGCGGATACCGAAGCGTTTCAGAGTATACATGACCCCGCGGGTAATGTCTTCCGAAGAATCCGTGAGCGTCCCGTCAAGGTCGAGAAAGAGGTATTCGGCGAGGGATGGATGGGCGATGGGCATAGCGCGTGAAGGCCTTGCGGAGCGGCTCTCAGGAGAACATCCAGGAGACCAGGCTCCAGCAGCAGAACCAGGAGAAAATTTGGAGGAGCAGGGGATTCAGCGGCCGCCCCATCATGATCGCCTGTATGTTGATGAGAAAGGTCAGAACACGAGCGATACCGGCAAAGACCAGAAAAACGATAAAGGCCGCCAGGGCGTGGTCGGCCTGACAGGCTATGGCGAAAGCCAGCGCCAGGGTCACGAAGCTCAGCTGGCAGGAAGGCAGGAGCGGGTTGTTGTCCGTGCTGGTAAACACCATGCGCCGGTAAAAGGTCTGGCGTTCTCCCTGGCGGGATTGTTCTTGCCGGGGCGAGTCCACAAGCTCAGCATCGATGACTTCGCGGGGATGGATGATGGTCTGTCCGCACTGCGGGCAGGCCGTGCTGCCGTCTGGAATGCTGGCGTGACAATTGGGGCAGTTCATGGACGGGTATCCTTTGCTGGAACGTGGCCGGGAAGCAAGTATTCCATCTGAATCCGCGCTTGGCAAGAGGGAAGGAGTTCAGAGAATACCCGAAAGGTCGGTTTCTCCGCAGGCGGTCAGGCGAACGGGACCGCCCGCCCAGACTTCCCAGGCTGTGCCGCGGCGTTCCATGCGGACGGAAAGGGCGCAGCCGCTGGGCTGAACGATGGAAAAACGCGTGGCGCCGCTGCGGGCGTGTTCGAAGAGCGCCGCAGCCAGCGTGCCTGAACCGCAGGCCGTTTCCCGGCATAACGTGTCCGTGTTCCGGACCCAGACCACGGGTGTGATGGAGAAGGCGCGCTCTCCGGCTGTCTCCCGGGCGCTGCCGAGCCAGATATGGCCTGCGGCTTCTTCCTGCGCCACGCCGCACTGTGCGCGCTGTTTGGCGCAGAGTGCCGCCAGCATCTCATCCCGTGGGAAGGCTCCCGCCTGGATAATGTGCGCGATGCCCGGGACACGGACGAGGAACAGATCCCCGCAGGGTTCCGGCACGGGGAGCTGCCTGAAGCGCAGGCAGGCTTCGGCAAAAGGCAGGGAACCTCCAGGGGCGGACTTGTCCGCTTCAAGCACGCGCACTGCCACGGTATCCGAAACGCCGGAGACTTCCACCTCTCCGGCAAGCGCCCCGTTTTCCTGCCGGAGCAGACCGGCACGGGCAAGGAGAAGCGCAAAGGCCCGCGTGGCGTTGAGGCAGAATTCTCCCCCCATCATGTCCAGACGCGGCGAGCCAGACAGCCGTATGTAGCCCGCCTGTTCCGCCCCGATATGCAGTGGAGACATGACGGCCCGGGCTGCCGCAGCGCGGTGCTGCGGAGGCACGTCCTCACTGCGTAAAAGAATGGTGGGGTTGCCGCCGGGAGTGAGCTTCCAGAAGGGTATCATGGCACGGAGACCTGGAGATGCGAGGTGGGGGGAGAAAAAGGCCGCGGAACTCTTCGGAGACCGCGACCTGAAAGCACAAAGAAGCGCCGTTTTAGTGGCAGCCGCCGCAGGAGCCGCTGCCGCAGCTCGTGCAGCCGCAGCCGCCGAAGCTGGGCAGAGGCTTTTCAGGCGTCACCAGGAAGCCCAGAGGGGAGACGTCGATTGTCGCACCTTCGATGGTGTCCCAGAGTTCCTTGTCGATACAGAAGGTGTATCCCGCGTCTTCCTGGGTCACATCGTCTTCGCGAACGTCATCGAGAGCGAGGCTGAGGCGCGGGCCGCTGCATCCGCCGGGAGCCAGATAGAGGCGGATGGACGATTTTTCCTTGTCGGCAAAGAAGGCGTCAAGTTCCTGACGCGCGTTTTCCGTAAGTGTGAACATGGAAGTTCTCCTTGGTCGAGGTTGAGGGGAGCAGCCGCTCTCCAAAAGCTCGGTTCATCAGGAGAACGGGCAGGACGGTGGAGCCGTCCTGCTGCCAGAGAGATCAGTGACCCCCGCAGGAACTGCCGCAGGAGCCGCAGCCGCTGCCGCCGAGAGGAATTGCGGAGTCTACAGTGAAGCCCATGTAGCTGACGTCGATCTTTACTTCGCCGACGCGCTCCAGGAGCGAATTTTCGATACAGAAGGTGAATCCGTTGACATCGAAGGCCTTGTCGTTTTCCGTAGGCTCATCCAGAGCCAGTGCGAGACGCGGGCCGCTTCAGCCGCCGGGGGCCAGATAGACGCGGATGCCGGACTTGGGCTTGTCAGCGAAAAACGCTTCGAGTTCCTGCCGGGCAGAATCGGAAAGATGGATCATAGAGGCTCTCCCTGAAAGTTTTGAGTAAACATAGGAACGCCAACCGCTTTTGTCAATGGAAGGAGGGAGTGTTCGCGTGAACTTTCCTGCGGCGGGCGGTTTACGCCGGTGTTCAGAGCGCTGCCCTGAGCCGCTCAAAGCCTGCCGCAAGGTCGGCGATGAGGTCGTCTGGATCCTCAAGGCCGATGGCGTAGCGGACAAGGGTACAGTTGTCTTCCGTCCAGACCGGTTCCCGGCGTCCTGCCTTTGTGCGCACCGGATGGCAGAGTTCCACAAGGCTTTCATAGCCGCCCCAGCTTGCGCCGATGTCAAAGAGCTGGTAGCCGTTCAGCATGGCGGCAACGGCCTTTTTTTCCATTTTCGGAAGGACGATGGAAAACAGGGAGCCGCCTCCCTGAAAATCCCGCGCCCACAGGTCGTGCCCGGGAGCACCTTCCAGAGGCGGGTAGAGTACCTGCCGCACTTCCGGCCGGCAGCTCAGCCAGCGGGCGATTTTCAGGGCGTGGGCAAACTGCCTTTCCATGCGTACACGCAGGGTGCGCAGTCCGCGCAGGGCCATGTAGCAGTCGTCAGGCGAGGCAATCTCTCCCATCTGCACACAGAACGCCCTGAGGCGCCTGTACAGCTCAGGCGTTCTTGCGGTCATAAGCCCCAGAACCAGGTCGGAATGGCCGGCGATGTACTTTGTGGCCGCTTCAATGCAGAGATCGACACCCACCTTCAGCGGCTTGAAGCAGAGCGGCCCGGCCCAGGTGTTGTCCATGAAGACGAGGGCAGCATGGCGGTGCGCCGCTTCAGCGATGGCCGGAATGTCCTGCATCTCGAAGGTGAGGGAGCCTGGTGCTTCGGTATAGACCACGCGGGTGTTCGCCCTGATGAGCGTCTCGAGGTCCGCACCGCTGGCAAGCGGGTCGTAGAAGCTGGTCTCAACGCCGAAGCGGGGAAGGACGGTTTCACAGAACATGCGCTGCGGGCCGTAGACCGAATCGGGCATAAGGACGTGGTCGCCCGCCCCGGCAAAGGCCAGAAGCGACAGCGTACACGCCGCCAGACCGGACGAGGCCGTTACCGTACCAGCGCCCTGTTCCAGCTGGTTGACGGCCTCGCACAGGGCGAAGGCGTTTTCCGTGCCCAGCGCCCCGTAGCACACGTTGGTGTACATGGCATCGCCGCGTTCGTTGGCCTCGTAGGCTTCGAGGCTGGGGGAACGGATGGTGGAAGCCCTGTGTACGGGCACATTGACCGGACTTCCCACAGACAGAGGCGCGCGCCCGGCATGAGTGAGAATGGTATCGTCCTTCATTAAACATTTCCTTGATTTTTGAAAGCTCTCCTTGAGGGAAAAAGGGGGAGAAACGGCGGAGCCGATGCAATTTTTTCCGTAACGCACCTGTCAGAGAGACCATCCGCGAAGACAATTCACGAGGGCCACCCGCGAGGGCCATCCGCACGACGTCTGCCTGCCGGCTGCGGATGGAAACAGGTTATTTCCCGGCGGGCGGCGTGATGAGCGGCAGGGCTTCGGATTCAGGAGAGGCAGCCGGAGCGGGAGGTGTGACCAGAGGCAGCGAAGCCCCGTCCCCTGCCGTTCCGCCTTCCCTGCTCATGGAGCCTTCCCGCATGGCCTTCATCATGCGTTCCATGTTTTGGGCCTGCATGGAGCCGCTGCGTTCACCGTGAAGCGAGGAGAATGCCTTCCATTCGTCAAGACTGATCGTTTCGTCATGGTCGGTGTCGATGCTCCGGAAGGCGTTTTCGTTGATATTGGGACGGGCTTTGGAAAACTCCTGCCAGGTGACGCTGCCGTTGCCATCGGCGTCCATGGCGGTGAAACGCTGTTCGGGAGTGGCAGCCTGTGCCGTTTTATCGCCCATCTGGGGCATGGCCTGCGCCGAAGCCGCCAACAAAGCGAGAGCAAGGGAGAGAAGGATCAGGGAAATACGCATGAAAGGCTCCTTGAAAAGGCGGAAAGTTTTGTCCAGCATGCCACGAGTGCCGTTTCTCCGCAAGCGCGCCCGCGCCCTATATCCTGTCCGCTCCGAAGAGCGACAGGGTGCCGTTTCTCCGCAAGCGCGCCCGCGCCTGTGGACAAAGCCGGAATCTCATCCCGGAAAGGGCTGGCCGCCTTGCTTTTCGTCCGCTTCTGTTACACTATCGCCTGCGGAGCATTGAGCATGATACGTTCTTTTTGTGCGGAAGATATGGACGCGGAAGATATGGATGCGGTGGTCCGGCTGTGGTTTGAAGCCTCCGTACAGTCGCATGACTTCATTCCGCTCGCCCACTGGGAGGCGGAAAAGGAGAACCTGCGCACCCTGTATCTGCCTTTGAGCGATGAAATCGTGGTGCATGTGGACGACGATTCAGGCGAAATTGACGCCTTTTTCGCCTTTGCCGGGGACTTTCTGGCGGCGCTTTTCGTCGCTCCTGCCGCACAGGGAAAGGGACTGGGAAGCCGGCTTCTTCACATTGCCAGACGTATGCACCCGGCCCTGACGCTGGCCGTGTATGCGGAGAACCGCAGAGCCGTGAATTTCTACCGGCAGAATGGCCTCACCGTCTATGCCAGGCGCACGGAGCGGAGTACCGGACACCGTGAACTGCTCATGAAAGCCACGAAAGAATTAAAGTGATACTTTAAGTTGTGCGGGCAACACTGCACGGCATCAAAGGAATCCGGGGGAGTTTGGGATGGAATACAGCATCGAAAAAAAGTCGCCGACCGTCGTGTCCGTGACGCTGTCCTATGCGGCGGGAGAAGTGAAGGAAGCCTTTGACCTGGCTGCCCGGCGCATTGCCAAAGGGATGCACCTTCCCGGCTTTCGGGTGGGCAAGATTCCCGTGAGCGTCATCAAGGGACGCTTTTCTGCGCGTGTGGCCGCCGATGCCACGGAGATTCTCGCCGACGACAGGCTCATGGAACTCTTAAAAAAAGAGGGTGTGCGCCCGCTTACGCCTTCACAGTACCGGGGTACGCCTGCCGTGGACGGACAGCCCTTTTCCTTCAGCACGTCCTTTGACACGCTGCCTGAAATCGAGCTGCCGGATCTGGAAACGCTTTCCGTGACGGTCGGCGATCCCTCGCCGGGGGAAGAGGTCCTGAACCTCATGCTGGATCAGGCGCTGCGGCGCTGCGCGGAGCTTGTGGAAGTGACGGATCGTACCCCGCAGGACCATGATTTGCTTACGGTGGACGTGCGTGGGACCGTGGACGGCAGGAGCCTGCCCGGTATGACGTCCGAGGATTTCCGGCTTCAGCTGCTTCCGGTTCCGCCCGGAGGGAAAGTCCCGGAAATGGATCCCATTGTCCGCGGCCTGCACGTTGGGGAAACGGGGCATGGCGTCATGATCTGCCCCGACAATTATCCCGATCCCACGGTTCGCGGGCGCGAGGTACAGCTTGAAGTGACGCTGCACCGGATACAGCAGGAGATTCTGCCGCCTCTGACTGATGAGACGGCAAAAAAACTGGGCTTTTCTTCATTTGACGCCCTGAAGCAGGAGGTGTGGCAGCAGGCGTTTTCCGCCCGTATGCGCCAGCTCCAGCGGGACGCCAAGCATCAGCTCATGGAAGCGGAGCTGGAGAAGCACGATTTTCCGCTCCCCGAAGGGCTGGTCTCACGCTTTTATCGGGAGCACCAGAAAGAGTGCGAGCATTACCTGCGCAAACAGCACGCGGATGAAGCGACGGCCAGGGAAATGCTGGAGCACATGCAGGGAGAATCCATGGCCTTTGCCCGCAAGAAGGCAAAGGGCTATACTTTCCTTCTGGCTCTTGCCGAGCGGGAAGGCATACAGGTGAGCGGCAAGGAAGCGGAAGACGCCGTGCGCGCCATGACCGTGGGGACGGGGCAGAAATACGAGGACATTCGCAAAACCGTCTGGGAAACGGGCATGATTACAGCCATGCAGGAACGCATGATCGCTGACAGGGCCTTGGAACACCTGTTTGCAAAAGCCCGCAAGATTATGGCCGGCTCCACGGCGCTCAAGCCCTTCTCCGAAGTGGCAAAGGCCTGACCAGGCGCCCCGGATTCTGGGGTATTATCCCCACGTCCACAGGCGCAGAGGAAGCGGGATTACGGCAGACGCTCTATGGTTCTGGCAAGTGCCAGAATCGTGCGGGCATAGATGTCCATGGCGTTGTAGCGGCGAAGCACCTTGCGCTGTGCGCTGACGCTGAGGCCCGGCTTCCAGCCGTGGCGCTGGAGATAGCAGCTTAGACTGGCAATGGCGTCCGGGGCCTGATAGAGGTCAATATGCCCATCGCCGTCGCCGTCCACGGCATAGCGGGAAATATTGCCGGGCATGAACTGGCACAGGCCGATAGCTCCGTAGACGGAGCCTTTCAGAGTGAGAGGGTCGAGAGCGTTTTCATAGCAGTAGGCCAGCAGAGCCTTGAGTTCGGTGTAAGCCCATTCCGCCTTCTGTTCCATCCTTTCCCTGATCCAGGGCAGGCGTTCGGAAGAGCCGGGGAGCGCGTCCAGATATTCGGGTATCCCGGCGGGGTCTTTCGTGACGGCCATGCTTGCGAGTGTGAAGAAGGCGTTGTGCTTCCCCACATAGGCGCCAAGGCGGGTTTCCACAAACAGAAGAGCCGCGCCTGTTTCGGGCGGAACGCCCCAGTGTGCCTCCGCGAGAGCGAAGGCACGTTCGTGTTCCGCGATAAATTTTTTGCAGAGCCTGGCGTTGGTCTGCGTGACCACCCCTTTGAACCACGGCCCCGGAATGCCCAGTTTTGTCTGAAAAAGCTGAGCTTTTTTGGTCGGATGAGCCTTGGACAGAAACTTGCCGGTGTACAGTTCGCGCACCTTGACGCCCATCGGCTCCGCTGATGGCGGGCTGGACAGTCCCGCGAAGAGAGCGGCGGTCTTCCCTGCGTCCAGCCCGTCCGCCATGAGCCGTTCAGCAAGCTGACGCCACGTCTTTTGCCAAGCGGGGAGCGTCTCGCCCACGGCAGTTGGCATGGGCGATGATTCTGGCTTTTGCTCTGAATGAGCAGAGCAGCCAGTCAGGGAAAGGACAAGGAGAGCGACCGAGGCAAAAGGCAGGAAGACTGGATGAAGCATGATCTATCCGAGAGGTAGGAGGCGGTTCAGAAAAGTGCTGAAACATTAAAGGTGGCGGAAAAGCGGCTGTCAAGGCTTCGGTGCGGACTTTTCCTGTGGCTCTTGTGCTGAACCTCCTTTTGTGTCAGGATAGAGGCAAAGGTCAGCCGCAGTGTGCTGGGGTTCTGCTATGAAGGTTTCCGCTTTTTTTGCCGTACTTCTGTGGGTATGCCTCGTTTCAGGCATGGCCTGTGCCGAAGAACAGCTTCCCGTTGTCGAGCGTTTCACCAGAGACGCCCGCGAGACTATCGACATCGGCGTGACGAACATTATGAAGGAAATGGATTCTCCCCGGCAGCTTGAGGAGACCATCGATCTGTTTGTGGACACCTGGCAGGACTGGGAACACTCCAAACTCTTCATTCTGAAGGACGATACGGATATCGACGTATACGGCAACCTGTACTCGCTCAGAGTGATGTGCCGGACACTCCTGCTGGCGGCGAAGGATTGGAACCGCATGGATCCGGGAAAGAAATCGGAAGCCCTCCTGGAAAAAGCCCTCTGGCTTGATGAGCAGAGCCGGCTGCTTGCTGCTCCTGTGGCCGAAATCCTTAAACGCCAGAGTTATAGCGAACTTCTCAAGCTCCGTATAGAGATCATGACGCGCGAATTTCCCTATGTGAAGACCCTGTATGATCACGCTCCCTTCCTGGGTGCGGCCGGTTGACGGGGGTGTCGTGCTGCGAATGAAAAAGGAAACGCCGAAGGGTAAGCCTCCGGCGTTTCTGGCTTCTGAAGAATTGAATTGAGCTTATGCCCTAGGCGATGTTTTTGATCCAGCCTTCAGGGGCTTCGATACGGCCCATCTGGATGCCGGTCAGGGTGTCATAGAGCTTTGTGAGTACCGGACCCATGGCGTCCATGCCGGAGGGTACGCAGATTTCCTCGCCGTGGTTCACAATTTTGCCCACGGGGGAGATGACCGCCGCGGTACCGCAGAGGCCGACTTCCGCGAAGGAGGCGACTTCGGTGAGGGGAACGGCGCGCTCTTCCACGGTCATGTTCAGGTAGTGCTGCGCTACATGGATGAGCGAGCGGCGGGTGATGGAGGGCAGAATGCTGTCGCTCCTGGGAGTGACGAGCTTCCCGTCCTTCGTGATGAAGATGAAGTTGGCTCCGCCCGTTTCTTCCACGTTGGTACGGGTGGCGGGGTCAAGGTACAGGTTTTCGGCGTAGCCCTGACGATGCGCATCCATGATGGGGTGCAGGCTCATGGCGTAGTTGAGTCCGGCCTTGATGTTGCCGGTGCCGTGCGGGGCTGCGCGGTCAAAGTCGCTCACGCGGATGGTGATGGGCTTCACGCCGCCCTTGAAGTAGGGACCAACGGGCGTGACAAGAATGCGGAACTGGTATTCGTCAGCGGGTTTGACGCCGATGACGGCGGAACTGGCGAACATATAGGGGCGGATATACAGGGTCGCGCCGGAACCGTAGGGAGGAACCCAGGCGCGGTTGGCGTAGACAGTCTGCACGACGGCTTCGATGAAGCGTTCCTTGGGAAAGACGGGCATTTCGAGGCGGAGGCAGGAACGTTCCATGCGTTCGGCATTGAGGTCGGGGCGGAAGCAGACGATATGGCCGTCTTCCGTGGTGTAGGCTTTGAGCCCCTCGAAGCAGGACTGGCTGTACTGGAGCACCCCGGCGCATTCAGTAATAATGACTCGGTCGTCATCCGTGAGAACGCCTTCATCCCAGGCTCCGCCCTTGAAATTGGCCACGAAGCGTTTGTCGGTCTTCATGTAGGCGAAGCTCAAATTGGCCCAGTCGAGATTTTTCTTTTCCATGATGATCTTCTCCTGACAGTTATGCTGGAAGCATACGTTAGGGACATGCGGCAGCCATCCATGCGGAAACCCTGAACTCTGCCGGAAGTATCTGCATGAAAAAGATGAGGCCGGGGCATATACCGTTCGTTAACATTGGCATTGTACGCGCCTGCCGTCAAGTGCGGAACGATGGAGAGACACTGACTTTTATAATGACAAATGTTTGAGATTATGCTATCCTTCAAAAAAAAACGGAGGGTACCGAGAT
>NZ_CANRLT010000079.1 GCF_947631555.1 uncultured Mailhella sp. | reverse complement strand
ACGAACCTTCAACCCGTCAATTCTTCCCGCTGATTATGCCTTTCCTAATATTTCAACCTCTAATTATAACAGAGCCTACATTATAAAAAGAGTTGTCTTTCCAGCTTGAAGAAATATATTCCTTCCATGGCATCTGGTTATAATATGGTTTGCCGAGTAAAATAAGCGGTAATGCATACTGAGTATATGGATACATACTTGTGGTATCAGGGTAATAGACAAAATCACAAAAATCTGCAGCAACTTTCGGATATTTTTTAACAATATCTGAAAAATAGTCAGTTTGAAACGTATCAAGAATAAATACTATGATATTTTTATTTTCAGATACATCCAGAAGAGGGTCTTCTGATAGTGCATAACCTGACCTTTCGTCAATATCAATATTATAATAATTATATGCGACTTGTAAACATTGACAAAAAGCAATAATAATAGCGGCATTCCTTAACAAGATAAACTTTTCTTGTTTTAGGAAATACGACAAAATAAATGGAATAAGCAAACAGCATATCCATATGATAGTATTAATAATGCCATAGTTAATATAATCATCCCAATTAATATTTCGTCCATCCAAAACACCATAATCTGGATTAATGAAATATGTCTGAATAAAAAAACCAAGCATCAGACCAAAAATCAAGAGCTTAAATATTGCTGCAGCTCTTGGAAAAAATTTATTGAGTATAAACGAAATTATAAATAACACTATAAAACAGACAAAAGAAACAAGAATAAACAAGAATAATGCTGAAGCTATGGAAAAATTTATTTCGCTATTATTTATAATATATATGTTTAAAGGTATAAAAAGACCAATTGTTAATGCAAGGCATGCTTCTATACCATAACTTATCACATTAAATAACATCATGTTTCATCCTTTGTTTGCGAGTGCCATAGTTCCTCTCAGTATCGAGAGCAGTCTAAAATCTATTGACAGTTGTACTGTCAATTATCTCGGAACGAGTGACTAAAAACCATATAACACATTGAATTTATAACATATTTTTTACGCTGAAAAACAGCGCTGACTTTTCCTGAAATTCTTCTTGCCTAAAAAGCCTTTATAAGTTAGGAATAGCCAATCGTTCATTGACAGTACAACTGTCAATGAACTTATGTATTGTGAAAAACTCTTTTTTGTGTGAACTGTCGCTGCCAAATCCCCCCTTCGAAAGGGAGTTTGTGCGGGGCTTTTCCAGATGCGGCGCGGAGAGATTTTCCGAATTTTTAAAGAGAAAAAACGCCGTCCCGTTCTTCATGTGAGATAAGGAAGGCGCGCCTGCGACGATGATTAAAATCGTTGCCGCCGGTTCAAAAGGCTGTGCGCGATGAGCCTTACGCTGGTTTCTTACCGATTTTTCTGTGAAGCGCCGCTGAAAAGACAGGAGAAGACGCAAGGAAAAATCGCAGTGGCTGCAGCGGCTGCCCCTTCAATCCTTGCTCTTGTCCTTTCCCTGCCGTGCCAGAGGGTGTGCGGCGTCGTAGATGCGGGTAAGTGCGTTGAGGTCGAGGTGCGTATAGCGCTGTGTCGTCGAGATACGGCTGTGGCCGAGCAATTCCTGCACGGCGCGCAGATCCGCCCCGCCTTCAAGGAGATGCGTAGCGAAGGAGTGGCGCAGGTCATGGGGTGAGACATGCTGCGGGATGCCCGCAATTTCGGCCTGCGCGGACAGGATGCGCGCGGCCTGACGGCGATCCAGCCGCCCGCCGCGCCGCCCCAGAAACAATGCCTGCTCTCCGGGCTGCGGGGGTACGCACACCCGTACGGCCAGCCATCTGGCAAGAGCGGTCATGCAGGTATCGCTGAGGGGAACCACGCGCTCCTTGCTGCCCTTGCCCAGAACGCGCACCTGCGAAGCCCCCCGGCGTATGTCCCCCACGTCAAGCCCAAGCGCCTCGGAAATACGCAGGCCCGATCCGTAGAGAAGCTCCAGAAGCGCCATGTCGCGGCAATGCAGGGCCTGTTCAGCCGGCACAGACCCGCCTGCTTCCAGAGGGCGCAGCCCCGCACCCTGCGCTTCCTGCGCGGACGGCTCCTCGCCGGGCAGAGCCTGCTGATCCGAGAGCAGGTCAAACATCTGATCGACATTGAGCATGGCCGGATGACGCTGATCCTGGCGCGGGTTGCGCACTCCCGCGCAGGGATCGCTGTCCACCTTATGCGTACGCATGAGATAGCTGAACAGGGAACGCAGGGCCGACAGCTTGCGCGAAATGGAAGAACGGGAAATGCCCTCGCGGAAAAGGTAGGCGGAAAAGCCCTGCACAATCTGACTGGTGATGCTTCTGGGGCTGGCCAGGCTTTTCTCCTGAAGGAGCAGGTAGTTCTCAAACTCCAGAATATCCGTGGCATAGGCTTCCACCGTGGCATCCGACGCCCCTTTCTGAAACTCCATCCAGGCCAGGAACACGGTCGCGCATTCGGGAAGCTGCGCCAAAATTTCGTCAAGCCGGTTCACGGGCATACCTCATAGCGGGAATCGGCAGTGCGCCGTATCCGGCGAGCCACTTCAAGCATCATGAGCGCGGCCGTCACCCGCGCCGGTGTCCAGGACGGGTCGCGCTCCTGCGCGGCGCACAGCAGATCTTCCGGGC
The DNA here is from genome assembly GCF_947631555.1 of uncultured Mailhella sp. Lineage (GTDB taxonomy): Bacteria > Desulfobacterota > Desulfovibrionia > Desulfovibrionales > Desulfovibrionaceae > Mailhella. Next base: position 8,780 of record NZ_CANRLT010000079.1, on the reverse strand, counting down.
CTGACGCAGAGGAAGCGAGCAGCTCCAGAAGCGTCTGTTCGTCCGGCGAACAGGGCGCTTTTACCGGGGAAGAAATCTGCTCCTGCGGCTTGGCGCGTTTTGCGGCCCCGCGCCGGACGGCTGCCGTTCGGGGCTTCGCAGTCCGGGAAAGTACGGCAGGTTTCGGCGCTTGTTCCGTTTGTATGCGCCTCTCCGCATTCCCGCTTTCGCGCTGCTTCAGCGCCGCCTTGAGCTGCGGCAGAATTCCGGCCATAAGGTCTTCCGCTCCGGCGACGGGGCTGGCGCCTTCCAGAAGCAGGCTTTTCGAGCCTTCGGGATACCGCCCGGAAAAAAGCTCAGGAGACGGCACACAGACTTCCCGCCCCTGTTCTGCGGCGAGGTGCGCGGTGAGCAGGCTGCCGCTGTTCGTTTCCGTGGCTTCGGCCACCAGCACCGCCAGAGACAGTCCGCTCATGACGCGGTTGCGCACCGGAAACGAGTAGCGCCGAGGCTTCGTGCCCGGCGGAAATTCGCTCAGTACAAGTCCTTCCTGAAGGATGCGCCGGTACAGGCCGATGTTCGCGGCCGGATACGGGACATCGATGCCTCCGGCGAGCACGGCCACCGTTGAACCGGTACGGCCCAGAGCTTCGCGGTGAGCCGCGGTATCCACGCCCATTGCCAGCCCGGAAACGACGGTCACACCCGCCGAAGCCAGCTCCGCGGACACCCGTCCGGCAAAGTCCAGAGCCGCACGGGAACAATTCCGCGAACCCACCACGGCAACGCACGGTCCGGCGAGCAGGGAGAGGTCCCCGGCGGCGTAGAGCAGGACGGGTGCGTCGGCAATTTCCCGCAGGAGCGCGGGGTAACGGGGATCCGTCCAGAGAATGACATGCGCGTCCAAACGGTGCGCCGCTTCCCATTCCGGGCGGGCCGCCTCGCGCCATTCCTGCTTCTGGAAGAACGCCAGGGCGGAAGCCGGAACGCCTTCTTCAGACCAAAGCTCCTTCCGGCATACGGCATCGTAGGCCGAACCGAAGCGCCGCAGCAGACGGGCGGCCAGGCTTGCGCCCAGGCCCCTGGTACAGCGCAGGGCGAGAGCCGCCCAGTATTCCCGGCGGGCGTTCTCGTCCAGCCGCTCCAGCGCTCCTGCGCTCATGCCTGCACTCCGGCTTCCGCGTCCTCCGCCGGAGCGGGTGCGCAGAACAGCGCCGAAGCCTGGGCCAGCGCTTCCGCCGTGGCCAGAACAAAGACCACGTCTCCGGCCTCAAGACGGGTATCCGCGCGGGGGCTGTTGTCGATGCTCTCGCCGCGCCTCACTCCCGCTGCCGTCAGGCCGTAGCGGCGGCGCAGCCCCACATCCCCCAGCGTCCTGCCGTCCAGAGCGCAGCCCGGCTCCACGGTAAAGGCCGAGAGCTGAAGATTGGGCAGGCTTTCCATGATGGCACCGCCCATGTCGAGCTGCCGCTGCATTCCGTAGTTCTCACGGCGGATGGACACGATGTAGCTGTCGATGGTCTGCCGCGGAACAAGGTAATGGTTCAGAACACGGGCAAAGATTTCCAGAGAGGTTTCAAACTCTTCGGGAATGACTTCGTTGGCCCCCAGCTCGATATAGGAGTTGATGCGGCTCAGGAAGCGCGTGCGCACCACGATGTGCAGGGCGGGATTCATGGCTCTGGCGTTGGAAATGATGGCCCGGCCGCCCGCGGGGTCGGAAATGAGTATAGCCAGCGTCCGTGCCGTGGGCACTCCCAGATGTTCCAGCACCAGCGGGAAGGAGGCATCGCCGTGGCGTATGGGTTCCGTGTCGCGGAAGCGCGCCACCGTGTCGGTATTCATCTCGGAAATAATGTAGGGGATGCCGCTCTTCTTTGCGCCCCGCGCCAGAAGCTGGCCGCCGATGCCGAAGCCGATGATGATGAGGTGATCCTTCAAAAGGCGCCCGTCGCGGACGATGCCCTTTTCCTCGTATCCGGCGGCGTCAGGGGTCTCATCGTCCATGGCGGCCAGCGCGGTGTTGCCGGAAGGCTTGCGGAGAACAAAGCCGGCCACCCGCGGCGCGGCATCGAGGAGAAACGGCGTGAGCACCATCGTCAGGATACTGGCGGCCAGAAAGATCTGATACGCCTCATTGCTGATGAGTTCGAAGCCCAGAGCCGAACGGGCCAGCACAAAGGAAAATTCTCCCACCTGCGCCAGGCTGAAGCCGGTCAGCAGGGCCGTGCGCATGGAGTAGCGCAGAAGCCGGATGGCCGGAAGCACCGCCGCGATCTTCACAAGCACGATGGCCGCCGCGCAGAGCAGCACCAGAAAGATATGGGACGCAAAAAAGCGCACGTCGAGGAGCATTCCCACAGAGATGAAGAAAATGCTGGAAAAGACTTCCTTGAACGGCATGATGCTTTCAAGGGTGTTGAGGCTGTACTCCGACTCCGCGAGCATGAGCCCGGCAAGGAAGGCTCCCAGCGCCAGTGAAAGCCCCACCTGCGACGTAAGCAGGGCCACGGCCAGGCACAGGCCCAGCACCGTCATATACATGAGTTCGCGGCTGCGCACACTGACCACGCTGAACATGACGCGGGGCAGCACGAACTTGCCGAAGGCGAGGATGGCTCCGATGACCAGCAGCCCCTTGCCCACGGCCAGTGCCATGGACTGATAGTCCAGCGCCATGTCGCCGCCGAGGAGCGGGAACATAAGCACCATGGGCACGATGGCCAGATCCTGAAAGATGAGCACCGCCAGACAGACGCGGCCCTGCGGGGATTCGGTCTGCCCTTTCTGCTGAAGCAGACTGAGCACAATGGCCGTTGAGGAAAGCGTGACCATGCAGCCGTAGACAATGGCGAGGCGGACCCCGCTCCACCAGAAAGAGAGCAGGAAGACCATGCCGACGGTAAGGAGAAGCTGCGCCGAGCCTCCCAGCAGCAGGGGACGCTTGAGGCGCACAAGTTCCCGTGAGGACAGCTCCATGCCGATGGAGAACATGAGGAAGGCCACGCCCGCTTCGGCCATGATGTCCACCACTTCCTCGTTGGGAACAAGCCCCAGGGCGGACGGGCCGCAGAGGACACCGGTGAGCAGGAATCCGACGATGGAAGGCAGGCGGAAGCGGTGGCAGACCAGCACCACCAGAATGGACAGGACGAAAAGAATGACGATTTGACGCAGAATGAGTTCTTCCATAGGACCGCCGCAGGGTATGGACGCCGCCCGAAACGGCGGCACGTCTCTCTTTGTTCTTGCCATGTTTTTCTTCCCGATGCAACGCAGGGGGCGGCGTTTCCCCAAAGCCCGCCCGTAGGCTCACCGCTCCGCTCCCGGCCCGTGAAATCCTTTTGACATCAGAAAAAAAACACCCTATTTTTTTGTGTTCTATATTTTTTGTTGGAGTCGCATCATGGCACAGATTCAGGCTATCAAGGGCTTCGCCGACCTCTTCCCGGCTCAAAGCCGCGTGTTTCAGATGATGGAAGCCAGGGCGCGCGAGATTTTTCCCCGCTACGGCTTCGGAGAACTGCGCACTCCGCTCATGGAATACACTGACCTCTTCTGCCGCGGCATCGGCACCGAGACCGATGTGGTGCAGAAGGAAATGTACTGCATCCCCGACAGCAAGGGCCGTTCCATGTCACTGCGGCCGGAAGCCACGGCCGGCGTCATGCGGGCCTATATCGAAAGCGGCGTCCACGCCCGCGAATCCGTAAGCAAGTTCTTCACCATCGGACCCATGTTCCGCCACGAACGCCCCCAGAAGGGCCGTATGCGCCAGTTCCACCAGATCAACTGCGAATGCCTGGGACCAAAGGAGCCTGAAGCCGACGCCGAGATCATCTGCATGATGATGGATTTTCTCGGCAGTCTCGGCCTGCACAATCTCACGCTTCAGATCAATTCTCTGGGCTGCTCCTCGTGCCGCCCCGTCTACCGGAAGACCCTGCACGACTGGCTGGCCAGGCTCGACCCCGCCCTGCTCTGCGAAGACTGCAAGCGCCGCATGGAGACCAATCCCCTGCGTGTGCTCGACTGCAAGGTCCCGGCCTGCAAGGAAGCCACGGCCGGTGCGCCGGTGCTTCTGGACAACGAATGCCCGGAATGCCGGGAACACTTCGCCGCCGTCCTGCGTCACCTCGACGCGGAGCACGTCCCCTATGAGATCAACCACCGGCTGGTGCGCGGACTCGACTACTACACCCGCACCACCTGGGAAGTGGTCTCGAACGACATCGGCGCCCAAGGTTCCGTGGCGGGAGGCGGCCGCTACGACGGGCTTGTGGCCCAGCTCGGCGGCCCAGCCGTTCCGGGCATCGGCTTCGCCTGCGGCATGGAGCGGCTTGCTCTCCTGCTCGAAGGCCGGCCTCAGCCGGAAAGCCGACCCGACTTCTTCATGGCCGTGCTCGATCCCTCCTGCCGCGACGCCGCCTTCGGGCTGACGCAAAAACTGCGCCACGAAGGTTTTTCCGGCATCATGGGATACGAAAGCCGCAGCATGAAGGCCACCATGCGCCAGGCCGGAAAATCCAACGCCCGCTGCGCCCTCATCATGGGAACCAACGAACTCGCCGCGGGCACGGTCATCATCAAACATATGGAATCGGGCGAACAGGAGGAGGCTCCCCTCGCCGAAGTCTCCGCCCGCCTGACCGCAGAATAAAGAGGAAAACCATGAGCCAGTTTGAAGAAGCGGACAAAACCGTCATCGACGTTCAGAAGGAACACGCCCGCTATGTCAAGCCGCTGGGAGACTGGCGGCGCAGCCATCACTGCTGTGAGCTGACCCTTGCCGATGACGGCAGAAACGTTTGTCTGATGGGCTGGGTGCAATACCGCCGCGACCACGGCGGCCTGATCTTCGTGGATCTCCGTGACCGCGAGGGCCTCACGCAGGTGGTGTTCAGCCCTGAAATCGCTCCCGAAGCCCACAGGGACGCCCACATTCTGCGCAGCGAATACGTCATTGCCATCAAGGGCCGTGTACGCCCCCGCCCCGAGGGCATGACCAATCCCAACCTGCACACCGGCGAAATCGAAGTCGTTGTGCTGGAATGGAAGCTCCTCAACACGGCCAAGACCCCGCCCTTCACCATCGAAGACCGCACCGACTGCGCCGAAGGCGTGCGCCTGCAATACCGCTACCTCGATCTGCGGCGTCCGGGCATGGCCCGCAACCTGCGCACCCGCCACGCCATCGTCCAGGCCTGCCGGAGCTATCTCAACGAACTCAAGTTTCTGGAGGTGGAAACCCCCTACCTCACCAAGTCCACGCCCGAAGGCGCCCGAGACTTCCTTGTGCCCAGCCGCCTGAACCCCGGCGAATTCTACGCGCTGCCCCAGTCGCCCCAGCAGTTCAAGCAGATGCTCATGATGAGCGGCATCGACCGCTATTATCAGGTGGCCCGCTGCTTCCGCGATGAGGATCTGCGCGCCGACCGCCAGCCGGAGTTCACTCAGGTGGACATCGAAATGAGCTTTGTGGACGAAGATCAGGTCATGAGCATGGCCGAGGGGCTTATTGCCCGTGTGTTCAAGGAGTCCATCGGCGTGGACATCGAACTGCCGCTGAAACGCATGACCTACGAAGAAGCCATGCGCGACTACGGCTCCGACAAGCCCGACACCCGCTTCGGCCTCAAGCTCCGGGACGTGACCGATGTGGTGCGCGGCTCCGCGTTCAAGCTCTTTGCCAGCGCCAGGCTGGTCAAGGCCCTGCGCGTGCCCGGCGGCGCTTCCATGACCCGCAAGGAGATCGATGAGCTGACCGACTTCGTCAAGGGCTTTGGCGCTCAGGGACTGGCCTGGATCAAGATCCACGAAAGCGAATGGCAGTCCCCCGTGGCCAAATTCCTTTCCGAAGAAGAACGCGCCGGACTCAAGGAAGCCTGCGGGCTTGAGGTCGGCGACATCGTGTTCTTCCAGGCCGGAGAACCGGGTCTCGTCAACAACGCTCTCGGCTCCCTGCGCGTGAAGCTCGGCAGCAAGCTCGGACTCATCCCGGAGAACGCCTGGAACCTGCTCTGGGTCACGGACTTCCCCCTGTTCGAATACAGCGAGGAGGAACAGCGCTGGGTGGCCTGCCACCATCCCTTCACCGCCGCTCAGGACGAGAGCTACGGCATCATGCTCACTGACCCCGCCCGCGCCAAGGCCCGCGCCTACGACATGGTGCTGAACGGCAACGAAATCGGCGGCGGCTCCATCCGTATCCACACCCCGGCTGACCAGTACCGCATGTTTGAAGGGCTGGGCTTCAGCGACGAATCCGCCAAGGCCCGCTTCGGCTACTTCATCCAGGCTCTGGACTACGGGACCCCGCCCCACGGCGGCATCGCCTTCGGACTCGACCGCGTGGCCATGCTGCTCACCGGCGCTTCCTCCATACGCGATGTCATCGCCTTCCCCAAGAACCAGAAAGCCGTCTGCCTGCTCACCGATGCCCCCTCGCCGGTGGAGAACAAGCAGCTGCGTGAACTGGGCATCCGCCTGCGCGAAAAGGCGGCCCAGGGCAAAACGGAGTAGACCATGTTGCGTCCCGTCCTCCAGTATCCCGACCCCCGCCTCGCCAGGGTCAGCGAACCTGTGGCTGAGGTCGACGATGAAATCCGCGCCCTGGCGCAGGATATGCTCGACACCCTCACCAGCGTGGGCGGAGTGGGCATAGCCGCGCCGCAGATCGGCGTCCACAGGCGTGTTGTCATCATCGACGTCTCTCAGGAAAACGATGCCCCCGACCACCCGCAGGACTTCAAGGTCTTCATTAACCCCGTGATTACCGTACTCGACCCCGCGGGACACGAAGAACTGGAAGGCTGCCTGTCCGTGCCCGACCTGCGCGCCAAGGTCAAGCGCCCCCGCCGCGTGGCACTGGACGCCCTCGACCTCGACGGCAAGCCCGTCCACATCGAAGGCGAAGGCTACTACGGCGCCTGTATGCAGCACGAAACCGACCATCTGGACGGCAAGCTGTTCATCGACCACATCAGCTACCTGAAGCGCTCCCTGTACGACAAGAAAATGAAAAAGAAGCGCTGACGCACCTTCCCGGCACGGCACCCATGCCGCCATTCCTCGTATCCGAAGCTCACGGCCGTCTTTCCCACCATACGCGGGAAAACCGGCCGTGTTTTTACTGCCATATCTCAAGTCGCTGCGCGATTCCTGTGCTGACAAAAATCCTCCCCAGGCAAAACTGCCCTTACGAAACTCCGTCACCTTGACACGGTGTTATGATACGGCAGCGACTATCTCTGGTTCTGGAGAAAAGGGCGGAGAGATGTGGAGAAACCTGTTCATCCGTTTCCCATTATGATAGCTTGAAACGTACACACAGTGCCTTGTGACAGGACTAGTCAGTAAAAGAAGAATAAAGAGCGCGGGGTATCGTTTGGCAGGAAAACCTATCTGAAAATTTTCTGTGCAGCCTGATCACGCATTGCCTCCTCAACGCTCTTCTGTGAGATCAACACTGCACTGATATCCTCCTGTCACGAAACCAACAAAACGTCCAATGATCGGGCCAGTCAAAAAAACAATAATGACAGTCCGCTAATAAATGGTAGGCCAGGATAAGGGCTTGTTTTCCAGATATTGCTGCAAGGAAAGAGTGTTTATGAAGAAAATCAAGAGTTCGTTGTCAGATATACTGTTGATGAACCCTTTTGGATACTGGCAGGGAAAATGAATTTTTGTTGGAAAAATGAAAAACACACCTTTTCCGTTCATCTAAAAAATCAGAATTTCTACAGGGTTATGTGGCATTTTTTAAAAATATCCAGAAAAATGTTCCTGAAAAGAACATGTCAGCGGGAAATATCTTTTTAAAAATAATCGAAAATTCAAATAGTTACTTGATCACTCCCTTTCAACGTAAAATTTTCTGCCTTGCCAAAGCGCTCGCTAACGGCTATAAATTTCAACGAATTCATCAACAGTATATCTGTCGATGTTTTAATTGGCTAACGTCTAACTGAAGTTCCCCTTTTAATAACATTAAAAGAAAGGCTGGTATAACTATGGAAAGAACTCTTGATCTGTGGCCATGGATACTTACAAACACTTCGACCGTTCCTGATCCAGGTTTTTTTCTTTTATGCCCTCATGGCGTTGGCACACTTTCTTTTACCTATTACTTAACTTTAATCGGAGCCCCCTCTTCTTTTTTCATGCCTTTCTACAAAGATGGAAAAATAGTTAATCCTGATTATCCTGTCCAAAAATCCACTATATATATTCGTGGAATTTCTTGTGATCGTGTACTTTTAGATTATAAACCGTTATCTTATGGCAATAATCAGCAAAAAATAATTCAGCTTATTCGCGATCCTATTGATCAACTTACTTCATGCATTAATTTTAATATTGCTGCTTCTATATACGGAGATAGAATTCCGGCAGTAACTAAAAATTCAATATTAGAATTTATGAATATCAGATTTCATACAACATGCATGTTTACCTCTATGACAAAAAGCGTTTCCTCTCATTCTGATATATTTTATATTGATACAAAAGATATATCTGGTGCACAAAATTGTCAAAAGACAATGTGTAACGTGTCAGAATATTTAACTATTCCACATATACAAGTTGACGATGGTCTATACAATATTTCTTATAATTCATTTAAAAACAGATTATGGTTTCAGCTTCAAAAACAAAAAAAAGTTGATAATGGCCATATCAATCATGTTCTATCAAAAATTTTAATATTTCCTTCAGAACTCCATGATTTTGCAGCAAATACTTGGTATCGTTCTCATATACTTGATGTGTTTTCATATAACAATGAAGAATATATT
>NZ_CANRLT010000078.1 GCF_947631555.1 uncultured Mailhella sp. | reverse complement strand
TCTCTGGCGTTGTTTCAGCGATTTCGCGTTAACGGCAAGCTCGAAGAACTTTTATCAATTATTAAGGTGATACTCTCTCAAAAAGCGGGTACTTGCGAAGCCGCGGCCCTGCGTCTATACTGAAAGCCCTATCTGAGAAGGAGGTCGGTTTTAAGGATGAGCAAGAATCAGCAGTATGTATTGGATTCTCTGTCCGCGCAGGAATCCTGGCGTTTGTTCCGCATCATGGCCGAGACCGCAGACGGCTTTGAAGACCTCAGCGATCTGCCTCCCTGCGTTTCCATCTTCGGTTCCGCACGCGCCACCCCCGACAGCGCTATCTACAAGGATACGGAACGGGTGGCGACCCTCCTTGGTGAAGCCGGTTTCGGCGTCATTACAGGCGGCGGGCCGGGGCTCATGGAAGCCGGCAACAAGGGCGCAAAGAAGGCGGGTGTGCCTTCCGTCGGTCTGCACATCCATCTGCCTATGGAACAGGAGCCGAACAGCTACCTCACCGTGCGCAGCGATTACCGCTATTTCTTCATCCGTAAGCTGATGTTCGTGAAATATTCGGTGGCCTATGTGGTTATGCCCGGCGGCATGGGCACGGTGGACGAGCTTTCGGAAGCCTTCGTTCTGGCGCAGACCCGCCGCATCAAGCCCTTCCCCATCATACTCTACAAGCACAGCTTCTGGGATGGATTCCTGAACTGGCTGAACGAGAGCATGGTGAAGGATGGCTATATCAGGGACGAGGAGCTGAAGCTCTGCACCGTCTGCGATTCTCCCGAAGAGGTTCTCTCCACGATCAGAAGCCGGGTGGTGGTGTAGAACTGTGCGCAACGTTGCTTCCTGCCCCGGCTGCTGGCGGGCATTGCCGGCCTGGGGCCCGGAACCGTCTCCGCCGTCTGGCTGCACCTGGCGGGGACTCATGCGCCGGGCCTTGCGCATGGCCCGGCAGGGGGCGAAAGCCGGAGAAGTTCCCGTCGGAGCGCTGGTGGTCGATGGAGAAGGAAGCGTACTTGCCTTGGCGCATAACGAGACAGAAGCGACGCACGACCCCACGGCCCATGCCGAGATTCTGGCCCTGCGCCGCGCCTGTGCCCGTGTGGGCAATCACCGGCTGGAGGGCTGTGTCCTTGTCGTAACGCTGGAACCCTGCCTGATGTGTACCGGAGCCATTCGGGAAGCCCGCGTCTCCGGCGTGGTGTACGGTGCGTCCGACGCCCGGGCCGGAGCGGTCAGTTCCTGTCTGGAAGGGCTGGATTACGCGCAGACCGGCCAGCCGCCCTGGAGCTATGGAGGCGTGGAGCCTGATGCCTGCGCCGGACTGCTCAGAACGTTTTTTCAATGCCGGCGGCCTCCGGAAACGGGAGAGGCCAGGGGATGAACGTATGTACAACAGTGTTGATGAACTGACGGTGGATTACGAAGAGAACGGCATACTCAAGGTCAAGGAGGTGGACAAGGAGGTTCTCTCCAAAGGCGCCTGGGCTACCGTGCTGTTCCGCTATCAGGAGTGGCAGCCTGATACCGACACCTACGGGCCTGACCGCTACACGATCCGCCGTTATAAAAAAATAGGCGGAGAATACCGCCAGCAGTCAAAATTCACCATTTCCAGCAATGAGCAGGCCCGGCGCATTGCCGATGCTCTTGGGCGCTGGATTGCAGATAGCGAACAGACAGGCGACTGACGCCGGAGCCGGAGAACATCCATGTCTGAAGAGCGCCGCCTCTTTCTTTCCGCAGCCCGTCAGGAACTTCTGCATCAGCTCATGTCCGGCTGGCACAGGCGCGGTGCGGCCCTGCTCCAGATCGGCCTGAGCGCCGGCTTTTCTCCCGAATTTTTCTGGGATGCGGGTTTTGACGTGACAGCGCTCGATCCCTCGCGGGAATGTCTTGAGCAGGCCCGCGCGCAGACGGGTCCTAGAGTGGAGTACCGCCTTGGTTCCGTGGACAGACTTCCCTTTGAGGACGGGGAATTTGACTATGCCGTGCTCATCCATTGCAGCCCGGCGGAAAATCGGGCGAAGCCGGGCTTTGTCCGTCCCGGGGAGACTATCCAGGACGTCCTGCTCGAAGCCCGCCGCGTGGCCTCCCGGGGCATTGTTCTGCTGGACTGGAACCGCTGTTCGCTGTCCGGGGGAAGCATGGCGAGGCGGTCAGAGCGAAGCGGAAGCGGGAAAGACGCAGGCGCCGAAAACGCTTCAGGCCGGCCAGCGAACTTGCCGCGGCGGCAGGAAGGCGTACTTCCGTGGGAACTTTATACCTTGGTGCGCAGGCGTTTTCAGGGATGTGCCATAACGGTTCGTTCTTCTCTGCTTCTGGGCGAAAGCACCTGGCCTGGCGCAGGGCCAAGCATCGGACTAGGATGGGGGGCAGGCGTGCGCCGTCTGCTGCTTTCCGCGAACCTGCACCCTTCTGTTATTCCTCTGGGGGCACTTCTGGGACTGCGCGTGGACTGGATCTCTGTGCCGTTCACGCCTGTGGGTATGCTCCGCTCGGCGGCGGCTTCCCTGTATCAGAAGACGGCCCCTGTGGTTGATGCCCGGCAGGGGCTGCCGCGCACCTGAAAAGAAGCCTGAAACGCCGCTCTTTCCGCAGGAACACGGGAGCGGGCGGCGTTTTCTGAAATCTATGTTCCATTATTTAGTTTACCGTGAAAAAAGTTTGACACGAAACGGTGATAGAGTAGACTGAAGTTTAGGTGTTCTTTGTTTTGCCTGTAAGGAATAGTTATGTGTCAATCGCTTACACTTGTTTTGAATAAGATTATCTGTGGCGACGCCATAGCAGAGATGAAAAAACTGCCCGATAAAAGCATTGATTTGATTGTAACTTCTCCTCCTTATAACCTAAAGAATTCTACTGGTAACGGAATGAAGGACGGCCGTGGTGGAAAATGGCAAAACGCCGCACTTGTCAATGGGTACGCTACTTATGATGATAATATGCCATATGATAAATATATAAAGTGGCAAAGAGATTGTCTTTCAGAAATGATGCGCCTCATTCCAGAGAGTGGTGCTATATTTTATAATCATAAATGGCGTGTACAAAATGGTCTTATTCAAGATAGACGAGAAATAATAGATGGTTTCCCCGTAAGACAAATTATTATTTGGAGACGGAAAGGCGGTATTAACTTCAATGCTGGCTATTTTTTGCCAACTTATGAAGTCATTTATTTGATAGCTAAACCAAAATTTAAGCTTGCTCCGCATGCAAATGCACATGGTGATGTATGGGAATTTATGCAGGAACAAAAAAATGGGCATCCTGCTCCGTTTCCTGTACCGCTGGTTGAACGCATCATATCGAGCACTACTGCACAAATCGTCCTTGATCCGTTTATTGGAAGTGGCACAACTGCTGTAGCTGCAAGAAATCTTCAAAGAGATTTTATAGGAATAGAAATTTCACAAGAATATTGTAAACTGGCAAAAAGGAGACTGACAGAATGTTTAAAGTTAAGACATACACCAAATCAACTCTTATTGATGAATTGAAAGCGATTCGTAACCGTGGTTGGATTCCAAGCAGTAGAAATAAGAAAAACGCCGGAGCTTTAGGAAACACGCTTGAAGATTTGTTAGGCATACAGGAAAATAATCTTCCTTTGCCGAATGCAGCAGAATGGGAACTAAAGACTCAGAGAAAGAATACTGATGCTCTGCTCACGTTGTTTCATATGGAGCCATCACCACGCGCATTAAAAATAGTCCCGTATCTTCTGAATATATATGGATGGCGACATGAACAAGCAGGAAATAAATATCCTGAAACAGAAAGAAGTTTTCGTCAACCCCTCGTATATCGTCAAAAGACAAATAGAGGTTTTTATGTCGATATAGACGATATAAACAAACGAGTCGTCGTAAATTTTTCTTTTAATGATATTGATAAAAGTTTAACAGCATGGAAAAATTCTATTATTAGTAGAGGTGGTATTACGTTGAACGCTTCCTATACTCCTTATTGGGGCTTTAATGATGTTTTTCATAAAGCAGGAATAAAGTTAAGAAACTGTTTTTATATCGTTGCCGATGAGAAAACTATAAACAACCAACTTTATTTTCGCTATTTAGATATAATGATGTTGTCAGGATTCTCGTTAGAAAAATTTATAAATGCGATAAAGGATGGACAGATACTTGTCGATTTTGATGCTCGTACAGGTCATAATCATGGAACAAAGTTCAGAATCAGACCTAAGGCAATACCACAATTGTATGAAAAGGTAATCCAATTTTAATATAATTTTAAGGTTAGAGCATTTGGCCAACAGGACAGTTCCATGAGCAACGATATAGACAATACTAGACTTTTCGTCGAGAAACTGCGTTTAAGTGTTAGTATAAAAACATTTAGACAAAAGTGGATACAATGGCATTTTTCCAAAAAAACTGAAAAAGTTCCGTAGTTGTTTTTAATTTTGAAAAGGTTATAATATTTTTTACAAAAACTGCTTCTTTTGAAGAATGCATCTATTTTCTGTTAAGAAAAAAGAAGTACTTTAAGAAAGGAAAACAGTGGCTAGATATAGAGGGACAGGCTGTTCTTGAAAAACTCATTTGAAGTTCAGTCTTCCGCTTTTTCTGTTTTCTGTTGCGTTTCAGCGAGTTCGTCCTTCGTCTCTTCCTTCTTGTCTTCATCGACAAAGGGGTTGAAGTAGCCGAAGCGCAGGCCCGGGCAGTATTTTTTGAGACGCTTGCGGAAATTGGAAAGCCCCACGGATGGCCCGAAGTCGATGCCCTCCATGAGCTTCAGATAGAGTTCCGGGTCGATGTTCAGGTTGCGGAGCTGGATGAACTGCACACCGCAGGTATTGATGAGTTCCACCAGAGCTTCGATTTCCTCCTCACAGTCGGTGATACCCGGAAAATACAGCAGATTGAGCGACACATACACGCCGCGGGCATGGGCCTCGGCGATGGAGCGCCGCACCTCGGTGAAGGAGAAGCCCTTCGGACGGTAATAGCGCAGGTAGACTTCGTCCCGCGCGCTGTTCATGCTTACGCGCAGAGAGGTGAGTCCGGCCTCGGCGAGTGCTGCCACGGCATCGGGCATGGAGGCATTGGAATTGAGGTTGATGGTGCCTGTTCCGCCGCGTTCGCGGAATTTCCTCACCGTCTCGATGAGCAGGGGAGCTTCCGTGAGAGGTTCGCCTTCGCAGCCCTGCCCGAACGAGTAGATGGGGTGCGGTTCGTTGCCCATGTGGTAGAGCATCATTTCCACCAGTTCGTCGGAGGTCGGTGTGAAGGTCAGCCTGTCCTGAGGCGTGGCGCAGATGGTGGAGTCTTCGTTTTTATGCGAAATGCAGCCCACACAGCGGGCGTTGCAGACCCGCGACGTGGGCATGGGCGCTTCATAGCGGCCGAGGGCAAGATTTTTTGCCGCCGGGCAGCCATAGCGCAGCACACAGTTCTGCATGAGGTGCTGGATGAGCCGGTTCTTCGGGAATCTGGCCATGAGCGCTTTTGCCGCGTGGTTGATCTTTTTCTGCGGAATGCCGGTAAAGATTTGCCGGGGATCTTCGTCCACCTTTTTGGCGCAGACGTAAAAGCGATCGCCGATCATGCCCACGGCGGCGTAGGCGAACAGCGGCAGTGTGGGGGCAGTTTCGTCTGTCACATAGACGGGATGCCCGGTAAGGGTGTGAGCCGGCGCGATAAATGCGGCAACGGCAAGTTCTTCCACTTCAACGGTTTCGCCGGTTTCGGGGTTCAGCCCCACGGCATGTCGTCCGGGAAGGAGAAAGAGTTCACTTTCCGGGGGAAGAGGCATGACTTCGTCGGGGCGGGGAAGCGTCCATTCGTTCCCTTTGCGGCAGAGCATGAGCAGTTCGGGGTCATCGTAGATCTGTCCCTGTGCATCGGCCAGAACCATGCACGGGCGGGGATGGGAGGTAGCCATGTCGCCGTTCCTGCGGGTAAGGGGTGAGCTGTGGAAAGTGAAGGGCCGGAAAACGCTTCAGTTTTTTTCTTCTTCGCCGAGAAAGCGGTTCCACAGGCGGATGGCGGAACCTTCTGATACGGCCCACTGGTTGAGCGCACAGCCGCAGGGGCAGACCACACGCCACAGTTTATGCAACCGTCCAGCGGGCTGGCAGGATTCCAGCTTCTGAGCGTGCCCCTGACAGGACGAGCAGGGGAGAATAGAGGGAAGGTAGGTATCCGGCATGGACAAGGCTCCTCGTTGCGCCGTCAGGTTTCGCGTTGAAAAGAGCCTGACGGGATAGGGGGCATATTAGCGCCGCCTTCTTTTTTTTTCAATACTTGCGCCACGGTGGAAATCATGCTCAGGCCGTTCCTTCCCTTTCACCAGGCACATATTGTCAATCGGTGGCCGCCCATACGAAGCCGCAGCCTTTTCGTCATCGTATCCGGCTCCTTAAAAAGTAACCTGTGGCTGAGATTGGGAGTGGATGAGAAAAGCCGGTTCTTGCGGGGCAGAGGAACGAAAAAAAAGACCCCGCTGCCGGAACAGCGAGGTCGGTTCTGCCTTGCGGCGTTTTTACTTGGTGGGGGTCATCTTGAAGCGATAGATTTCGTGGATTTCTTCCTTATAGCCGGGATACATGCCCTTGCCCATGCCGAGAACGATGCGGGCACCGCGGTTCTGGTGCACAAGGAGGTCGCCGGTGGAAGGATCGACGCAGAGGCCTTCGATCTCACCCTGCTTGATGGTTTCGGTGAAGGTCTTTTCCAGAATGACGGGGGCGCAGCTTCCGGAAGCGATGTCCACGCGGTACAGATGGTCGGGTTCGTTGTCGTCGGCGGTACCGTCGTCGGCGGTCAGGAACAGGGCGCCGTCATAATAGAACATACCCTGCACCCACTGCGGCACGGGCTGCAGATGCACCTTGCGCAGGTAGTTGCCGTCGAGGTCGTATTCATAGAGATAGCGGCCGGATTCTTCGCCCACCCAGGAGCACATCCACACGGAACCCTTCACAGGATCAACGGTGATGCCGGAGGTTTCAAGCTGGCCGGATTCCTCGTTGAAGGGGAAGGTGCGCTTGAACTTCAGGGTGTTGGCGTCATACACGGAGACCTGGATATCCTTGCCCACGCCGTCCATGAAGTTTTCCACGCCGCAGTAGATTTCGCCGTTGTACACGTCGATGTCGCCGAGGTGGTTCACAGCCTTGGTATAGCCGGTTTCAAAGGGCTTGTCGTTCTTGGCGACAAGTTTGCCGCTCATATCGTACTTATACAGAACCTTGCTGCAGCTGACGTAGATATACTTGCCGTCACAGGCGACGCCCTGGCGTCCGTCGACTTTCATCACGTCTTTCAGTTCATAGGTGTACTTGGGAGACATGTTCGGTTCCGGCAGAGCGTTGGCCTGATAGGCCATGCCGAGAACCATGAACGCAGCCGCAGCAGAAACAAAGAGTTTATTCATATACCCTCCTTGGGGGTATTCGGGGAATTTCCGAAATGGAAGGCTCCCCTTTTGTGAATACCGTAAACCAAACGCTGGTGAATGACAATGGGGTCTCGCGCCTTTTGTGTACATTTAACATAAACGCCATATTTTTGTGCGCTGTTTTTGTGGCTTGCGCTGTACTGATACTGAAACACTGCGGAAATAAAGACTTTTCAGGAAGCCGGCCGTCAGAGGCAAGGACGCCCCAGGTTATTGAGGATATGCGCGCTGATGACCGGAGGCAGTCCGCAGACGCGGGGGCGTCCAGCGTCTTGGCAGGACTTGTGCGGCTTATGCCCCGGCCGAAAGAAGCCGGCACGCATCCAGCAGGAACATGACGGCGGGCAGGGAAAGCAGGGAAAGAAGCGTGGAGAGAATGATAATCATGGAAGTTTGAGCCTGGTCAGTGCCGTGGCGTTCACTGATGACATAGGAGATGGTTCCGACAGGCATGGCCGAGGTGAGCGTGCCCGCGGCGAGAACGGTGCCCGAACAGCCTGCCAGCGAGAGGACGCAAAACGTGACGAGGGGGTGAAGGAAGAGCTTGGACAGCGAGACGCCAACGAGGGGCAGAAGCTGAAGATTGCGCAGGCCGGACAGGGAGGACATCTGCGCAGCCAGCACCATGCCCATGCTGAAGAGAGCGCAGGGGGCTGCTGTGGAGCCGAGCATTCGCGTCATGGTCAGCAGGGTTTCCGGTGCCGGCAGATTGAAGGCAGCGAGTCCGATGCTGAGGAACGTTGCCCCGATCGCAGGGTTGCGTGCTACGGTGAGGAACTGGCGGAGAATCAGTCCCCGGCCCGGAGGGGAATGCCGCATATCCAGAAGCGCATCGGTAAGCACGAGAACGCCGGTGTACAGCAGGGCTCCCAGCATGGCCGCCGCCAGCGCCGTGTCGTTCCCCGGGAAGATCGTGAGGATAAAGGGAATCCCCATGAAGGCGGCGTTGGGAAAGACGCAGGTCAGCGTGCGGAGGGCGGACTTTCCTGCATCGTTGCGAAAGACGCGGAACAGCAGGGTATAGAACAGGGCGTAGCAGAGAAACGAGGATCCCAGCGTCCCCCAGAGCAGGGCGCGGATCTCGCCGGTGATGGAAAGGGTACACATCTGGGAGAACAGCAGAGCGGGCAGGCTGATCCAGTACACGAACTGATTCAGGCAGAGGGCCATATCGGAGGCGAAGAAGCGTTTCCGTTCGGCGAGAAAGCCCAGAAGCATGATGCCGAAGAGGATGACGAGTGCGGAACAGACGCCGGACATGGGAACTCCTGCAAGTGAAGAGGCGGTGCGGCAGAGACGGGGCGGTACAGTTCCCGCGTCCTTTGCCGTGGTGCGGAAGATGCGGAAATGCGGGCAGAAACGTTTTTGAAGCCCAGGCTGTTGTGCCCGCGGTAAGGGAAAATATTTGATTCCCAGGAAGGAAAAAGTCAACTGGGGACGGGGGAGAGGGCACCTCAAGTGGGAGATTTCTACGGTTAACCTTTTTGTTGACAGATACACTGTCAATGAATTGTTCAGGAATAAGGCATTCTAACGTTTAATAACCATAGTGAATGAGCCTGCAAGAAAAAATACGAATGACCCCTAGCAAATATAAAAAATAAATAATTTCATTTGGTTATATATTTTTTTGTCTGCATTCATCTTCCAAGATTCAGCATATCACACAGCATATGTCTTCCCTTGTGTTTCAACGATTCTCAAACAGTGTATCTGTCAATGTGATAAAAAGCTGACTGGTCATGACCTATCGGCACATCCGTATCTGCCGATAGCGGATTTAAGTTCCTTTTATGGGGCTTGCAAAAAATTTATTCTTTTGGTGGAGCGCGCAATGAGAAATTTAAATCGGCTTATGGCGTTTTATGATGGACTTTTAAATGGTATAAATTCTGGAAAAGGGTGTATTTATAAAGTTAATTTTGAAATTGATGTAGAAAAATTAAAAAAAATAATTTTAAATATTGATGGATTTATAAATAAATTTGATAGTCATAATGAATTATTTAATACATTTTTTGAATTTTTAAGGAGAATGAAAATAATTATTGGCTATAATAAAGAGTATAATATATTAAAATCATTAAATGAATTTTTAGGTCTGGAGTATCTTAAGAAAACAATGTCTTTTCCGCTTTTATTCTTTACAGAAGAAAAAGAGATAATTTTATATAATTCTATTGATAATAAAGATATTCCATCTTTTTTTTTAAAATTTAATGAGCTTCTTTATCCTGTCATTAACAACAATTTCAAAGTGTATCATTGTGATATTGGTGATTTTTATTATACTATAAAGCATCGTTTAGAAGAAGTTGAAAAGTTTTTTCTCGTCGATAATGGTATATTTATAAAAAATTTAATGGAAAAATTTCCAGATAAAGTTTCAAGAGAATCATTAAAAACATATTTGAATCAAAGATGTATTGGTAAAATACATAGAAATTATGATATTGTTTATCCCGTACAGCCTCCAAAAATAACACAAAATTGGCGTGATGAACGATTATCTATGCAATATAATTTGCCAATTATAAACAGTGTAAGCGAAGTAATTAAACAATGGTTTTATTATGCTACGTATAAATTAGAACAATATGCTATATCTGGAGTTGTGGAAGCCGAAAGGGGAGATGTTGTTATAGATGCGGGAGCATTTGTCGGAGATACAGCAATGTATTTTGCGCAAAAGGTTGGCATGACAGGAAAAGTTTATGCATTTGAGCCAATAAAAAATATAATTTCAATTATGAATAAAAATATTAAAGAAAATAATATGGATTCTATTGTTGAAGCAATTCCATATTCATTATCATATATAAACAAAATACTTTACTTTATTGATAATGGTTCTGATAGTAGTAGTGTTAATTTTGATAATTATACAAACAAATCTGATTTAATGGAAGTCAAAGCTGTTTCTCTTGATAGTTTTGTTCAGGAAAATAATATTCAGAAAGTGGATTTTCTTAAGGCTGATTTAGAGGGTGCAGATGTAGATTTTGTGAAGGGGGCGCTTAAAACTATAGCCAGGGATGCTCCAAAATGCGGATTGACGGTTTATCATAAGCCTGAAGATTTCATAGCTATACCAAAGTTACTTATGTCTGTTAGAGATGATTATGTTTTTTATTTCAGGTGTGAAACTGAACCTGTTCTTTTCGCAAAGAAGAAAGAATAGAGTGGATCGAAGCAGGTGAATTAAATACTGTAGTTATAAACATTCAAAAGGCCTGACAATCGATAAGGATCGACTGTCGGGCTTTTTGTTTCAGGTGAAGTTTTCTTATCACAAAAGCATGGTATTTCTATTTTGCCCATTGCCAAAAAAGGAAAACGTTTTGAAACTGGGGTTGTAGCAGCAGGCATATGTTTATTAAATCTTGGTGTTTTCAGAAAAAGGATAGGTCTGTCTCGACCGTATGAGAGTTCTGGCACGCCAGGAGAGGCGGAATTTGTCCTGAAGTTGAGTAGAGCTGTTATCTGAAAACTTCATCAAAGGTTTTTTTGATGGACATGTCACCCATCATAGAAAAAAGAATGGTGGACAAAACGGCACGGTCAATGAACGCCTTTCCCGTAACTCCTTTGTTGAGGGCCGGGTATTCACACGCTGTCTGCCGGCGCTGGATTCAGCCGCCAGCGAGAGTGACTGCGGATTGAAACAGGATTGTTATGCGATGGTAAATCTAAATGCACAGTGGAAAGCAAGCCGCACACCGCGAGCGCTGCCTGGATGGACCTTCTGAATCCGTGGGCGGCGCGTATCTTGCAGCATACGACTGCACAACGGAAAAGCTGCGATGCTGCTCGATGCTCCCTGTATATTCTTGTGCAAGACGTGAAAGTATGAAGCCTCCCTGTCTGAAGTACTGGCTGCCGGTACAGGCAAAACACGGACAACATGGGCGGGAGGCCATTCTCATCCGGTGTGTCAGGCGGAATGAAAAAGGGGAGTTCTGCAGACTCCCCTTCGTTGGTTAAACGAAACCCCCAGCTAGGCTGGGGGTTCAAAAAAACTTAAAGTTATAAGTATGTTATAAAAACTCCTTT
>NZ_CANRLT010000077.1 GCF_947631555.1 uncultured Mailhella sp. | reverse complement strand
GCCCGCCTCCATGCCGGCTTTCCAGCCGGCGCGGGGTCGTCGCTCCAAACGCGCTACCGCGCGTGCCTCCGGCGGTTTAAGGTAGGGAAAGGCAAGTAAGCAAACTCCTTCCTTAGCTGTCGGACGGCGCGAGCGTCAGCGAGCAGATAGCGAAGGCGGCGTGTTTGTCAGGCTCCGCCTGCGAACATGGTTACGCCGCCGAAGCGGGGAAGGTCGCGGGGGCGTCGCTCCAAACGCGCTACCGCGCGTGCCTCCGGCGGTTTAAGGTAGGGAAAGGCAAGTAAGCAAACGCCTTCCTTAGCTGCCGGACGGCACGGCGCGTGCGCCGCTGGTAGCTGCTCTTCTTACGGTTTCAGGCTCTGCGCGTAGGCGAGGATGCCGTTGTGTATGCCCTGGGCCAGAAGCTGGCGGTACTTGGCGCTTTTCAGGTCTTCAGCTTCCTTCTTGTTGGTGCAGTAGCCCACTTCCACAAGCACGCTGGGCATGGTCGCGCCCACGAGAACAAAGAACGGCGCGCCCTTCACGCCCCCGCTGTGAAGCCGGCGGCCATTGTTTTTCATGTGGCGCACGGAATGCTTCTGTATCTCTTCGGCCAGTTCGCGGGATTCGTTGATCCGTGCGCCGGTGACTATGCTTCTGACAATTTTGTCCATGTCGCCCAGGCGCGCGCTTCCGGCGTTTTCCACCCGGGCCAGGCGGCTGACGGTGGACGTGCGGGCAAAGTCCAGAATATAGGTTTCCATGCCGCTGATGGCCGGATTGGCGCAGGCGTTCACATGGATGGACACGAAGAGGTCTCCCTTGTACCTGCGCCCCAGCACCACGCGTTCCGAAAGGGTGAGCGTGCGGTTGCCTTCCCGCGTGAGGCGCACCCGGAAGCCGTCCTTTTCCAGCAGGACCTTCAGGCTGCGCGCAATGTCCAGCGTGACGTCCCGTTCCACCACACCGTTGTTCATGGTGCCGGGATCCTTGCCGCCGTGTCCGGCATCGATGACCACCGTGCGCACGGTAAGGCCGAGCTGCGCCGCCAGCGTCATGCCCGTCCTGGCCGGAGGCGTGACCGCGACAGGTGCGGCGGGGAGCGCCTTTCCTCCCTTCTTCAGCTTTTTTCTGTAATCCGCAGCGGCTTTGGCGTGATCCGAGCTGCGGTAGTCTCTGGCAATGCGGTCGAGGGCGGCCGCTGCCTTGTCCACCTCGCCCAGCCTCTCGTTGCAGACAACGGCCGCGCGGAAAAGCGCGTCATCGGCCAGCGACTGCTCCGGGTGTTTGCGCACAAGCTCTTCATAGGCAGACACGGCGCTTCGGGCGTCCGCCGCGTTTTTTGTTACCCCGGCCTTGCCCTCCAGCGCCAGCCCGCAGCGGTACAGAGCCGCAGCCCGCAGCCGCCAGTTCGGATTATTCTGATAACTGCGGCGGAAGGCATCGGCGCAGTTTTGCCACTCCTGAGCTTTTCCCCCGGATTTTTCCAGCCGCTCAAACTGTGCCTTGGCCTTTTCGTAGGACGCAGGGTAGCCGGCCAGAGCCGGAGAAGCGCTCCCCAGCACCAGGACGAAAAGCAGGCAGAGAAAGAGAAAAACGCGGTTCCGAGGCATATTCCGATCCGCAGCCACAGAAGTGCGGGCTGTCTTCCTGTACGAGAATGCAAAGACCTGACACAGGACACAAACAGACACCGGCGCTCCCCGTGCGGACGGGACCCGGTAAAAACGGCAGGGGAAACGCACGGCGTTTCCCGAAGCCCGGCATCCTTTGCCGAAGGGGCCTTTTCCCTATCTTTCCGCAGGCATTCTGTTCTGTCAATGGAAAAGCGGCATTCTCCGGGGGAAAAGGACGCCCTGTCTCTGCGCGGACACGGCTCACAGCGGAAAAACACGGCGTTCCGCCACCTTCAGCAGGAACACGTCCCGCCTCGGGCAGAACGCGCTTTTGCATCGTTCCGCGGGTTGTTCTGCCCCTGAAACACTTCAGCAAGGTTGGACGTTCTCTCTCCCAGGAAAATTTCAGAAGGCGGAAGGGGTACGGCGGCAGAAGAAAACCTTTTTCAAAAGAGTTTCTCCTTTTTTCCCCCGCGTTCCTTCACCCGCACAGCACGCTCAGGCGGCGCAGAAACTCGCTGCGGGGGATTTCCCGTGCGCCGAAACGCAGCATGTGGGAGGATGCCTGCTGGCAGTCGATGAGCTTCACGCCCCGATCCTGCAGCCAGCGCACCAGAAAAACCACGGCGGCCTTGGAAGCGTCCGGCCGGAAGTGGAACATGGATTCTCCGAAAAAGGCCCGGCCGCACTGCACACCGTACAGTCCGCCGGCGAGGACGCCGTCTTCCCGGACTTCCATGGAATGGGCGTGCCCCAGTTCGTGAAGCCGGACATAGGCTTCTTCCATGCCGGGCACAATCCATGTTCCCGGCTCCCCCGGACGCGGCACGGTGGCGCAGGCGTGGATGACTTCCCGAAAGGCCGTGTCCACGCTGAAGGAAAAGCGGCCGCGGCGCAGGACGCGCTCCAGCCGTGCGGGAACGTGCAGTTCTTCCGGCAGCAGCACGCAGCGCGGATCCGGCGACCACCACAGGATGGGCGAATCGTCGCCGTACCACGGGAAGATGCCGTGGGAATAGGCGAAAAGCAGCCGTTCGGGAGAAAGGTCTCCCCCTGCCATGAGCAGCCCCTGCTCCGACGCATTCTCCATGGGAGGAAACCAGCAGGGTCCGCCTTCCGGCATCCAGAAGAGGGGACGGCTCATGCGCGGATCCGATTCACCGTGAAGTCAAGGCGCCCGCCATCGGCGGCTGGCGCGGCCTGCACCGTGCCGCCTTTGGCAAGTTCGCCGAAGAGCAGCATGGAAGCCAGCGGGTCTTCCAGTTCCCGGCGTATGACGCGCTGAAGCGGGCGCGCCCCCATGCGGGGATCAAAGCCGCGTCTGGCCAGCCACTCCCGCGCCTCCTCCGTGAGTTCCAGCGAAACGCCGCGGGCGGCAAGCCCGGGTCGCAGGGCGTCTACGGCCTTGTCCACGATGCGGGACATGAGTTCTCTTGTCAGCGCGCGGAAGGGCACCAGCGCGTCGAGGCGGTTGCGAAATTCGGGACTGAAGGTCTGCTCCACGGCTCCGGTGCTGCGGTCGGAAGCGGCGCTCGTGGAGCAGAAACCCACTGGAGACTGCTCCATTTCCCGCGCCCCGGCGTTGGTGGTCATGATGACGATGACATTGCGGAAATCCGCCCTGCGCCCTGTATTGTCGGTGAGTGTGGCGTAGTCCATGACCTGAAGCAGGACGTTGTAGATGTCCGGGTGCGCCTTTTCCACCTCGTCAAGGAGCAGCACGGCGTGCGGCGTCTTGCGTATGGACTCGGTGAGCAGCCCGCCCTGCTCGAAGCCGACGTAGCCGGGCGGCGAGCCGATGAGCCGTGCCACGGCGTGCTTTTCCATGTATTCGCTCATGTCGAAGCGCACAAACGCCACATCCAGAAGTTCAGCCAGCACCCTGGCCAGCTCGGTCTTGCCCACGCCCGTAGGCCCGTGGAACAGGAAGGAGGCCACGGGGCGGCTGTCCCGGCTCAGGCCCGCACGGGAACGCAGTATGGCGCGGACGATGACGTCCACGGCCTCGTCCTGCCCGAAAACGCGGGCGCGCAGATCATCAGCCAGGGTCCTGAGCCTGTCACGTTCGCTGTGGGTCACGCTGCGCGCGGGAATATTCGCCATGCGGGCCACGACTTTTTCGATGTCCTGCACGGTCACGGAGGACCCTTTGCGGAAGCTGGGCCGCAGTGCGGCCTGCGCCCCGGCCTCGTCGATCACGTCGATGGCCTTGTCCGGCAGCATTCTGTCCTGAATGTACCTGGCGGAAAGCTCGACAGCCGCCTGCAAGGCTCCCCGCGCGTAGCGGATATGATGGAAGTTTTCATAGCGGGACTGAAGCCCCTTCAGGATCTCAAGGCAGTCCTCCTGCGAGGGTTCGCGCACGTCTATGCACTGGAAGCGGCGGCTGAGGGCGCGGTCCTTCTCGAAGTGCCCGCGGTATTCCTCGTAGGTGGTGGAACCAATGCAGCGCAGTTCCCCGGCAGCCAGCACGGGCTTGAGCAGGTTGGAAGCGTCCATGGAACCGCCGCTTGTGGAACCCGCGCCCACGATGGTGTGTATCTCGTCGATGAACAGGATGGCGCCGGGATGCGCCTTCAGCTCCTCCACCACGGCCTTGATGCGCGCCTCGAAATCCCCGCGGTAGCGCGAACCGGCCAGGAGTGCGCCCATGTCCAGAGCGTACACGCCTGTGGAACGAAAGGCCTTCGGTACGCCGCCCTCGGCGATTTTAAGGGCCACGCCCTCGGCAATGGCCGTCTTGCCCGTGCCCGGATCGCCCACCAGCAGAGGATTGTTCTTCCTCCGGCGGGAGAGCACTTCCAGCACCCGCGTCACCTCGGAAGCGCGCCCCACCAGAGGATCAATGCGCCCCTCGCGGGCCTTCTCCAGAAGATCCACGGTGTAGCGTTCCAGAGCGGAAGGCGCTTCGTCCTCCCCCTGCTCCGTGCCCCCGGCGGGACGGCGCACCGTGCGCCCTTTGTCCAGTCCTGGAAGCACATGGGAAAGAAATTCCAGAAGTCGCAGTCTGTCCACGCCCTGTTTGCGCAGAAAATAGGCGGCCCAGCAGTCCTCTTCCTCGAACATGGCGGCGAGGACATCGCCCACATCGGCCTGTTCCCGTCCAGAGGACTGCACATGCAGGATGGCGCGCTCCAGCACGCGCTCCAAGGCTCCGGTCTGAAGCACTTCGTTTTCCACGCCTTCCACAGGCGCAGGGCCTTCGGGCAGATAGCGGGCAAGAAAGGCATCGAGCTGGCGCCGCAGTTCGGGGATGTCCACGCCGCAGCCCTTGAGGATGATCACCCCGAGCCGCTCCCGCGTCATGGCCAGCAGGAGATGTTCCACGGTCAGGCATTCATGGCGGCGGGAACGCATTTCCATGACGGCAATGGCCAGACTCTGCATGAGCGAATGTCCCATCATGTCGGTTCGACCTCTCTCTTAAGGGTAAAAGCGGCGGCTTCGGGGAACGCCCCTATTCCTTTTCCATGGTGCAAAGCAGAGGAAAGCCTGCGGAACGGGCGCGGCTCGTCACCTGCCCCACCCGGAACTCGGCGATTTCCCGCGGGTAGACGCCGCACAGCCCCGTGCCCTTCTGATGCACGGAAAGCATGATGGCTTCGGCTTCGGCCTCGGTCTTGCGGAAAACTTCCCGGAGGATCCGCACCACGAACTCCATGGTGGTATAATCGTCGTTGTGCAGGATGACCCGGAACAGGGCCGGCTCCTTCAGTTCCTCTTCCAGCGCCGCGCCGGACTCAATGCGTGTCCCGTCTTCGGGCCGAATGTCTTCGCTCATGACGTTACCTCCGCCTGCCGCCCTCTGCGGACGGCGTTTACGGGACTCAATTCACTTCGGCCTTCAGCGCCTCGGCCTGGGCAGCCGCGGCCAGAGCTTCCACCATCTCCTCGATCTCCCCTTCCATGAAGCGATCCAGCGAATACATGGTGAGGTTGATGCGGTGATCCGTGACGCGCCCCTGCGGGAAATTGTAGGTGCGGATGCGCTCGGAACGATCCCCGGAACCCACCTGGGAACGGCGCTCGGCGGCCTCGGCGGAGTGCTGCTTTTCGCGTTCCGCCTGAAGAATGCGCGAGGCCAGCACCTTGAGTGCGCGCGCCTTGTTCTTGTGCTGGGAGCGCTCGTCTTCACATGTGACCACGATGCCCGTGGGGATGTGCGTGATGCGCACGGCGGATTCCGTCTTGTTCACATGCTGGCCTCCCGCGCCCGACGCCCGGTACACGTCAATGCGCAGGTCTTCCGGGCGCAGATTCACGTCCACTTCCTCGGCTTCGGGCATGACGGCCACGGTAGCCGCCGACGTATGGATGCGGCCCTGAGATTCGGTCACGGGCACGCGCTGAACGCGGTGCGTGCCGGATTCGTAGCGCAGATGACTGTACACGCGCCGGCCTGACACCAGGGCGATGACTTCCTTGTATCCGCCCGCGTCCGTGGGCATTTCCGAAAGAATTTCCACCTTCCAGCGCTTGATTTCGGCGTAGCGGCAGTACATGTGGAAGAGATCGGCGGCGAACAGGGCGGCCTCGTCGCCGCCGGTTCCCGCGCGCACTTCCAGCACCGTGTTCTTCTCGTCCAGCGGATCGGGCGGCAGGAGCATGAGGCGCAGGGCGTGTTCGCGTTCCGGCATTTCCTTTTCCAGGCGGTGGACTTCCTCCTGAGCCATGAGGCGGATCTCATGATCCTCATCGTTCAGAAGTTCGCGGTTATCCTCAAGCTGGCGCTGGAGTTCGCGGTATTCCCGGAAGGCCAGCACCACAGGCTCGATATCCGCGCGGGCCTTGGCCGTCCTGCGGTACAGCTCCTGATCGGAGAGTACGTCGCTCCTGGCCAGAGACGCTTCCAGTTCCGTATATCGTTGTTCCAGACTTTCCAGTTTTGCAAACATAGCTACTCCGTTACGGGGTTCGGGTCGGGGGCAAAGCGCCCGGCAAACGCGGGGCCAAGGGCCGCCTTGAGCGCCGCCAGCGCCACTTCGAGCTGCGCGTCGTCCGGCTCTCGGGTGGTGAGAAGCTGAAGGGCGAGTCCTGGTCCGCTCACCAGAAAACGCCAGAAGCCCGCCTTCATGCGGGCCGCGCTTCGCACGATTTCATAGGCTACTGCGCTGACCGGAACGATGAGCAGGATTTTAAAAAGGATGACGCCCGCGTGCCGCAGCAGCGCGGATTCCGGCGTCCACAGCCGAAGCAGCAGAGGCACGGCGGCCGCGTGGAGCAGGATGGACGCCGCCACCACAAAGAGCAGGAATGTCGTGCCGCAGCGGGGGTGCAGTCTGCTGCCCGCGCGGGCACTCGCCAGCGTCACGATGCCGCCGTTCTCGAAGGCGTGGACACTCTTGTGCTCCGCCCCGTGGTACTGAAAGACGCGGCGAATCTCCGGCATGACCGGGATGACCGCGATATAGCCGAGGAACAGGGCCAGTTTGAAAAGCCCGTCCCAGAGATGGAAGGAAAAGCCCTGCATGTCGCCGCCTGCTCCCAGACGGTTCATCAGAAGCGCCAGAACGTGCGGGGCCGCCACAAAGAGCGCCACGGCCATGCCCAGAGCCATGAGCAGGGTCAGCGCAGCCTCTCCGCGGCTCATGGGCGGCGAATCCTCACCGGAAGAAAGATCGGCGGAGCGTTCCAGCGCGCGCACACCGTTGGCCAGAGTCTCCACCAGAATGGGAAAGCCGCGCAGAAAGCGGACGGCGCGCACCCCGGAAGGCCCCACGCTGCGCCACGGGCGGCTTTCCACGGCGATCTCTCCCGAGGGACGGCGCACGGCAAGGGCGCAGGACGCGCCGGCGCGCATGAGCACGCCTTCCATCACGGCCTGCCCTCCCACCAGAGGCTGACAAGGGGCCTCTGTCAGCGCCGCCGCGGGAACCATGAGCGCGCGCCGGACGGTACGGGCGGAAAGAGAGGGAAGACAGGGCTTCATGCAAAAAACCTCAAAAAATGTCTGAAACTTTCTCCCCGCTGCGGAAGGAAAACGGGAAGAGGCGCATACGCGAAAACCTCCCCAGAGCAAACCCTGGGGAGGTTCCGTTCGTCTCCGGCAGGGCTGCGCCGGATAAGGCTCTACTTGGCGAATTTGGCGTACTTCTTGCGGAAGCGGTCGATACGGCCGGCGGTGTCCACGAAGCGCTGCTTGCCGGTGAAGAACGGATGGCAGGCGGAGCAGATTTCCACATGGACGGTCTCGCCCTTGGTGGAAAGGACTTCCACAACGTTGCCGCAGGCGCAGACGAGCTTGGCCTTGTACACTTTGGGATGGATGCCTTCTTTCATGCTGACTCCTCGATGATTTGCGGACCCACGGGTTCGCCCATACCCGCCCTGGCAGGCGGACAGTCGCCTAGTCGCCCGATTTACCGCAGCGTTGAAGTATCAATCCGCAGGACTATACGGATTTTCGCGGCTCTCGTCCAGTATTTTTCCGTGCCTTTTCGCGGCGGGCCTTTTGGCTTCATCCCGCTCCTCTCTGGACGTGTGCCGCGGGAAGGGGTATAGCTTTCCCATGCGCTATTACCCTCTCTTTCTCGATCTGCACGCGGCCCGCTGTCTCGTGGTGGGCGCGGGACGCGTGGGCAGACGAAAGATCGGCGCGCTCCTTGACTGCGCTCCGGCCTCGCTCCTCGTCCTCGACCCCGGTCTGGACGAAGCGGCTGCGGCCGCCCTCAAAGCGGAGTTTGCGCCGAACGCCGGACCTCTCACCGTGGAACGCCGCGATTTTCAGCCTGAAGATCTGGAAGGACGGACACTGGTCTTCGCGGCCACGCCCAGCGCCGCCGTCAACGGCCGCATCGCCCGCCTCGCGGACGCGGCCGGGATTCTCTGCAACGTGGCCGGGCCTGTGGACGCCGGAGAGGGGAATGTTCTCGTGCCCGCCCATGTGGAGGACGGGCCTCTGGTTCTGGCCCTGTCCACCGGCGGCAGGAGTCCGGCTCTGGCCCGTGCCCTCAGGGAGGAGCTGGAAGCCTGGCTCGGCAAGGGGTACGCCCCCCTGCTGGCGCTTCTGGAAGCGCTCCGCCCCCGCGTTCTTGCGCTGGGTCTTGGCAGCGATGCCGACGCCGTACTCTTCCGCGCCCTCTGCAGGCGTCCCCTGCGCGACCAGCTCATGGCCGCCCTTGAACGCCGCGACGCCGCCGCGCTTGACGCTCTTCTCCGTCCCCTGCTTCCCGCCGCACTGCCCTTTTCTGCCGAGGAATTTCTGCATGAACTGGACTGACCTTTTCTCCTGCCTCTGTCTCGCCCTGTACGCTCTCGCCGTCGTCGCCTCCTTCAGCGGTCTGCTCGGCCGTTCCCCGCGCCTCAAGGCTCTGGCCTGCGCGCTCTGCGCGGGCGGATTCGCCGCCCACAGCGCGTGGCTTGCCGTCAGCCTGTGCTCCGGCGCCTTTGAAGGCGTGTCCCGCGGTTTCTACCTGCTGCCCCTCGCCTGGGTGCTGGCCGCCGCCGGACTGTTCATCTTCCGCCGTCAGCGTCAGGAGATCGTCCTGCACTTCGTCTCTCCCTGGGCCTTCTTCCTCTGCGCCTGCGCTCTGGGCTTCTCCGGCGCCCCCGCCTCCGCCACCGTGACCGGCCCCCTGCTCTGGCTGCACCTTGCGGGCATGGCCGTGGGCATCGGCGTCATGGCCGTGGCCGCAGGCGCGGGCGGCATGTTCCTGTGGCAGGAGCGGGCCATCAAGCATAAGGCCCGCCTCGCCGGGTTCCGCCGCGACCTGCCGGCCCTGGGTTCCCTGGACGCCATCAACTCCCTGGCCACGCGTATCGGCTTTCCCTGCTACAGCTTCGGTCTGCTCTGCGGCTTTCTCTGGTCGCGCATCGCCTGGCCGTCCCTCATGCCCGGCGACCTTGTGAAGAGCGGCTTTTCCCTGCTCATACTCCTCGTCTACGCCCTGCTCTTCCACCAGAGGCAGGCCCTCGGCTGGCAGGGACGCAAGCCCGCCGTGCTCGCCCTCGTCATTTTTGCGGCCTGTCTCGTCTCCCTCTTCGTTGTGAACACCTTCTTCTCCTCTCAGCACGGTTTCTGATTCCAGGGCCGCCAGGCAGCGCACCACTATGAACAGCAGCATCTCACTCATCGGCATCAACCACCGCACGGCCGCGGTGGAGATCCGGGAACGCTTCGCCCTCACGGATTTCTGCGCCCCGGAAACCTGGGCCATTCCCCGCGGCGAAGGCATTTCCGAATCGCTCATCCTCTCCACCTGCAACCGCGTGGAAGTGCTCGTGGTGGGCGACGGGGACAGGGCGCGCCGCCGGGCGCTGGAATGCTGGGCCAAAGCCCGCGGCAGAACGCCGGAAGAACTTGAACCCTACCTCTATCAGTATCAGGGAGAAGAAGCCGTGCGGCATCTGTTCAGCGTGGCTTCAAGCCTTGACTCCCTCGTCCTCGGAGAACCGCAAATCCTCGGACAGCTCAAGGAAGCCTACCGCAAGGCAAGCGCCTGCCGCGCCGCGGGAACCATCCTGAACCGGCTGCTGCACAAGGCGTTTTCCGTGGCCAAGCGCGTGCGCTCCGAAACCGGCGTGGCTTCCAGCGCCGTGTCCATCAGCTACGCTGCCGTGGAACTGGCCAAGCAGATCTTCGACGACATGAGCCGGCACGACGCCCTCATTCTTGGTGCGGGAGAAATGGCCGAACTTGCCGCCATGCACCTGGTTCAGGCCGGTGTGCGCCGTATCCGCGTGGTCAACCGCACCTACGCCCGCGCCGAGGAACTGGCCCAGCGCCTCGGCGGAGAGGCCGTGCCCTTCGGTCAGCTCTTTGCGCAGCTTGCGGAGACGGATATCCTCATCAGCTCCACCGGCGCGCCTGAAGCCATCATCCATGAACAGGACATGCGCGGCGTCCTCAGGAAGCGCAAGCACCGCCCCATGTTCCTCATCGACATCGCCATGCCCCGTGACATCGACCCCGCGGTGAACACGCTGGATAACGTCTACCTTTACGACATCGACGATCTCAAGGAAGTCGTTGAGGAAAACCTTGCCGGACGCCGGGAAGAAGCGGTGAAGGCCCGTGCCATCGTGGACGAGGAGACCGCCGCCTTCCTCGACTGGCTTCAGTCGCTCACGCTCCAGCCCACGATTGTGGCGCTTGGGGAGCGCGGACGCCGCATCGTGGAAGAAGAACTGGCGCGGACGCTGCGCCGCCTCGGGTCTTCCGGCCCCGTGGATGAAGAAACGCGCAAGGCGCTGGAAATCATGGCCGATTCTCTGGTGCGCCGCTTCAACCACGAGCCTATTGCCTTTCTGAAGGAACGCTTCCACGAGGCCGAAAACCCGGAATACACGCTTCAGGCCGTGGACACCATCCGCCGCGTCTTCGATCTGAAATAGCACCGGCGGGCAGCCTGCCTGTAACGTTAAGTTCTGGGACTGTCCTGGCTCTTTTTTCTTAGCTGGGACAGCCCCAGAAGGAAGCAGCGCCGGCATGAAACTATTCCTTCTCTGTCATCTTATTTCCTTTATGGTTTGAGCCCTCGGCCTTCAGGCCGATAGAGTCCCACCCCGCCCTGAAGGGCGGGGTATCTTTGGGGCGGCAGCCTGGGAGGGGATGCCCCCCCCCAGGCGCAGGACGCAAAGCCCTGAAGGGCTTTGCTACATTATTGCTTCCAGGGGCAGACGGGACAGCAGCATTTCAGCACTTTCTTCCCAGGTAAGAAGCTTGACACCGGCCGAGGGGATCATGCGGCCTTTCTTCAGGTCTTCCAGCCATGTTTCGATGCAGTCGGCCAAAGGCTGCGGGTCAAGACCGCTGAAATATGCGGCATGCTCTCCGGCAATTTCCCGAAATACCGGCAGGTCGCGCAGGATGAGCGGTTTCCCATGCCGTGCGCCCTCGACAACGGCCAGGCCGAAGCCTTCCGCCTCGGAAGGGAAAAGTACGCAGGAAGCGGCCGCGTACACCTTGTCCAGATATTCATCGCTGATTCCCTTGAGCCAGAACAGCCGCTTGCCGTTTTCAGGATGCTTGTCGATTTTTTCGGCCAGCTTGTCGATTTTCCAGCCTTTTCTCCCCACTATGACGAAGTTGGCGTCTATGCCCTTTGCCCAAAGGCGTTCAAACGC
>NZ_CANRLT010000076.1 GCF_947631555.1 uncultured Mailhella sp. | reverse complement strand
ACCGTGCCGCTCCCAGCGGCGGTGTTGCTTTATGCAACTTTCTCTTCCGCCTGTCAACAACTTTCTGCAAAGTTTTTTCACTTTTCAAAAAAGCCCTTCCAGACCCGCCCCCAGTGCCTCCGGCTTCCGCCCCAGCACTCAGCGCGTTTTGTGAATATGCACTTTCACCTCAGGCTTGTCAATCAGTTTTTTCTCCGCATGGAAAAAATTCCCGCTTTTTTGGGATAACGCGGCAGATTTCTTCTTTTTTTCTTTTCAAAAAATTTTCTGGGAACGCCTTCAAAAGACGTGGCGCAGTATCGCACTCGGGAGCGAGCCAAAATTTCGGTACGAAAAAGGAGGGGGAAAGCCCCCTCCTCTTCTGAATGCTTTTGGAGTTATTCTTGCAGACCGGCTCCGGTCAAGGCCAGAACCGGACGGCTTACGGATGGTTGTGGAACTTGTCCTTCATGGCGTCGGAACCGCCGTGGCAGGGGGCGCAGTCCATGTTACCCTTCTGGATATCGGACATCTTTTCCTTGCCGTGGCAGGTGGTGCAGCCGGTCACGGATTCCTGCTTGCCGAGGGCGCCCTTCCAGTCCTTGCCACCGTCGATCTTGGCGTTTAGGATCTCAATGGCCTTGCGGCTCACGTCGGCAGTGATGCGGCCGCAGCGCTCGCTGCGTTCCGTACTGTTGGCCGCGAGCTTGGTCGTGAACGACCAGCGGGACACGGAAACGTGGCACAGGACGGAGTGGGACACGCTGGTC
This sequence comes from uncultured Mailhella sp., assembly GCF_947631555.1. Lineage (GTDB taxonomy): Bacteria > Desulfobacterota > Desulfovibrionia > Desulfovibrionales > Desulfovibrionaceae > Mailhella. Next base: position 10,992 of record NZ_CANRLT010000076.1, on the reverse strand, counting down.
GGCAGATCACCCTTGAAGCCCTGGGCGGCGTCGCCGGGTTGGTAGATGGGGAAGGCCGTCTGTTCATACCAGCGGAACAGCTCGTTGACCATGGGCGTGGCTTCCTTGCGGGGATAGAACACGGCGAAGGCCATGGCCGCACCGGCAAGTGCGCCGCAGATGGTGCCCCAGTCGGACATGCCGCCCTTGAAGGCTTCCATCATGGTGAAGGGGAAGCAGTTGTACGGAGCGCCGTACTTTTCGGCCATCGTGCCGACGATGCTGTAAAACACACCGTAACCGCAGCCGTAGCCCTTGTACCAGTACCCCTGATAGGCAACGGAAGCAGCCGTGGCAATGTCGTCAATCTTTTTCGGAGTCCAACCGAATTCCCCGCCCATCTGAGCGAAGTGGCCGTTTTTGCCTTCCGACATGGCGGGAGCGGCAGGCGCGGCGATCACGCTGCCGGACATGGCGGCGAGAGATCCGCCGACGAACAGGCCGCCCATAGCGCCCAACATGGCTCTTCTGCTGTAATCCATAACATCCTCCGAGGTAGAAGTGACAGCCCGCAGGCCTTTTCATGCTCAAAAAACGTAGGTAAGGGCAGTATGTGCCGAAAAGAACTTTTTTGTCAATGGAAAAACGGCTTCGGCCTTGAGGTTGAACCTTTTTCAGGCATCGGAAAAGGCAAAAGCATACATCCTTCGCTGCCGGACGGCGCGAGCGGGTGCGAGCAGATAGTGAAGGCAGTGCACAATCGGACTTTGCCTGCGAACATGGTTACGCCGCCGGAGCGGGGTAATCGCGCAGCCTGGGTATGACGCGAAGGAACAGGGAAAGCACCTTTTCGGCGTTGGCGCGGGCCACGGCAAGTATGGCTTCCCAGGTCACAGCGTCGTCTTCCTTCCAGGAATCGTAATCCGTGCTCATGGCCACAGCTGCGTAGGGCAGGCCCAGTTCGTTGGCCATGATCGCTTCCGTGGCCACGCTCATGTTGATGATGTCCGCGCCCCAGGACCGGAACATGCGCGATTCCGCCCGCGTGGAAAAACGCGGCCCCTCGATGGTGACCAAGGTGCCGCGCTCGTGAAAGCGGCAGCCAAGCGCCTGAAGCTCCTCCGCCATGATGCGCCGGAGCCGGGCATCAAAGGGTTCGGGCATGGCCGTATGACGGGGATTGCCCGGCTCGAAGGACTCGAAAAAGCTCAGGGCACGGGATCGGGTGAAGTCGATGAACTGGTCGGGAAGCACCAGATCCCCGCGGCCTATCTCCTCGCGCAGGGAACCCACGGCGGTGCTGGCAAGAACACAGGAACAGCCCGCTTCCCTCAGCGCCCAGATGTTGGCGCGGTAGTTCACCTGCGACGGGGGAATGGTGTGTTCGCGGCCATGCCGGGCCAGCAGTGCCACCGGGACGCCGCCGATCTCGCCCTCCCGGAGCGTGGACGAAGGCCGCCCCCAGGGGGTGTCCAGGGAGATGTCCCGCGGAGCTTCAAAAATGGCCGGATCGTCCAGACCGCTGCCGCCGATGATGCCAACCTTGCCGGTCATGTTCTGCCCTCTTTATCTGCCGAGTTTAGCTTACGGGAAAGCCGCCGCGTGTGCATCCCGTACACTCCTTGCCGGAAGCGCTTGTGAACGCACAAAAAAAACCTCGTGCTGAATAAGCCGGAAAAAATCTGCCAGGCGCATCCTGTGCACACATGGAAAGACCGAACCTTTCCGCCCGGCCTGTGGCTGCCCGTTCAGGCCTGTCAGTTCCCGATGATCTCGAAGCGATCCACGTCGATTTCGGGCTTTTTAAAGAGATCCTTCTCTACCTCGCCGTACAGCCGCACGGTCACGCGCGGGGAAAGGACACGGCCGGCAAAGATCTCATCGTCGATGTTGACCTCGATCTGCCCCGTAGGATCTTCAAACAGAAAATGTTCGTGCTTGGGCGGACTGGCGACAACGCGGCCTTCCAGAATGCAGGGAGTGTCGTCTCCGGCTTTCAGGGCTTGAGCCACCGTGGTGACATCCGCCTGACCCAGGGCGGCCCGTTGAAACCGCCCTGTCCGTTCTGGGGCGCGGCCGCGGCGGGAAGGCAAAGAATCAGGCTGAACAAAAACGCTGCAAAAATCCGGCGCATGGGAACGAACCTCCTTTAGTTTTGTTCCAAGTATAAAGGGAGAACTCAGGACAGACAAGTCTTTTCTGCCGCGGTGAAATGTTTCAATCCACAGTCACCCCCGTCCGCCGACTGACTCCGCAACCGACTGCCCCGTTTCGGCGGCGTGACCATGTTCGCAGGCAGAGCCTGACGTTCGCGCCGTCCGGCAGCTAGGGAAGTGTGTTTTTTGCCTTTCGCTTCCTTAGACCGCCGGAGGCACGCGCGGCAGCGCGTTTGGAGCGACGCCCCCGCGACCTTACCCGCTCGCCGGCCGCAAGGAAACACAACGGGCGAAGCCCGATTGTGCGCGGCCTGCTCGCTATCAGCGGCGCACGCGCCGCGCCGTCCGGCGGTTAATGGAAAGCCGGCATGGAGGCGGGCGAGGAGCGGAACTAAGGACACACGAGGCGCGCCCGCGACTTACCCCGCTTCGGCGGCGTGACCATGTTCGCAGGCAAAGCCTGACGAACACGCCGCCTCCGCTATCAGCTCGCTGACGCTCGCGCCTCCGGCGGTTAGGGACGTGGCCGAAGGATGTCTTTGCCGAACTGGAAGTTCGGCTGTCTTTAAGCGTTTTTCCGGCAGGAAAAACAAGATGCCTTTTGCCTTGCCTTCCCCGCTTCAGCAGGGGATGTAGCCCTGGGCCAGCATGGCGAGAAGGTCGCGCATATGTTCCACGCCGGGCGCGTAGAGCAGGAAGCCGTCCTGATGGCCGGTCATGGCGATGACGCCGTCGGCGGGATGCGCCCGCACCAGGGCGGCCACGCTGAGGGCCATGGCCGGGGTGCCGTAGGCTGCGCCGGGATCCGTGGCCGGGGCTTTGCCCGCAAGAAGCTGTTCGTACAGCCCGCGGTGATGCGCGTGTACCACGCAGCCGATGCCCGGAGCCGCGCCGTAGACCGCGGCGTGGGTCATGGACTCAGAGCTTGCGCGCGCAGGTCCGCAGGACCAGACGGTGTTCCCCACGATGTCGCAGCGACTGACCAGCGCGTAGTGTTCCGGCGTGAGCCTGGGGATGTGGCCCGTGGCCGTGGCCGAAATGACGAAGGCTCCCTCCTCTCCGGCGCGCAGGGAGACGTTGCCGAAGCCCACGCCGTTTTCCAGCGCTCCCACAAGTCCGGCCTTCACGAGGTCGGAACGCAGGTCGTTCAGTGCCTGCCACTGGGGGTGGCCGGGGGCCGGGCCGTCCTCATGGATGAGGCGGTATTTCACATAACCTTCGCCGTTCATGGCTGCTCCGCTTTCGTGCTTTTCCGGCGTCTTCTTTCCTGAACTTCCGCACCGCTCAGGCAAATTCCGGGAACAACCCCATAATGCCCGCTTCCGAGGCCGGGCTTATGCCCCTCTCCGTGATCAGTCCCGTGATGAGCCGCGCCGGGGTCACGTCAAAGGCCCAGTTCCGGGCCGATGCCGCCTCCGGGCAGATGAGCACCTCTTCAGGCCCGTGAGCGGAAAGCCCGGGCACGAAGCGCACTTCCTCCGGGCTGCGTTCCTCGATGGGGATTTCGGCCATGCCATCGCGCAGGGCGGGGTCAAGGGTGGTGGACGGCAGGGCCACATAGAAGGGCACACCGTTGTCCGCGGCGGCCAGTGCCTTCAAATACGTCCCGATCTTGTTGGCGGCGTCGCCCCAGCGGGTCACGCGATCCGCGCCGGTGAGGACGAGATCCACCATGCCGTGCTGCATGAGGTGGCCCCCGGCGTTGTCCGCGATGATGTCGCAGGGGACGCCGTGGCAGCCCAGTTCCCAGGCCGTGAGCCGTGCGCCCTGATTGCGCGGACGGGTTTCGTCCACCCAGACGTGGACGGGGATGCCCGCGTCAAAGGCCGCGTACACGGGAGAAAGCGCCGAACCGTAATCCACGAAGGCCAGCCAGCCGGCGTTGCAGTGGGTGAGAATCTCCACCGGCTTTCCCGGCTTGCGCGCGGCGATCTCACGGATCAGCTCCAGACCGAACGTTCCGATGCGGCGGCAGGCTTCGGCGTCCTCGCCGGCCACGGTCTGCGCTTCGGCCAGAGCCGCGGGGATGGCTTCAGTCTGCGCCTTGCCCGCAATGGCCCGAGCCTGGCGTTCCAGCGCCCGGAAAAGATTGCCCGCCGTGGGGCGTGTGGAACGCAGCGCCGCAAAACTCCGTTCCATGAATGCGGCAAAATTCCCCGCCGGAGCCGTGCGCGCGGCGAGCCACACGCCATAGGCCGCGGTCGCCCCGATAAGCCCGGCTCCGCGTACCTGCATGTCGCGTATGGCCTGGCACACGTCCCCGCAGCTTGAGAGTTCCAGCGTCTGAAAAGCATGGGGCAGCGCCGTCTGATCGATGATGAACAGACGTTCGTTCCCGGCCTCGCCTTCCGTCCAGATGGTGCGGTAATGCCGCCCGTTCACGTTCATCAAAACCCTCAGCGGATACGTAGTTCAAGGGAGTTGCGGTCCAGCGGAACCAGCGTTACCTCGCCGGTGGTCTTCATATCGAAGACCAACCGCGTCTTGTCCTCATGATAGCCCACGCGCACGGCTCGGATAAGCCTGTTGCTGGGCACATGGGGCAGTTCGAGCTTCCACTTTCCGGCAAGGTCAAGAATCACGCGGTCCGGCTCGCGCAGTTCGGAACAGTGCCCGACGAGGGCGGCGTTGGCCTGAAGCACCAGCTTGATGAGACTGCCGCGCATGACAAAGCGGGCGGAAGTGATTTCCCGGACAAAGGAATCTTCAGGAGCCGCCGTTTCCGTGTCATGGACTGCGGCCGCCTCAGCCGCGGGCGCAGCTGCTTCCGGCCGCCCGGCACCTGCAGAGGCTTCCGCCGTGACTGCGGCAGCCGAGGCGACAGCCGTTTCCGAGGCGGCAGTCGGTTCTGTGGAAACCGCCGCTGTGTCTGTGGAAGCGGTAAGAGCCGCTGCCGCAGGAGAATCCGCTGCCGTGCCGGGAGCGGCGGATTCAGCGGATGCAGGCGTTTCGGCGGACGCGGCAGGCGTTTCCGGCTCTGCGGGCACGGCTTCTGGCAGGGTGTTTGAAGAAGCCGCAGGACTGGCCGCAGACGTTGCTGCGGGAACCGAAGCAGCCGGCGCCGCGGGAGTGCTGCTTTCCGCCGAAGCCGTAGGTATGGGAGCAGAAGGGGCGGCGGGCCTGGCGGCTTCGTCCCGGGCGGGCTTTGGCTTCGCGGACGCGGCGCTCGCTGTCTTCTCTGCCGGAGATGCCGCAGCGCTCGCCGCCTTTGCCGGAGCGGGGGAACGCCTAGCCGGCGCAGCGGTTTTTGGCCGCGGGACACTCTCCCGTGCTGCCTCCGCTGAGGCTGCGGGCGCGGGGACAGACAGAGTGTACCTTCTCTCCGTCTCTCCCCCTGAAACGGCAGGTGCCGGCAGACTGGACAGCTTGCCGGAAACTTCCCGGCCGACCTGTCTGGATGTGCCCGTCTCTTCCTGAACTAGACAGCAAATGCCTACCGTCACGCACAGCATGACGGCGGCCGAACCCACAAGACATAGCGTTCTGCTCATAAAGCTCCTTATCGCCGAACCCGGCGGGATTCTTTTCTCCCTGCCATGTATAGCCGAGTTTCGGAAAAAAGCAATGTTGTGCTTTACGCGTTGTGCATGGCTGCTGCCAGTGAATTGCATTTCCCTACCTTAACTGCCGAAGGCACACGCGACAGCGCGGTTGGAGCGACGCCCCGCGACCTTCCCCGCTCCGGCGGTCTAAGGAAGGAGTTGACAAAAACGCCAAGCCGGTAGAATCCTTTCCGTAACACTTCCCCTGCGGGAAGACGCTGCCCGCAGGCTGCCATGCCAGTCTGCGAGCGGCTCTGGATGAAGTATGCACGAACTCTCTCTCATGGCCGGCGTCATGGACCTGGCCCGGCAGGAACTGGAACGCCACGGAGCGTCGCGTCTCACCTTGATGCGGTTGCGCTTCGGGGAGCTGGATCAGGTTCTGCCCGACGCTCTGCGCATGGCCTTTGCCGCCATGACCGCAGGCACGAGCTGGGAAGGGGCGCGGCTGGAGCTGGAAGAAGAGCCGCTGGAGCTCTCCTGCCCGCTGTGCGGTCACCGCTTCCGGCCCGGCGCACGCTCCGCCCTGTATGCGCCCTGCCCGTCCTGTGGCGAGACTACCGGCTTTGGCGTCGTCCGGGGAGAGGGCGTTTTTCTCGACCATCTGGAAGCGGAATAGCCCGAGGTGTTATGGAAATTCCTGTCGTCCGCAATGTCCTGGAAGCCAACGACCGCATCGCGGCACGTCTGCGCGGCGAATTTGCCCGGCGCGGCATTCTGGCGCTCAACCTCATCAGTTCCCCCGGTTCGGGCAAGACTTCCCTGCTCGAACGCACGCTTTCCGACCTGGCCGGAGAATTTCGCATGGCCGTCATCGAAGGCGACCTGCAAACCGACAACGACGCCCGCCGCGTAGCCGCTTCCGGGGCCGCCGCCGTGCAGATCAATACCGATGGCGGCTGTCATCTGGACAGCAGCATGGTCAGCGAGGCACTGCTTTCCCTGGATCTGGACGGGCTGGACATCCTGTTCATCGAAAACGTGGGCAACCTGGTCTGTCCCACGGAATTTGACTGCGGCGAAGACGCGAAGATCGCCCTGCTCAGTGTCACCGAAGGCGACGACAAACCGGAGAAATACCCCTACCTCTTCCACAAGGCCAAAGCCCTGCTGCTGAACAAGATCGACCTGCTGCCCTATGTGGACTTCGACACGGCCCGCGCCCGCGCCTGCGCCTCGGCGCTGAACCCGGGGCTTGCCGTCATGGAGCTTTCCTGCAGAAGCCGCGAAGGGCTTGACCTCTGGTACGGCTGGCTGCGTGCCGCTGTGCGCAAAAAACGGGAGGGCGGTACGCTCTGACCCCTGTCACCTCGGCACCCCTGTCCCCACGGTTCATTATTTAAGGATACGCCCATGCAAGCACTGTTCCGCGCCCTGCCCTCCGCAGACGCCTGCCTCGCCCTTCTGGAACGCAGCTTTCCCGAAGCCGCCCACGACACGCTGCTCGCCTGCTGCCGCGGCGTCCTCGATGATCTGCGCGCCGCCGTGCGCGAAAGGCGCGTCACCTCGCCGGAAGAACTGAGCCTGCCCGCCATCTCCGGCCTGCTCCGCGCTTCTGCCGCGCGTGCCTGCGCGCCGCGCCTGCGCCGCGTGCTCAACGGGGCGGGAGTGGTGGTGCACACCAACCTTGGCCGTTCCACCCTGGCCCGCGAAGCACAGGAGGCCGTGGCTCTTGCCGCAAGGGACTACTGCAATCTTGAATTTGACCTCGACAGCGGCGAACGGGGCAGCCGTACCGCGCTGGTGGAGGGCCTGATCTGCGAACTCACCGGCGCTGAAGCCGCGCTCGTGGTGAACAACAACGCCGCAGCCGTGCTGCTCATGCTGGATACCCTGTGCAAGGGCGGGGAGGCCGTGCTTTCCCGCGGGCAGCTCGTGGAGATCGGCGGCAGCTTCCGCATCCCGGACGTGATGGTCCGCAGCGGCGCCATCCTGCGCGAAGTGGGAACCACCAACCGCACACACCTTTCCGACTACGCTGAAGCCATCAACGAACAGACCCGCGCCGTGCTCTGGGTGCATCCTTCCAATTTCCGCGTCATCGGCTTCCACAGCGCCGTGTCCCCGGCGGAGCTGGCCGGACTTGCCCACAGCCGCGGTCTGCCCCTGCTGGAAGATCTGGGCAGCGGCAGCCTGCTCGACCTCTCGCCCTGGGGCCTGCGCGACGAACCCGCCGTGCCCGGTGTGCTGCGCTCCGGCGTGGACGTGGTCACCTTCTCAGGTGACAAGGTTCTCGGCGGCCCGCAGGCTGGCATCATCGCCGGCAAAAAGCGCTTCCTGGACGCCATGAAGAAAAACCAGCTTCTGCGCGCCCTGCGCTGCGGCAAGCTCACCCTCGCCGCACTGGAAGCAACCCTGCGCCTCTACCGCGACCCGGAAAGGGCGTGCCGCTCCATCCCCACCCTGCGCCGTCTGACCATGCGCTGCGAGGTCCTGCACGCACGGGCGGAAGCACTGCTCGCCCTCCTTGCCCCCGCCCTCGGCGGACTGGCCGAAGTGCGGCTTGAGGACGGGGAATCCCGTGTGGGCGGCGGGGCCTTCCCCGAACAGGGCCTGCCCACAGAGCTGGTCTCTGTCCGCCCCCTGGAGATGAGCGCCGCGGCGCTGCGGGCGCGGCTTCTCGCCGGCGATCCGCCGCTCATCGGGCGGCTGGAACATGACTGGTTCCAGATCGACCCCCGCACCCTTGAAGATGAAGATTTTCCCGACGTGACCCGCGTACTCGGAGAAGCGCTCTCCCCGCGCGCCGCGTCTGACCATACAGCTTGAAGAGGTTCTCATGGATGGACTTGAATCCGTTTCCCGCTCCGGCTGGGAAACGTACCGCGCCCCGGAACAGCGCCGGGCCATGGACGAACTGGCCCGCGCTTACATCCGCTTCCTTTCCGACTGCAAAACCGAACGCGAAGCCGCGGCAGGAGCTGTGGCCGCCCTTGAAGCCGCGGGCTTTTCCGAAGGCTTTGCCAGCGGCCGCGCCTGGAAATCTCTGCACGGCAAGGCCGTGTTTGCCGCCCGCCGCGGACGCCGCCCGCTTTCCGAAGGTGTACGCCTCATCAGCGCCCACACGGACAGCCCCCGCCTTGACCTCAAGCAGCGGCCGCTCATCGAACAGGCGGGCGTGGGACAGGCCAAGACCCATTACTACGGCGGACTGCGCAAATACCAGTGGTTTGCCCGCCCGCTGGCCCTGCACGGCGTCATCGTCAAGACGGACGGCCGCGTGATCCCCGTGCGCCTCGGCGAAGACGACTCCGACCCTGTGTTCACCGTGGCCGATCTTTTGCCGCACCTCGCCCACAAGGACAGCTCTCTCAAGCTCTCCGATGCCTTCGATGCCGAAAAGCTGAACGTCATCCTCGGGCACGAGCCGGTGCTCAAGGGTGAAGACGGCAGAGAGGCCCCCAAGGAACCCGTCCGGGCGCGTATGCTCGAACTGCTCCACGAAGCCTACAGTATCCGTGAGGACGACCTCATCTCCGCGGAGCTGGAAGCCGTGCCCGCAGGCCCTGCCCGCTTTGTGGGACTTGACCGCGGCATCATCGGCGGCTACGGCCAGGACGACCGCATCTGCGTGTACACGGCCCTTTCCGCCTTCCTCGAAGCCGAAGACCCAGAGTACACCACCTGCCTCATCTTCTGGGACAAGGAGGAAATCGGCTCGGACGGCTCCACCGGCGCCAGCTCCCGCTTCTTTGAATACTGCATGGAAGACATGGCCGCGGCCTGGGAACCCGCCACAGCCGTGCGCACCATCATGATGCACACCCGCGCCCTGTCCGGCGACGTCCACGCCGCGGTGGACCCGGACTGGCAGGATCGCCACGAACTCAAGAACGCCGCCTTCTTCGGCAAGGGCCTGGCCTTCTGCAAGTTCACCGGCTCCCGCGGCAAATACGGTGCCAATGACGCCCACCCCGAATACCTGGGCTGGGTGCGCTCCGTCCTCGACGCCCGAAATATTCCGTGGCAGATGGCCGAACTCGGTAAGGTGGACGTGGGCGGCGGCGGTACCGTGGCACTCTTCCTCGCGGCCTACGGCATGGACGTGGTAGATGCCGGGCCCGCCCTCCTCGGCATGCACAGCCCCTTTGAACTCTCCTCCGTCCCCGACCTCTACGCCGCAAAACTCGCCTACCGCGCCTTCTTCGAGGCCGAATAACGGGGGGGGACTGGGGTCACCCGCTCCGCCGGAAAGAACCTTCCCCCGTTTCCCCCGTGGCCCTGCGCTTCCGCCGTTTTGGCAAGCACTCTGCCCCTCCCCCCACACAACAAGAGCGGGGAAGGTCTCAAACCTCAAAGGAATTTTTGATGAGCAAAGAATACGATCCGCGTATGCACACGGCGGAACACACCCTGAGCGGCGTACTTATCCGGCGCTACGGCTGCCCCCGCTGCTTTTCCACGCACATCAACGCCGGAAAATCCAAGGTCGATTTTCACTTTCCCCACGATCTCACGCCGGAGGAAGTGGACTCCATCACCAGGGAGGTGAACGAAATCCTTGCCCGCGATCTCCCCGTCACGGCACGCGACATGCCCCGCGACGAGGCCGCAAGGCGCTACAACCTCTCGCGCCTGCCCGAAAGCGCGGGCGACACCCTGCGCATCGTCTTCATCGGCGACCCGGACAAGCCCGAAACCGTGGTCGACTCCTGCCCCTGCATCGGCGAACACGTTGCGCATACCGCAGAATGCGGAACCTTCGTCTGGGTGTCCCACGAGTGGAAGCCAGACAGCGGCGGTGTGCTGCGCATACGCTTCAAGCTCGCCTGAAGCCCGTCCCCTGGCCTCGCGCCCCCGCCCCACGGGGGCTTTTTTTTGCCCACGCCGAGGGAAAGATCCCACGTCTACGGAATTCATAAAAATCCGCAAAGAAGATCGGACAGATGCGACCTTCCGGAAATAGCCATCTTTTCATCTTTGCGGTTTGCGCCCACGGTCTTCGGATTGGATACACTCTGCCCCGAGGAGCATGGCTCCTGCCAAGGAGGCAAAACTTCCCCGGCTTCGGCACATTGCCCTGAAGGACTGCCTTGTTTGCTCTTTCTTCATGGGCAAACGGCGCGTACGCTCTCCAGCTGTTGTCACATTTTTCCTCATGGATTCTTTATAAGGAGAACGCGTATGGCCTGCCGCCGTCCGTCGGGCTTCTCCCTGAGCCTGCCGTTTCTGCCGGTGAAGCAAAACAGCAGGCGCAGGCAGCCTGACAGTCCTAATGTTGATGACTTTGTCGCCCGCATCTATCTGCCGCATGTGCAGGTTCGCAAGCGCAGCTGGAGCGTGGATGAACGCATCGCCCGCCAGTACATATCCCC
>NZ_CANRLT010000075.1 GCF_947631555.1 uncultured Mailhella sp. | reverse complement strand
TCCCTACTGCTGTGCGCCGACCATGCGCGTGTAGAGGTCATCCCTTTCCTTATAGTTTCGGTCTCCGCCAGGCGTGATATTCAGCTCGCGCCGTTCGTTCAGGTAGTATTGCAGCGTCAACGATTCTAGCGCACTGTTGGTGATGTCCGCATAGTGGGTGACGTTCTGATCCGGAGCCTTACAGTAAGCTGTTCGCCGTGCTCTACAAAGTAGTTCGTACCCAGCTCCCAGACGTAATTGCCGAGGTTGATGCTGAAACCGATGCAGGCCGGAATCGCTGCCTGAAAGAAGGACAGCCCCTTTGAACCGCCGTGACTTGTACCCCGAGTATCCCAGTTCTGACCCTGAAAATTGTCCGGAATATGTTTGCCGGCATCGGTCGGGAGCAGGACTTCCGAAGTGGCGGGAAGGTCAGACGAGGCCATGACAGTCCTCCATGACGAAGGCGGGAATGGAAAGGTCTAAAAAATGCTTGGCGGCTGCATTGACTTTTGATATTGATATTGCTATCAATAACAAAAAAGGAGAGTAGTCATGCAAATGCTTTTTCGTATCCCTGATCCTCTGGCGGCCCGCTTCAAGCAGGCGGTTCTTCCAAGACAGCGCAGTGCCTTTGTGACAAAGCTGATAGAGCAGGCACTGCCCGAAGACGATGATCCTCTGTACCTTCTTGCCCTTGAAGTTGAGCGGGATGCCACACTGAACGCAGAAATGAGTGAGTGGCGTCAAGGGTTGATTGCTGACGGCATTCGCGGCCAGGAAGAGGTCGGAGGGCACATAGATGCGGCGTGGTGAAGTATGGTGGGTCAACTTTGATCCGTCTGAAGGAATGGAAATCCAGAAATGTCGTCCGGCCGTCATCCTTACGGTCAATGCCTTGAACAAGGCCAGGGGAACCATAGTTGTGCTGCCGTTGTCCACATCGGCAAAACCGCATCCTCCCATCGTGGTTTCTCTTCCTTCCCTTGGGAAAAATTCTGTCGCTGTATGTGACCAGCTTTGCGTTGCGGACAAAAGGCGTTTTGGTCGTAAAATATGCGACGTTTCATCAGGTGATATGGCCTTGCTGAATGAATCCCTGAAAACAATTTTAGGATTGCTGTAACACGGCAGGGCAGTATGCAATAATCCGTGCATGCAGGGGTGAACTTCCTCGCAGGTTAGACATCCGCACCCCGCACCGAAACTGCCGCTCTTGCCCTGGCAAAAACTCTTACGCACAATTCATAGAAAAGCTGCGCCAGCACGGCAAAGCCCATACACACCCCCATAATGATGAAAAGAATAAGAAATTCATTAAGCTGATGACAATGTATCAAAATATATTTTTTTAAAAAATGAAATGCAGGAAAGTGCAAAAGATATATAGGATAGGAAAGTGTTCCTAGATACGATAGACATTTTCTATTTATCAATGATGAAAAATACCCGAATTGATACAAAAATAAAACAAAAATAGCAATAAAGAGAATCTGAAAAAATACCGTTTCACCAGCAGGTTTATGGAATGACATGTATTGTATCCAGACACATAGAAGAGTAATTTCTATTACCGTAAAGAGTATTCTAAAAAGGCGGCAGTATAAAATTTTTGGCGGGGAAAAGGTCTTCAAGCAGTATCCCAGCAAGATTCCAACGCTAATTCCTCCAAGAGCCCTGACAACTCCATTGGTCAAAAACGGCAAACTTTTTATGGCAGCGGAAGAAGGAAAACCAGATTCAGCGCGTGATATAGCACAAAAGGCAAAAATTGCTATGATTGAACAGGAGAACAGCACATTTTTAGTTTTATAATTGGCCAGCATAAAGAAGAAGATCGGCAGGGTAAAAAAGAGGACGCAAATAAACCAGGAGGCATGGTTTGTAGGCCATGTTTTAATAAAGCCCATTCCGTGACTGATAAACATTAAATTCAGGGTATCTGGAATTATTTTAAATTCACCGAGAAGAATAACTGGGATATACGAAATCATCAGCATAGGCCAAAGCCGGACAGCCTTCTTTTTTATAAATGTCAGAACGTCTCTCTCTCTCTCTCTCTCTCTCTCTCTCTCTCTCTCTCTCTCTCTCTCTCTCGGTCACATATCGCCAGTAGTAAGAGATAAATAATCAATAAATTCAATAAATTATCTTCAAGATTTTTATCCCAAAAATCCATTTTGGATAAGTTCTGGATAAGCATCTTGCAGAAATAGATTTCACTGGCTATCCTGCTTTCATGCAAAGCACAACTAGCCGAAAATACATAAAAACCAAGTTCGAGGGCGTTTTCTGCCGCGAGTCCGCCAAGCGTGATCCGCGCACAGGCAAGCCCGATCTCATCTATGCCTTCTGGTACGCTGACCACGAAGGCAAAGGCCACTGGAAAACCGTCGGCAGACACAGTAAAGGCATACGCCCATCCACAGCCAGAAAAGAGCGGGCAAAATTCCTTGCCGAGTTTGAGGCCACCGGCGTCAATCCCATTGAACGGGATAAAATCACCATCGGGGAGATCGTTGATGCCTACCTTGCCTGGGGCAGAAGCGAAGGAAAGTATGTTGACCAGCATTATAGCCAATACAGCGCCCATCTCAAGGCCAAAATTCATGCTCTCCCTGTCGTTGAACTGAACCCGAATCTGCTTTCCAATCTCAAGGCGCAGCTCCTGAAAACGCCTACCGGGAATACAAAGCGGAAAAAGGGCGCAGGAAGTTCCAACCCCGGAACAGGGAAGCGGAAAACACTGGCCGGGCAGACCGTGAACAATATCTTCTCGTTCATGCGTTCCGCCATAAACCGTGCCATCGCCACCGGCGTATGGAATGGGGTCAATCCGCTGTCCACCAAGGGCGGCACATGGAAGATGGTCAAGGCCAACAATGAAAGATTGCGCTTCCTGACCAAAGAAGAGGCTAAGGCTCTTCTGGACGATCTCGAAAAGCGTCATCCGCAGTTGCACGACATGGCCTTGCTCTCGTTGCGAACGGGCCTCCGGCCCACGGAGATTTTCAAGCTGCGTGGGCAGGACGTGGATGCCAACGCCTGCGGCCTTTATATCATTCAGAAAGGGGGAAAACGTGTCTTCGTCCGTGTACCGGAAGATATGATCCGGATGCTTCAGGCGTACAGGCGCAAGCCAGTGGAACCCATCTTCCAGCAGCCCCGCAAAAAGGTGGCGTTTGAGAAAACGCCCGCCTGCTTCCAGACCGCCGTCAGAAAGCTCGGACTGGCTCCGAAAGACGGTGACAGCTTGTACGCAGTCACCCTGCATACCATGAGGCATACTTTTGCCTCCTGGCTGGCGCAGTCCGGCAAGGTCACGCTCATGGAGTTGCAAAAACTCATGCGCCACAAGAATATCACCATGACGATGAGGTATGCTCATCTGTTCCCCGGACAGGAAAACGAAAAGCTCTCCATCATAGGGGATATGCTGGCCTGAAAAATCCATCATCTTGATTCCGAAGTTTGGATACGTCCAGAGGCAATATACTTTTCCAGTACAGCGCGTTCATAGAAGACGCGCCTGCCAAAGGTCGTATAGGCTGGGCCGATACCTTCCTGACGCCAGTAGGCGAGCGTTTTTTGGCGAATGCCAAACTCCCTTTCCACATCCTTGGGAGCAAGCAACTTTTGAGGAGGGCCGTTAGAAGTATTTCGGGTATTCTCATAAACGGCGAGTTGCACGGCTTCCGTAATAAGGGGAAATAGTTCTTCCGGCGTGGAAATGATAATAGTACGTCCGTCAGCTTCCATGAAACATCCTTGAGAATATTACTCAGCGTATGTCCCGTAATATTTTGCAACCAATTCCAGTATGGAATTACATCCATTTGCCATGAGCATTTTTTCTCTATGCCGCCGGACGCCACTTCGTGTGATTTTCAGGCAGTTGGCGATTTCTGTGGTACTGAATCCGCCGAGAGACAGTCGAAATACTTCCGCTCCGCGAGGTGTAAGTTTTATGGGGTACTTGGGGTAATCCATCATATCCCCGATACAACGCATGATTTCTATCGTAGTATGCACAGAAAACTTTTTGCGGATACGAGAAAGATGCAGGTGTATAAGTTTGTGTGATGTGTACAGTTCATGAGAAATTTTTTTTTGGTGTTGTACCTTTCATCAGTAGATTGACAACATCTTGTTCTTTCTTGGTCAGTAGCTCCAACATAACTTCTCCTTATTAATGGCTAAGACAGACTCAAAAGGGATTGAATCGTGTGTAGCATGGAGAAATCAGGCCGGGCAGTGGCCAATTTATATACTTCTTAAATTTTTTAAAAAATTAAATAAATCAACTGAATGTGTGGTTGATGTTGTTAAATAAGGGCTGATTGTGGGCAGAGAAGAATCAGAAAGCCTCAAGAGGATCCGTGTTTCACTTGGGGTAGATATCCAGTAATCGGCTTTATTCTTTTCGCATTGTGCGAAGGGAAAGGATAGGATATAAGACGAAGTACACAGGAGCTTCTTTTTATTGACCGCCTGCGCTCGGCGCGGCCAAGCCGAAAAAGGTGTACTCCCTGAGGGAGCACACCTTTTTCGGTTACCAGCAGTAGGATGTCCAGAGTCCGTTATGCTTTTTTCATTTCCTGGATCAGCCCGGTAAGGGACTGCGCCTGCGCGGCCAGATCAGCCACGGCCTTGGCGGCTTCCGTCATAGAGCTGGCTGTTTGCCTGGACATGTCGTTGACCGTGATGATGGAACGGTTGATTTCCTCGCTGGCGGCGGACTGCTCCTCGCTGGCTGTGGCGATGGCCTGGATCCGGTCAAAGGTGTCGTCCGCCGTGCTGACAATTTCCCGCAGGGCCGCGCCGGACTGATTGGCCAGTTCCGTGGCGTCAGAAATTCGCGACACCGCGTTGTCCATAGCCTCCATACTTTTGGCAGTGCTTTCCTGAATAACCGAGATGGCGTTGCCTACATCCTGGGTGGAGGACATGGTTTTTTCAGCCAGCTTGCGCACTTCATCGGCCACCACAGCGAAGCCGCGCCCGGCATCACCGGCCCGCGCCGCCTCAATGGCGGCATTGAGCGCCAGCAGATTGGTCTGATCGGCTATATCGGAAATAACGCTCATGATCTGAGTGATAGCCTGCGCATGGGCGTTCAACTGCTCCATCTCTTCTTTCAAATGAATGGATACGTTCTGAACTTCGCCGATGCTCCGCACCACTTCGTGCACAACCTGTGCCCCCGCTTCGGCTCTCTGCTTGGTGTCGCTGGAAGCGCCTGAGGCGTTGCTGGCATTTTTGGCGACATCCTGAACCGTGGAGTTCATCTCGTTCATGGCTGTGGCCGCTTCGGAAAGATGCCGCGCGGACTCCGCGGCGGTTCTGTTCGATTGCTCGATCTGGGAGGAAAGCTCCGTTGAGGCAGAGGAAATGATATCCACCATACCTTCCAGTTGCCCGGCGGCGGCCAACATGCCTTCCCGCTTGGCGTTTTCAGCCCTGCGGGCAGCCTCTTCCGCCCGGCCCATGGCTTCCCTGGCTTCTTCCATGGCTGTCTGAGCCTCCCGGGATTTTCTCTGGGCCTCGTTGATATTCTCCTTCAGGCTGGTCACCATCTGGCGCAAATCATCCGCCAGCATGCCGATCTCATCAGTGCCGTGTATATCCAGTTTTTTTTCCAGATCGCCGTCGGCAACAGCCTTGGCGAAAGCCTGGGTGACCACCAGAGGCTTGACGATCATCCTGGTGATAAAAAGGGAGGCGCCGATGCCGAGAACCAAGACGCCGATCAAAATTATGATGGTCTGCGTTGTGGAAGCGCTCAGCGTTTCCGCAGCCCTGTTCACCTCATTTTGGGTGTTGTCGGCAACAGCCGTGCTCAGACTGAGGGTCTGCTGTTTCAGGGAATTGTACAATTCAAGCCTGTTTTTGGAATGTTCCCTCAGTTGCTTGTGTATTGCCTGCAATTGTTCAATTTGCTTGCCCATACCCTGTGAGGCGGCGATGGACTGTTCCAACAGGTCGCTATATTCCCGCCTGTCAAATTTTCCCCGCAACTCCTCAAGGTGTTTAATGACGACCGCGCTTTTCTCTCCAAGTTTGGAAAATAGCGCCTCATCATTCATAGTCTGGGCGACCAGCGCGTCCTTGATGAGATTGCCCACATCCGTAAGGTCAGCGGAAACAGTGGACATATACTGCGTAAGTATGGCGGCCTGAGAGCCCTGCCCCGCTTCCATGAGAAAACGGGAGTCTCTGCCGAGAGCAGCGATCAACTTTTCCAAGCTCACTTCAGAGGCCTTACCCGCCCGCAGTCCGGCAACATTGTTTTCCTGAATGCTTTGAATCAAAACAATACATGAACGCATAACCTCCAGATATGCTTCCAGATCTTTGGGAAATTTGTCCAAAAAAACGCCTGTATCTGGATATGGATGTTTATTTTGCAATTCTTGCAGTCTTATAATGTCATCTTTAATAATCTCATTTTGTCTTTCAAGTTTTTCGATATATTCATCACTCTTGTATGTCTCGAACATGAAATACAGTCTGGCATATTCCAAAATATCGCTTTCCAAAGAAGACGCAACAGTAAAACGTGGAACACGATCTTTGCTGATATTTTCAGACGTTTTTACTCCATCCTGCATTGCACTTATAGCAAGATATCCCAGCACAAGAGTCAATAACAGGATAATGCAGAATCCACCACTGATTTTCTTTCCCACAGTCATGTCAAACCTCACTTAGGCTGTTTTCATATCCCGGATCAACTTCATAAGTCTCTGAGCCTGAGCCGCCAGATCGGACACCGCCTGGGCGGCCTGAATCATGACCTCCGCAGTCTGGCGGGATCTGTCGTTGGCCTGAACAATGGACTGGTTGATCTCCTCGCCAGCTGCGGACTGCTCCTCACTGGCCGTGGCTATGGCGTTGACCTGATCACTGGTGACTTCCGCGGTGGCCACGATTTCCTGCAAGGCATGACCGGACTGATTGGCCAGCTCCGTGGCCTCGCCGATACGTTCCACAGCGTTGTCCACACCGGTCATGCTTTTGGCCGTGCTCTCCTGAATGGCCTTGATAGCGTTGCCCACATCCTGGGTGGAGGTCATAGTCTTTTCAGCCAATTTGCGCACCTCGTCGGCCACCACGGCAAAGCCGCGCCCGGCCTCTCCCGCACGGGCCGCCTCAATGGCCGCGTTGAGGGCCAGCAGGTTGGTCTGGTCCGCGATGTCCGAGATGACGCCCATGATCCGGGTGATATCCCGGGCGTGCTCGTTGAGCTGAGCCATGTCCGCCTTGAGGTCCAGGGACAACTGATGAACTTCTTCGATGCTACGCACGGCCTTTTCCACCACCCGCGCGCCTGCCTCGGCCTTTTCTCTGGTTTCAGCGGAGACGGCGGAAGCGGAACCGGCGTTCCTGGCCACTTCCCGCACGGTGGCGCTCATTTCATTCATGGCCGTGGCCGCTTCGGACAGGCGATTGGCTGATTCGGACGCGCCTTGGCTAGCTTGCTCAACCTGGGTGGTCAGTTCAGTGGAGGCGGAAGAAACGATATGCACCGCATCTTCAAGATGCCCCACGACGGTAAGCATGGCGTTATGCCTTGCTGTTTCCGCTTCGCGCTGCGCCTCCTCTGTTCGTAATAGCGCCTCTTCCACCTTGCGGGAACTTGCCTGTGCCGCCATCGCTTCTTCGTCAGCCCGGCGCAATGCCGTCACCATGCTGTCGACCATACGCCCGGTACACGAAGCCAGCCGCCCAATTTCATCTTTTCTGACGGTGTCGCAATCGAAATGGGCACTATACTCACCGGCGGCAACTTTGTCGGCGTACGTCGCAAGCCTGATAATAGGCGCTGTCACTGTCCGCGAAATGACCAGAAGGATCACCGCCGTCAGAATAATACCCAAGCCGCCTGCCAGGCCCAACTCGACGAGAGAATGATATTCGGCGATCCGCATCTGTTCGAGGCCGGCAGCCTTTTCCTTCCGCATGGCGTCATTCAACTCGGAAAGAAGTTTTTGCACTTCTCCGAGACTCCGCAAGGAAACATCCATATAATACGCTTTCGCATCATGGAACTTGCCTTCGTTTTTCAAATTTCGGATAACATCGGCAGACATATGCAAAGCGGCATGTGGTTCATCCATTTCGCTCAGAATTTTACGTAACTGCGGAAAACGGTTTTCAACGGATTTGCGGTCTTCTCCGTAGTACCACTTGCCCAAAGTACACTTATGGTGATCCACTTGAATATCCAATTCCTTCATATCTTCGTCAAAAATAAAGCGCTGCAATGAAGTAATCCATTTCAAGTGGTCAATCTCGCGTAGTAGCATGATCGTCGAAATCGTTTCAGTTTCATTGATCGAATTGGTTCCCCGAACCAAGCGGTTGACGGTTATGTATGATGTAACCATGAGGCCGCAGATGACAACGAGCAAGGTTCCCATGAGAAGAGCAATCTTCCTGGATATTGGTAAATTATTCCAAGTCATTATAATCTCCTTTATTCGTGGATTACCACTCTCTTCAAGGGAAATTTGAATTCTTCTGTCAGCAATACTATCGACAGGCACACTGTCGATTTTTTGCGGAAAAAAGAAAAACCAGAAAGCTATAACCTGATGACTTTACAAAGTTTTTTCAGGTCCAAAATATGGGAACTTTTTTCCAAAAACAGATATTGCCAACAAGCCTACCCTACTATATTGATTTTCTAAACATCATCGACAGTGTGCCTGTCGATGAGCAGTCCGCACATGTCCGAAGACAGCCCGACAAGTCAGAAGGCACCCAAAGTTACCCAGAAAAGTCTCCATCCCTCCTTTTTCATTTACGGTTGGCTATCTTTTCATGGGGCACGTTGTCCTGTTTCCTTGTATCCTCTCCCTATGCAATCAGGGTGCGCCGTTTCCCAAAAAGGATTTCTCCCGGCGGGAGGAAGAAAAAGGCCCTGTCCGCTGTTGCCGCGTTTGGACGGGATGAAAAAGCAGCTCACTGTCTCAGTCGCCGCCAGCAATGACGCCTGCCCCAGATGGGCATAACGCATGGTGGTTCGCGGATCGCCGTGCCCCAGCAGTTTTTGCACTTCATAGAGAGAGTGCCCCGCATTGACCAGAAACGAGGCGAAGGTGTGCCTCAAGTCGTGAATACGCACATCGGCAAGTCCCAATTCCCGCCGGAGTTTGTTCCAGAACAGATAGAGGTCGCTGAGGGGCTTTCCCGGAGCACGGCCGGGAAACAGCCACGGATTGCCTGGCTGGCGTGGAATGGCGCGAATAACCGCTATGGCCTCGTCGGACAGCGGAATATGGCGCGGCTTGCCGGACTTGGACAGCGGCACGGTGAGCAGGCGCTGATCCAGACGGACATGTTCCCAGCGCGCTTTGAGGATTTCGTTTTTGCGTGCGCCGGTCAGCAGAAGCAGGCGGATGGCAAAGGACTCCTGCCGGTCGCTTTTTTCCAGCGCCCGCATGAGCCGTTGTGCCTCATCCCGCGAGAGGTAGCGTTCCCGCTGCGCGTGGATTTTGAAAGGCGAGACTCCCGTGCATGGGGATTGTCCTGCGGGCAGAAGACCACGCATTACGGCCAGAGAGCAGATTGTCTTGAAGGCCGCCAGAATACGGTTGCAGGTGGCCGGAGCCAAACCGCTGGACGACAGTCCGTGCAGCCAGTCTTCCACTTCGTGACGTTGTATGTCGGCAAGTTCCCGCGCTCCGAACGTCGGGGATAAATGCTGCCGCGCAATGCGTTCATCCACGCTCCAGCTCCGTTTGCGCAAGCGGATATGCGGCAGGTAGACAGATGAAACAAAACCATCAAAATTGAAGGTGTTGCGCTCCGGTTGCCCGCTGTTCCTTTTGACCGGCAAAGACGGCGAGCTTGCGGAGGAAACTGACGGACGGCGGCGAACCATGCGGCGTTCTCCTGATAAAAGATTGACGATGGACCATAAAACTACGGCAAACCCGTATAAGCCGCATTGGGGTGTTTGCGCCGGTTCCGCATGGGAAAAGAAGGACGGCCTGTGTCATGTTTTTCTCCTGTCCTGTTGAATTGTTGTATACTTGCTGAAAGCATACGCTATTGAAGGTTTTATTCCGGTAACATAGAGCTTATTAAGAGGATGTCCGGCATGTTTTTTGATTTAAAAAAAGGTAAGCTCGTCTCATGAAACAGACAGATTTTCGTGATGTGCCTGAGGAACTGTGGGAACGTATCGAGCCCCTTCTTGCACCATTCAAGCGAAAAAGAAGTGGCGGCGGCAAGCCGATTTCACAGCGCATAATTCTTGCCGGGATTCTCTACAAATGCCGGAGTGGATGCCAATGGGCCATGCTTCCCGCCTGCTATGGCGCAAAAAGCACTGTCCACGAGCACTTCCAACGCTGGAGCAAAGCCGGTGTCATGGCGGAGATTTTTCGTATATTCCTTGCGGAATATGGGGAAAAAGTCGGTGTAGATGCCCAATGGCAAGCTATGGACGGCACCTTGCTGCAAGCGCCGACGCGCTCTCAAAAAATCAGCGGCTGAGGGGCTCGGACGCAACCCGACGGACAGAGGACGAAGCGGCGGCAAAATCCATCTTCATGTGGACGGTCAGGGTATTCCGTTGGGAGTGACGGCCACAGGCGCCAATATACATGACAGCCGCCTGATAGGAGAAACCCTGAAAAACTTTCGGAAAATGGGTGGCTGGTTTCTGGGGGCTGAAGTTCGACACCTCTGTCTGGACAAGGGGTATGATTATCCGCGAGTCAGCGAGGAAGTCTATGTTAACGGATTTGAGGAGCATATCCGCAGCCGTTGGGAAGAAGTCCGTGAACGCCGGAGCAATCCTGCCCGCCGTTGGGTAGTGGAACGGACATTCGCCTGGTCGAAGGGATTTCGGAGCCTACGCACTCGCTACTGTTGTTACCTCGTCAATTTTATGGGGCTGCTTTACCTTGCTCTGGCCTGCATTCTTTGGAGAAAACTTGCATAGCAAGGTGTATGCCGGACATTCTCTAAGGAAAAAAGAAAATATTTTTGAATCTGATTCCATAAATGCTCTTGCTGTGAAAGTTTTTTGCTTGTATTCGCTCTTGATAAAAAAGAGAATGCCGTGTGAAGATTTTTATCGCACGGCATCTTTTTTATGTATGAGACAAGAGGGAATATTATATCAAAGTCAATGCGATGATACATCCTCCCGACGCGATGCAGGCGATTGCCGCCAGCAGGAATTTACGCCAGACCCGATTTTCTTCGGAGAATTTTTTTGCGGCGAGCATCCCGAAAAAGATGCCGCAGCAGAGGCAGATTGCGGCCAGAATGATTCCCGCAGGCATCCGTAACAGGGCGGGCGGCTGCACCTGCCTCGAACCAAGCCGGAATCCGACCCACAGCAGGAGACTTCCGTAGAGCAGCAGTAAAAAAGATGCGGCGGCTCCCCATGTCATCCATGTATGGATATGATATGATATTTTCGAGACAGACTTTCCGCCTATTTCACTACGCTTTCCGCCAGGCGGCTCTGCGCCAGCGCAACCTCTTTTTCCGAAGCCTCGGCAATGTCCTCAAAAATTCCGGATGTGACGGCGCGGATTTTCTCCGGTAGTTCCTCATAATAAATGCGCGGATATTCCATAGCCGCGATGATGGCCCAGAGCGCGTCATTCGGACCGATGCGTAGAGTATCCTATATCCGTTGCAGGCGTTCTTTCTCCCCGTTTTCGAGTTTCCGCTCCAGCAGTTTTTCCAGAATGTCCGTGGTTTCCTTATCCATGACTACACCTCGTTGTTGGGCATCATATTTAACGGATTTTGCTTCATAAATTTGATACCTCATTTTTTTGATTATTTGATGTGTC
>NZ_CANRLT010000074.1 GCF_947631555.1 uncultured Mailhella sp. | reverse complement strand
CGGTAGTTCAGTTGGTTAGAACGCCGGCCTGTCACGCCGGAGGTCACGGGTTCAAGTCCCGTCCGCTTCGCCACTTTCCCGGCCCGCCCTGGCGGGCTTTTTTTGCGCCCTTGCAATAGATTGAACGCTCAAACAATATTTCGCCGCGGCACTATTCAGTCTAATTACTTATTATTCTTTGCCTTTCTTTCTTTTCCCAGAGTTTCTCCACCAGAACGCCTCTTGACGGAAAGTCTCAGGTCATTACAATGACTTGAGTTTTTTCCTTTTACGGGCTTCCGCGCCCGACCTCATATCAATGACGCCTGTCAAGGAGAACCTCTATGGCTCGCACGCTCTTCATCACTGCGCTTGCGGCCGGATCCGGCAAGGATGAAGCCGTCTCCGGCATGATGAAACTTGCACAGGGCTGCGGCAAGGCCGCGCTGTTCCGCCCCTTCCCCTGCCTCTGCACCGCCCGTGAACACATCAACGCCGGCAAAGGCGGCGAACTTATCGACGCCATCCTCGCCGAATACGCCAAAGTCGCCGCGGATGCCGACTTCGTGATCTGCGACGGCAGCGATTTCAGCGGCAGGAACGCCGCGTTTGAAGTCGCCCTGAACACCTGCGCGGCCGCCAATCTCGGCGCGCCCGTTCTGCTTGCCCTCTCCGGTGCCGGATGCTCCGCGGCTGAAGTCATGGCCGAAATCGCCGCCTTCCAGTGCCAGATGAAGGAACAGTGCGTTGAAGTACTCGGTGTGTACCTCTCCGGCATGTCCGCCGAAGACGAACAGTCCGTCAACGCCCACTTCGCCTTTCCGGTCAGCGGCAGCATGGCCGATTTCGCCTGCATCCTCGATGCGTGTAAAGCGCACGTCACGCCTCGGCTCTTTGAATTCGGACTCATCGCTCAGGCTCAGAAGCATCCCATGCGCATCGTCCTGCCCGAAGGCGAAGAAGACCGCCTCATCAACGCCGCCGCCATTCTGCTTCAGCGCAAGGTGGCCAAAATCATTCTGCTCGGCGATCCCGAAAAAATCCATGCCCGCGCCGCAGAACTGGGCGTAAGCGTGGATGGAGCCGAGATTATCGATCCCGTGAAGTCCCCCGACTTTGAAGACTTCGCCGCCACCTACGCCGAACTGCGCGCCAAAAAGGGCGTAACCATCGAACAGGCCCGCGAGAAAATGGCCGACGCCACCTACTACGGCACCATGATGATCTACAAGGAACAGGCCGACGGCATGGTCTCCGGCGCCGTGAATACCACCGCCCATACCGTGCGCCCGGCTCTGGAATTCATCAAGACCAAGCCCAGCGCCTCCATCGTGTCCAGCGCCTTCTTCGTCTGCCTGAAGGACCGTGTGAACACCTACGGCGACTGCGCCATCAATCTCGACCCCACGGCCGAACAGCTCGCCACCATCGCCGTGACCACGGCGGAAACCGCGCAGGCCTTCGGCCTGACGCCCTACGTCGCCATGCTGTCCTACTCCACGGGCACATCCGGCAAGGGCGCCTCTGTGGACAAGGTGCGCGAAGCTACCCGTCTGGCCAGGGAACAGGCTCCCGACATGCTCATCACCGGTCCCATCCAGTATGACGCCGCCGTGGATCCCGTCACTGCCAGAACCAAGATGCCCGGCGATCCCGTAGCCGGCCGCGCCAGCGTCTTCATCGTCCCCGACATCAACACCGGCAACAACCTTTACAAGGCCGTTCAGCGCTCCGCGCACGCCGTGGCCATCGGACCCGTACTGCAGGGGCTGCGCAAGCCCGTGAACGATCTGTCCCGCGGCTGCACCGTGCCGGACATCGTGAACACCGTTGCCATCACCGCTATCCAGGCTCAGGCCGAAAAAGGACTCAGGTAATATGTCCCAGAAAATCCTTGTCATCAACGGCGGCAGCTCTTCCTTCAAGTATCAGGTCCTCGAAGAGGGCACGGAACGCCGCCTGTGCCAGGGCCTCGTGGAGCGCATCGGCGCCCCCGACAGCCTGCTCACCCATAAGCGCTTCACCGCCGATGGCGAAGCGGAAAAGTTCGTCTACCCCGGCAACTACTGTGACCATGCCGCGGGCATGGCCAAGGTTGCCGAAGTGCTGCTCGACCCGGCGCTTGGCGGCGTCATCAGCGACAAGTCCGACATCGTGGTTATCGGCCACCGGGTGCTTCTCGGCGGGCCGGACTATCAGGAAGCCATCGTCACTCCCGAAGTGAAGCAGGTCATCCGCGACTACATCCCCCTCGGCCCGCTGCACAACCCGGGCAACCTGACGGGTATCGAGGCGATGGAGAAGATCTTCCCCGGCGTCCCCAACGTCGCCGTGTTCGACACTGGCTTCCACGCCACCATGCCCGACTACGCCTACACCTACGCCCTGCCCAGGGAGCTGACCCGGAAGTACCGCATCCGCCGCTACGGCTTTCACGGCACCTCCCACCGCTACGTCTCCAAGGCGGCCGCCGCCCTGCTTGGCAAGAAGCCTGAAGAAGTCAACGTCATCGTCTGCCACCTGGGCAATGGTTCCTCCATCTCCGCCGTGCGCGCCGGAAAGTGCGTGGACACCTCCATGGGCCTCACGCCTCTTCAGGGTGTCGTCATGGGAACTCGCTGCGGTGACATCGACGCAGCCATCGTTCCCTTCCTCATGAAGAACGAGGGTCTCACCCCCGATCAGATCGACAACCTCATGAACAAGAAGTCCGGCTACCTTGGCCTGTGCGGCAAGAGCGACAGCCGGGACATCGAAGCGGGCATGAATGCTGGTGATCCCGACTGCCTGCTCACCTTCAAGGTGCAGTGCTATTCCGTCAAAAAGTACATCGGCGCCTATCTGGCTGTGCTCGGCCATGTGGACATCATCGCCTTCGCCGGAGGCATCGGCGAAAACGCCGTTTCCGTCCGCGCCAGGATCCTCGAAGGTCTTGAAGAATTCGGCATCGAGCTTGATCCCGAAGCCAACGCCAAACGCGACGGCACCCCCCATTACATCAGCACGGCAAACTCCCGCGTCAAGGTGGCCGTTGTGCCCACCGATGAAGAGCTGGAGATCTCGCGCATCGCCATGCGCCTTGTGAAGGAAGGCAAGTAAGCCCATCCGTTCCCGATGGTGACGGCCCTGCCGGTGTTCCGGCGGGGCCGTTCCATTTTGGAAGCTTGCTGCGAAAAACGGGTACTGTTCCCCCGCCCGGTCCCGCAGAGAAAACGCCTCGCTCTTGCACTTCCCCCGATATTTCCCTATGCTGGCGGTATTGCGTCCAATCAGCATTCATGGAGGCCGTTATGGGACTTTCTATCATCGTCACAGGAGCGGCGGGCCGCATGGGAGCCACCCTTACCCGCCTTGTCCGCGAAGCGGAAGACCTTGAACTTGCCGGCATCACCGACAGGCCGGAACTGCTCGACAAACTCAAGGTTCAGGAAAAGGACGGCGTCCTTGTTTCCAGCGACCTTGCCTCCCTGCTGAAAAGCCTGCCGCACTCCGTGGTCGTCGATTTTACCGCGCCCGAAGCCAGCATGATCCATGCCCGTGCCGCCGGCGCCGCAGGCGCGCCCATCGTCATCGGCACGACGGGCTTCACCGCGGCTCAGATTCAGGAGCTTGAAGCTCTGGCGGAAAAGCATGTGCTCTTCCGTTCGGCCAACATGAGCGTTGGCATCAACGTCATCATGGACATTCTGCCCAGGCTCACGGCCCTGCTGGGAGACGCCTATGACGTGGAAATGATGGAGATACACCACAACAAGAAGAAGGACGCCCCCAGCGGCACCGCCCTGCTCCTGGCCGAGCCGCTGCTCAAGGCCCGCGGACTCGACGCCTCCGCCATCAACACCAACCGCTTCGACACCTCGGCTCCCCGCAACCATGATGAAATCGGCATTCAGTCCCTGCGCGGCGGCGACGTCGTCGGCGTTCACACCGTCTACTACATGGGGCCGGGCGAACGCATTGAGATCACCCACCAGGCCCATTCACGCGAGAACTTCGCCACAGGCGCGCTCCGCGCCGCCCGCTGGCTCTCCGAACAGAAACCCGGCAGACTGTACAACATGCAGGACGTTCTCCACGCCTGACCCCTGTTATTTTACCGTTCCGAGGTTGGTATGCACCTTTTTCTTCTCCAGCATGATCCCGTACCCGGAAATTTCCACAGCAATGCGCTTCAGCTTGCCGATATGGCCCGCCGGGCTGCGGCGCTCTGCCCTCCCTCTTCGGGGGAACGCACACTCTGCCTCACTCCGGCCTACGCTCTCGCCGGTGTCCCCTGGGACTCGCTGAAGCATATCGGCGGCTTCTACAGCCGCTGCCGGCAAGCCGCAAGAGAGCTGGCCGAACGGCTTAAGGACGGTCCCGACATGCTGCTTTCGCTCACTGGAGCGGAAGTCCCCCTCTATGTACTCCTCCGCCAGGGGAACCTCTCTCCTGTCACCCGCAAGGCCAACGGGCTTCTGTCCATCCCGGACGGCCCGACCTTCTACCTGCCTGAAAACGATCCCGCCTGGGCACATCAGGAGGCCATGCTCAACCTCAAATCCTCACGCACCGCTTCCGCAGCCGATGCCATGCTCTTCACCACGCCGGACTATTTTCAGCCCGATGCGCAGGAACAGCGCGAGATGCATTATTCCGCCCTGGCGCAGATGTGGAATATGCCTGTCATCGCCGTCCAGCAGACCGGCGCAACAGACAGCCTCATCTATGCCGGTCAGAGCTGCGTGCTGAACAAGCTCGGGGAAATGACTTCCCGAGCCGAGGCCTTCCGCCCCGCCATCCTGTCCGTGGAACTCGGCCGCAAGACGGTCAGCGCCGAAGCGCTCCCCTGTGAGGAGAAAAGTTCCGCGCCCGAAGCCGTGTCCCCCGTTCCGGAACACCTTGAATCCCTGTTCCGGGCCGCCGTCCTCGGCATTCGGGATTACGTTCATAAAAGCGGCATGAACGGTGTTGTCCTGGGGCTGTCCGGCGGCATGGATTCCGCGCTGGTGGCCTGTCTGGCCGCAGAAGCCCTTGGCCCGCAAAACGTGCTGGCCGTTCTCATGCCGTCCCCGTGGAGTTCCGGCCACAGCAGGACCGATGCCGCGCTCCTGGCCCGCAACCTCGGCATTGAAACGCGCACGGTGGACATTGGCGCGGTCATGAACGCCTTTGACCAGACGCTGGCTCCCGCCTTCGCCGGTCTGCCCTCCCAGACGAACGACCTCACTGCCGACAATCTCCAGCCCCGCATCCGCGGCGTCCTGCTCATGGCCTTTGCCAACCGCATGGGGCGCGTGGTGCTGGCCACCGGCAACAAGTCCGAAATCGCCGTGGGCTACTGCACCCTGTACGGCGATACGGTGGGCGCCCTGGAACCCATCGGCGACCTCTACAAGACCGAAGTCTACCGCGTCGCCCGCTGGTATAATACCGCGAAGAACCGGGAAATCATTCCCGAAAACATCTTTTCCAAGGCGCCTTCCGCAGAGCTGCACCCCGGGCAGGTCGATCAGGATTCCCTGCCTCCCTACGAACTGCTCGATGCCACGCTGTTCCAGCTCCTGGAAAACGGTGCCAACGCCGAGACCCTCGTCATGCCGGGCTGCGACGAAAAGACCGTGCGGGACATCGTCCGGCTCCTGAACATTGCCGAATTCAAACGCCATCAGGGAGCGCCCATACTCAAGCTCAGCTCGTGCACCTTCGGCGTGGATCGCCAGCTTCCAACAGCGACCAGGATTTGAAGCAACGCCTCACGAACCTATCCTCACGAACCTATCCTGAAGAGGTCTGCCCTCCGGCAGGTCTCTTCTTTTTTTGCCTGCGCTTCGTTTTTTTTTACATTTTTCCGCAGGAAACCTCACAAAGAAATAATGACAGTTCCGGCTTGTCCGGCTATAATGGACACGACCCTTTCCTTTTAACCATGGAAAAAACATCATGAGTGAATCCTCCGCCGCATGGCAGGCGCACCTCGCTGAAGGCGCACCGCTGTACCCTGAGATCGTCTCCCGTTCCATACAGTCCTATCTGGACAGCGCCGCAGAAAATTTTGGCTCCCGCAGGGCTGTCATCTTCCAGAATCTCACCATCACTTATCGGCAGCTCAAGGACAAGGCGGAAACCTTCGCCGCCTCCCTGCGCGATCGCGGACTCAAAACCGGAGATCGCGTGGCCATCATGATGCCCAACCTGCCCCAGACCATCATCGCCTTCTGGGGGGCGCTCAAGGCCGGGGCCACCGTGGTCATGACCAACCCCCTCTACATGGAGAAGGAACTGACCCATCATTTTCAGGATTCCGCCCCGAAATTCCTCGTCACCATGGATCTGTTCTGGTCAAAGCTCGACACTCTGCGCGACCGGCTGGACGTTCAGGCCTATATCGTGTCCCGCGTGGCCGACGGCCTGGCCTTTCCGCTCAATCTTATCCAGCCGTTCCACGCCAGGAGGCAGGGCAACGCTCCTTCCGTTGCCTATGACGGAAAAACCGTCATCCCCTGGAAGGCCATGATGAAGAACCGCCGCCGCTACAGCGAAGAGCCTCAGCACCCGGAATCCGCTCTGGCGCTGCTCCAGTACACGGGCGGAACCACGGGGTTTTCCAAGGGTGCCATGCTCTCTCACGGGAACATCACCTCACAGGTGCAGCAGCTCCTTGCCCTGCTGCACTGGGACGAATCCTGCCCCGAGCACATCTTCCTCAGCATCATGCCCTTCTTCCACGTCTTCGGGCTGGTGGGCACGCTGCTCCTGCCCGCGGTCATGGCCTCGCCCTGCATACCCGTCCCGCGCTATTCCCCGCACGACATGCTGGAGCTTATCAAGAAACACCGCCCCACCTTCTTTGTGGGCGCGCCGTCCGTGTACATTTCCCTGATGCAGCAAAAGAACATCGCCCAGTACGACCTCACCTGCATCCAGCTTTGCATCTCAGGATCCTCGCCCTTCCCGCAGGCCAGCCTGAAGCAGTTTCAGGAACTCACTCACGCCCACATCACCGAGGGCTTCGGCCTTACGGAAGCCTCTCCCGTGGTCATCGCCAATCCGCTGTTCGGCCTTCAGAAGATCGGCTCCATCGGTATCCCCATCCCCCTGACCGAAGCCCGCATCGTGGATCTTGAGACCGGCCGTCAGGAACTGGGCGACAACGAAATCGGCGAACTCATCGTCCGCGGCCCGCAGGTCATGCAGGGCTACTGGAACCATCCGGAAGAGACCGCCGTCACCATCGTCGATGGCTGGCTGCACACCGGTGACATTGCCTACCGGGATTCCGACGGCTACTATTTCATCGTCGATCGCAAAAAGGACATGGCCATCGTCGGCGGCTACAACGTCTTCCCCCGTGAAATCGACGAAGTGCTGCACGAATACCCGAAGATCAAGGAAGCCGTGTCTCTCAGCGTCCCCCATCGCTCCAAGGGCGAAACGCTCAAGGCCTACATCGTGCCCAAGGAGGGCGAAAAGATCACGGTGTCCGAACTCGCGGCCTTCTGCCGCAGCAAACTGGCCTCGTACAAGGTTCCCCGTGTCTTCGAATTCCGCGACGAACTTCCCAAATCGCTGGTCGGCAAGGTTCTGCGCCGGGCGCTCCGTGAGGAGGAAGAAAAAAAGCAGGCCGGAGAAGAAAACAAGAACTGAACTCCCTGCACGGAGCGGAGACGGATGCGCCCACGCTCCGGGCAAAAATTTCCCAGGTGTACGGTTTTCCTGTTGACAGCCAGGCGTGAATCTCCTATAAATTTCCTCACGCCACGCGGGAGTAACTCAGTGGTAGAGTGCAACCTTGCCAAGGTTGAAGTCGCGGGTTCAAATCCCGTCTCCCGCTCCACCATATTTTTGTGCGGCGACATAGCCAAGTGGTAAGGCATAGGTCTGCAAAACCTTGATCTCCAGTTCGAATCTGGATGTCGCCTCCATGCGGGAGTAACTCAGTGGTAGAGTGCAACCTTGCCAAGGTTGAAGTCGCGGGTTCAAATCCCGTCTCCCGCTCCACAAACGATCAAGGCTTACTCCCGTAAGCCTTTTTTCATACGCGGGCATAACTCAACGGTAGAGTGTCAGCTTCCCAAGCTGAAGGTTGCGGGTTCGAATCCCGTTGCCCGCTCCACATACACTCTCAAGGGGTTACAGGCAATGTGCCTATAACCCCTTTTCTTTTTCCAACCGTATTTCCAACCTATAGAGGGAAAATCTATCCAAGTCTTGGCAAAACACCAAGAAAGGAGAAGACCATGCGTTCTGCATGGTCTTCCCCTTCCATAGTTCACTTTTTAATATATATCTCTAAAATTTTGAATAACAAAACAATGCTCAAATACAGGCTCTTATGCAGACTCTGCCAATTCCTTGTAGAAAATATTGTATTCCATCTGCTTCTTCATCCAATACTTCATCTTACTGCCTTTATGGTTTGAGGCCTCGGCCTTTAGGCCGATAGAGCTCCACCCCGCCCTTCAGGGTTTTGCTACATTATTGCTATGCGTATTAAAGGCTTGGGATATTTTATACGCGCTATCGACTGAAAGCGAGCGCTTTCCAGCCACAAGTTCACTTATTCTTGATGGGGACACATGGATAACTCTTGCGAAATCGGACATCGTCATGCCCTTTTGTTGAATCCTCTCGCCAAGTTCAAAGCCCGGATGTTTGGGAATACTCATTGTCTACCTCCATTTGTATTGTGCAATGCAAATTCTCCCATACTATTAATAAATACTTTCTTCTTCTTTGAGCTTCTTAATAACCATATCAGCCTGTGCGCCACTGAGATTATTAAGATGGACGTTACATAGTTGCATACATTCTTCTTCAGCAGACAGTTGCTTCTGCTTTGCAAGGCTATTAATGAGATTTTTTTGCTTGTCACTGGCTGGCTTATTTCCACCACCGTTGAACTTGTTTTTATCACTTGTATTTTTCGATACTAACTCAGGTGCGCTGTTATTTATTCCAAATCTTCCGCCATTATCAGGTTTATAATCATGAGTATTTATATCCTGAATCGCACGGATAATAGATGCTGCATCTGACAAGGCGTTGATTTGCGCTTCCTTTAATACGTCTGCCTTGGAAAGGCTGTCTGAAGCGTACACTTCCCCAAGTCCAGAGATAATCGTATTGTCTTGAGTAGTAATCGTTGATTTGACTATTGCGTGGAATCCATTTTCGTTATTCGGACACTGGATTATTTCTAGAACAATAGACTGAATTTTAATATCTTTTAAGACATGGCTAATACTGCTATTGTGATCGGTTAATGTTGTAGAAACAGAGCCTTTGGTGCTGTAATGATTTTATCCATCGGAATATCCTCATACAGGAAGACCGCATCATCCTGCGCGTTTGTAGTTACAGAGATATGTTTTTGCCAAGACCTATTTTAAAAGGTCGAAAATAAGGGTGTCAAAGCTTCTACACTGAAGTATGTGGCATTGTATCATGAAGTTTTATAGCGTAATGTCATTCGTTTATGGTTACAAAAACACATTAAGCAAAAACGTCCATGTTTAGCTACATAATATCTACTTGCCAAGTGCCGATGTTTTTCTGGCAATCGGATACGGTCTTCTCTTTCCCTCCACAAGGGAACGCCACATCTCCATGTACGATGCAGGCTCGGATACCATCGGCGGGAAGACTGTCTGGAACCACGATTTTCCCGTATAGACGGAAGCCGAAGGAACAGGCAGCGGGAGAAAACGTGCCGCATCTCAAAACTTTTCGTCTGATAAGAAAAACGTCTTGACACGCTGCCGGAGACGGGGCAAGCAGGAGTCATCGAGCGGATGGATCGTTCGAAGAATCCTGTCAGCAAGGGTTCGCGAAGTGAGGATGCTCTCCCTTTGATGTTTTCCGTCACCAGGTGATGACAGTGATGGTTGGATTCGTAAAAACATGCCTGGCATCATCCTTTTATCATACAAAAGGAGGTTACAATGAAACATCTACTTGCCATTTTGATTTTCTGCCTTCTGACAACGGTTTTTCCAGCAAAATCGTATGCATTAACAGACAATGAATACAATGAGTTATTAAAAATTCCCTACTTCAAACAGGCAGACAAAGAACTTACAGCTGTTTGGAAAGAAGTCTATCATGAAGTTGGCGGTGCTTATAAAAAACAAATCTTGAATGACCAGCGTCAGTGGGTGAAGTCTGGGCGTGACATCAGCGCGAAAGCCTTGATGGAGGAAGAAGGATTCACCAAAGAGGACGCCTATACCATCGCTGTTTATCTGAGAATAGGAGTGTTGTATGTTATTTCGCATAACAATTCCCTATCTCCCGATCAGTATGCCAGCGCAAAAGGTGATGACTATTACTATGACATGATGTATGAAAAAGCCGTCGATTTAATCAAAAAGTATAAAAATTCTGGCAATTAAATTTTGGCAATCAGAAGTACACAAGGGGAATAGCTTGGTTTCAACCTTTCTGCCCCTCTTTTATCAGACGCTTCGCCCACGCTGTCATGCCGTGTTGGAGTACGGGGAAAACCATGCGGGCCCACGCTGGCTGCAACGTCTGCCCGAACGAAAGAGAAGGAAACAAAGAGCCTTGCCGTTCTGCCTGCGGTGACCTGCCGTGCCGGACGCGGGCATGTCCTCCGAAAAGGAGGTAATGCCTGTGCTGCACAATCGCAGGGAAGTTGTGGCCAACACCATTGGCCGCCTGCTGGCTGATTTGCTCAAGCGTCTGTTTGATTAAATGCGTCCGCCCCGGTGAGAGAAAGCAGCTCTCATCGGGGCATTTACTTTGAGCTTCTCGGTGAAGCTGAGAACT
Organism: uncultured Mailhella sp.; assembly: GCF_947631555.1. Taxonomy (GTDB): domain Bacteria; phylum Desulfobacterota; class Desulfovibrionia; order Desulfovibrionales; family Desulfovibrionaceae; genus Mailhella. The sequence continues at coordinate 1,431 of NZ_CANRLT010000074.1, read as the reverse complement.
CGGAGGACTTGCACCATGGGCAGAGGGGGGTGACGCACTCTCTGCCTCTGTTATGGGCACTTTTCCGAGACATGGCAAGATGGCTCTTCTTTCCCCGCCCCGGCGGCGTGACTATGTTTGCCGGCAAAAGTCGGACAAGCACAGGTAATCATCCCAGGCGTTGTCAGACCAGACCTTATTCATCATCATCCTCAATGAGCTGATGCCGGGTTCCCTTGCCCGTGTTGAGTTGCTGTATGGATTCCTGAAGCCTCTTTTTGTTGGCTTCTCCGTAGAAAGGATCGAGCGGTGCGGCGATTTCGAAGGGAATGCGGCGCTCCCGAACCAGTGTCCGAACAAAGATATTCACCGCGGTAGAAGGCGACATGCCAAAATCAGAACAAAGCTCATCGAACTGTTTTTTCAGCTGACTGTCTATGCGGACATTCAAGACACAGGCAATCATTTGCTGGACGGTATGCCGCGGCTTCTGCAGGTGAAGCAGGAGGCAGACGATCATGAAGCTGTATTGCGCAGCATCCTTCAGAATTACAAAAATACCTTATAGGAGATATTGAATACTTTTCCCAGGCGCTTTGCCATATTCATGGAAATGCGACGCTTGCCGCTTTCCAGGGCGGAAATGCAATTTTGCGTCGTGCCAAGTTTTTCCGCCAGTTCCTGCTGTGTCCACTCCATTTTGCCACGAAAGCCACGGAGAGCCATCGCAGGTGAAGCGTCAGGAAAAATTTCATCGGCGCTGACGACTTCTTCTCCCTCTGAATTGATCCGGCGCACGTTGTGTCCGGCCAAGGTCAGCACCCCTTTAATGGCATCGGCCACCACAACGGCACTGGCAGAGGGAACCGAGAGAGAAATCATTGCCTGGCCCGCCCCCGCAGGCCGGAGATGTATTTCAGTCTGCATACACATTTCAGAACGCGCGGGCGAGGCCTCAAGGAATCATTTCTTCTTTTTGTGCGGAACTATCTTCCTGGTGTACCACGAAGGCAGCCGGACGATCTTAATGTCCACAGGGGCAATGCCCATGCGACGCATACCGATGATATCCGCCGCACACCGCGAGATATCTATCTCGAACCGTTTCGACAGAGGCCCCCTGTCTGTGATAACCACAGTCACATGTTTTTTTGTCTTCTTGTTCGTGACCAGCACCACAGTGCCGAACGGCAAAGTCCTGTGTGCCGCCGTCAGTTTGTCGTAGTGGAAGCGCTGGCCACTCGAGGTAAAGTTGCCGTGGGCTCGTTCTCCATACCATGCCGCAATGCCTTCGATGTGCTGCCCTATGTGGTAGTCTTTTTTCCTCTCTCCCGGAAGATAGATGTAATGTTGGTTCTTCTCAGAGGCCCTAGCCTCTGGTCTGCCCCCTGTCAAGTAGACATCTAAAAAGCCCCTGTGGCATTGATTCTAAGCGGTCAGCTTTTCCCGATA
>NZ_CANRLT010000073.1 GCF_947631555.1 uncultured Mailhella sp. | reverse complement strand
TATCGGGAAAAGCTGACCGCTTAGAATCAATGCCACAGGGGCTTTTTAGATGTCTACTTGACAGGGGGCAGACCAGGTTGGAGGTTTTCTTTTAACCACAAATGGCGCGGCCCTCTGGCAGGACACCGCGCCATAGAGTTGAGGACTGGAGAGTTTCCCCTTGCATGAGGGTTCTATCTCCTCGTTCCTAATCAGAATAACCTACTCACAGTGCCGAATAAAATTTGTGAGGGTAACAGGTTCTCTTTTAGGGAGGGGAACTCCGGCTTTCTGTGCGGCCTCCCTGCATTTGAGATGGTACGCCATGTTTCTTGCCAGAGTGCGCATGGTCTGCATCCCTTCAATATCCTGCCGCACCTCATCGGGGTTCATGCCATGCACAAGGTTCCAATACTGCGAAGATATGACCGGCATTTGCAGCAGGCCGAAGTATTTGTTTAGCTGTTCAAACGTTGCCGTGGTTCCGGCGCGCCGTGCGGAAACTACGACAGCGGCGGGCTTCAGGTAAAAAAGATCCTGGCCTGAATGGCTTCCCGCATAGAAGACGCGGTCCATAAAGGAAGTGATGGCTCCCCCCGCTGCGGCCCAGTGTACGGGAGAACCGAAAATATATCCGTCAAAATTCGCCGCAATGGCCAGAAAGTCATTCACTCTGTCATTAAAGACGCACCGTTTGAGCGTGAAACACTTCAAACAGGCAAGACATCCTGCAAGGGGCTTTATGCCTATCCAGAAAATTTCTGCGCCTATTCCTTCCTCTTCAAGCGTGTTCTTTACTTCTGAGAGTGCCGTGTATGTACACCCATGTTCATGCGGGCTTCCATTAACCAGAATAACATTCATGATACAGCCTCCTTGGTCTCTATGTCCTTTGGGAAAGTGTCAATCCAGTCCCTTTTCATGCAGCCAGTCTGCAAGATGTTCCGCCACCTTCTCATTATTCAGGTCGGAAAAGGGAAAATGGGTATTGCCGGTCAGTCCGGCTTCGGGCAGGTGGATGACCGTGGCATCGCCGCCGTGCCGATTTACGGCGTCCGCCCACAGCCGCGCCATACACAGGGCGGCCCGCCAGTAATCCTGGTGGGGCTGGCTGACAGGTTCAGCCGGGATATTGTCGCCATAGTAGATGACGATGGGTATTCTGGTCAGCGTCATAAACTGAGCCGGCGGCACTTCTCCGGCGCTGAGCGGACCGAAGGAACTGGCATTGGCCATGGGAGCGGGCACTTCCCCTTCAGGGAAGACAAAACCGCTGCCCGGTTCGTACGCCACGATACCGCGCACGTTTTTGCTTTTCATGGCGGTAAGCCAGCCCGGCCCGCAGCCCTGAGAATGAGTAACCAAAATACCGTCACCTGCACGTTCAAAGACGGCGGACAGTGCGTCAGAAATAACTCCGGCGTCATAGGAACCGGTACTTGGCGTCATCTGACGGAAAAACTGTTCCAGCGCCTCATCGCCTCGGGCAAATTGCGTGTTTTCGAAGAAATCCGGCCACAGTCCCATGCGGAACTGCCCAAACCAGAACTGTTCATCGGGCGTTGCCTCGACCGCAGCAGAAACGGTGCTGCGACCGGCCTCTCCCCGTCTGGGCTGATCCACCAGGTACACGCTGTAACCGCGCCGCAGGAAGATATTCTGAAAGCCTTCACGCCCGTCGGGGGTCGTTTCCCAAGTTCTTGCGGACTGCCCGGCTCCGTGCAGAAACACCAGGGGATATTTCCGGGCATCCATCGGTTTTTGGTAGAACACAGAGGCATGGTCGCCGTGCAGTGTCTGCCCTGCGGCCTGAGGATGCAGCGGGTCATAGGGTTCTTTGGCGGAAATGAGCGTACCGCCGGCGGAAAAGCTGCCCTGTTCCTGGATGATAAGAGGGACAAAAGCCTGTTTGGGAACGGCTGCGGCGGATGTTGCCAGCATTCCAGCCGCAAGGAGAGCAAGGGAAAGAAAGGTTTTCATCGACATGCAACAAATCTCCTCATGGAACTTCGGTTGTCATGTGTTTTTCCCAGAAGCGGACGGCGAGTTCCATCCAGCCTTCAGCATCGGTTCCCGTACCGACGCCGAAACCGTGCCCGGCATTGCGGTACAGATGAAATTCGGTATCCACGCCTGCCGCGTTCAGCGCCGCAATCCTGCGCTCCATCATACGCGGGGAGGCTATGGGGTCATCCTCACTGACCACGGCAAAGGTCGGGGGATCACTCTCCGTATAGCGGTCGTGCCCGGTGTAGGCCATGACCACAGTCGCCGGGCGCGGAACGCTGTCTCCGCCAAAGGCCGCCGCGCCGTATGAGCCCAGGTCGGCCGCCATGCGCGCCCCCGCCGAACCGCCCCACACCGAATAACCTTGGGTGGACACCTCCAGTTCTTCCGCATGGCGGAAAATCCAGGAAAGCGCGGCGGCCATGTCTTCATAGGCCACTGTCGGGCCGCCGGTGCGGTAGTGCAGAACAAAGGCGTTGTAGCCCTCGCGGCTCAGCACCTCCGCCAGCGGAAAGCCTTCGTGCAGGGAACCGACATAGGCAAAGCCCCCGCCTGGAAAAATTAGGGCAAAGGGAGTGCCGGGCCTGCCTCTGAAATAGAACAGGCCGGTTCGCTCCCGCTTTTCCCGCTCCGCATGAAAAGGGTAAAACACGGTCTTGCCGGTCGTGGCGTCGTCTATCATGCGGTTCAGCGCGGTCGTCACCATGTCGGGCCGCACATGGCTGTGCCAGGGCATGAGCCGCCCGACTTCGCTTAGGGGCAGATCGCTTTGCGCGTCCTGCGGCCTTGGAATCAGATGTGCTCCAAAACCGGCAAAAGCGGGATGATTCACCATGTCGGCGATGGTATCTGATTCCGTAAGCCATAGAGCTTTGTCCATGTTGTCTTCCATACTGCCTTTCGCGGCGGATGTGGCCGAGGCGGAGAAAATCGTTATTCCGACCAGTAAAAATAAGAGGTAGAGAAACTTCATTATGCAGGGAATGAAAAAGGGAAAGTCCTCTGCGTTTTTTAGAGGTAACGACAGGTTTCTGTCTGTACGCATTTTTATTTTTCAGGCTTAAGCGATCCATAGAAGTACGCTGCCGTAGCCCCGCCGTCGATCAGAAAATCCGCGCCGGTGATGAACGCGCCTCTGTCGCTCATGAGCAGCTCTGCGATGTTGGCGACTTCATCAGCCGTTCCGGGCCGTCCGGCAGGGCATTTCGCAAACATATTCCTGTAGAAATCACCTCGCGGCCCGTTAAATTCATCGAGTGCCAGCGGCGTCACGATGATGCCGGGGGAAATGGAATTGATCCGCGCTCCCCTGTCTCCCCATTTGACAGCTTCCGCCATAACTCTTTTCACATTGCAGCGTTTTGCCATCTGGTAGGCATGCAGTGTGTCTCTGATATTTTGGGGCTGAAGGGCTTCCAGGGTAAGCAATTCTTCCGTGGGAGCCGTTGCAAGTTGTTCATCCAGCTCCATGCCGAGGGCAGGCATCCGGTGTCCGGACTGGCTGGAAACAGTCACGCCTGCGCCTCCTTTGCCGATGACCTTGCCGACTTCTTCCAGAAGAACGGCGGTACCGTACAAATCCACTTTCAAAATGGTTTCTATGGAGGCCTGACTGGGAGAAACGCCGGCCGCATTAACGAGCATGGAAATCTCACCATACTGCTGTGCAGTGTCTATCAACGCCAGGATTGACGCACGGGAAGCCAGATCCATTTCAACAGGGACGGCAGTAAACCCCGCCTTGTTCATGATGTCGGCTATTGCTTCCGCATTCTCCCTGCGCTTGTCCCCAATGACTATCTGCATCCCGCAGCCCACCCGGCGGGCTATGGCCATACCGATCTGCCCTGCGCCGGTCAAAAGCATTACCTTTTTCATGGAACTCCTCCTGAGCATTCTCGAATGAATGAAAATATAGCCTTATTATGAAAGGCGGTTAAAAGTACGTTTCATCCACGTCAATTTGAGCCAGTGTGTTGTTTATGGCCGCCAGATCCTCCGAGGAAAGCTCAATGAGCGCCGCCCCCAGATTTTCTTCCAGACGCTGCGGGCTGGTCGTGCCGGGGATGGGAATGATGAAAGGCCGCTGCGCCAGCTCCCAGGCGAGGACAATCTGGGCGGGTGTGGCCTGCCTGCTTCCGGCCAGGTCACGGATGAGATTCAGCAACGCCTGATTGCGTTCCATGACCTCCGGCCTGAACCTCCCCATGAATCCGCGAAAATCGCCTTCTCCGTATACGGTATCACGAGTGAAGCGCCCGCTCAGAAAACCGTTGCCCAGAGGACTGTAGGCGACAAAAGCGATATTCATGGCCGAACACAGGTCAAACAGTCCCTGTTCAGGTTCGCGCCACATCATGGAATACTGGTTTTCCACAGCCGCCAGAGGGCAGACGGCATGGGCGCGCTTCAGGTAGTCAACGGGAGCGTTGGAAAGACCCCACCCCAGGATTTTTCCTTCCTTCATCAGGGCGTTCATGGTTTCCGCGACAACCTCCGGTTCCACATGAGGGTCTACCCTGTGCTGGTAATAAAGGTCGATATGGTCGGTTCCAAGACGGCGCAGCGAGCCTTCCACTTGCCGACGAATGGACGCGGGCGTGCTGTCCAGCAGATTGACCGGCTTTCCATTTTCGATGCGCTGCCCCACGATGCCGAATTTTGTTGCCAGCACGACCCGATCACGCAGGGAAGAAAAGGCTTTGCCCAGCAGCTCTTCATTGGCTTCACCATACACAACGGCGGTATCAAAGAAGGTGCACCCCAGGTCCACGGCATGGTGAAGCAGTTTGACCATGTCTTCCCTGGGAGCGGGTTTCCCATAGGCGTGATTCATGCCCATGCAGCCAAGCCCTATTTCCGAAACGGACAGTCCGTTTCCCAGATGACGTTGTTTCATGTCGGTTTTCTCCGCTATACCATGCGGCCCATGGCATAGGCTTCCTGCATGGCGGGTCTGGATTCGATTTCGCCCGGTTCGTACACGCCTTTCCCGCAGATGATGCCGCGTTCGACGGACCCCTTGAGGCATTTGGCAAGCCCGCGAAGGCATTCAAGCGTACAATCCATGACGGTGTCGCTTTCCTCAGCGGCGGTCATAATGTAGTAAAATTCCTTGTTCTTGATGGTCAGCCATTGCGCCACGGTGCGGTCGATGAGCGCCTTCAGCTGCGCGTCAATGGAATAGAAATAGACAGGGCTGGCCATGACGACGACATCAGCATGGTTCATTTTATCGAGAATATCGGCCATGTCATCCTTGATGGCGCAGACGCCGCCGCTTTTTTTGCAGTGGTAACAGGCCAGACAATAGCCGATTTTCTTGTCCCGCAGGAAAACCGTTTCCACCTGATGGCCGCTTTCCTCGGCGCCGCGAGCAAAGGCGCGGCACAGTGCGGCGGAATTGCCGTTCTTGCGCGGACTGCCCGCCAGAATGAGAATGTGCTTGCTCATGGTTTCTCCTTATTTTTTCAGTCCGATTTCCTTCAGCCATTCCGCCACGCCGGACGGTGCCCGTTCCATACGGCTCCGGGAAAGGGAGTAGCCGTTGCGTATCACGGCCGCGCCGGGCTGTTTGTCCTGTATGGTCTGGATGGTACGGGAAAAGCCGCTGCCCCCGTGGGTGCAGAAGGGAATAAGTGTCTTGCCGGAGAAATCGTACTGTTCCAGAAACGTGTACAGAATCATCGGCATGTCTCCCCACCAGTTGGGATAGCCGAGAAAGATGGTATCGTAGGCTCCTGGGTTTTCAATTTTTCCCGCAATGGCCGGGCGGGCGGCTTGCCTCTGTTCTTTCCTGGCCAGCTCGACCAGTGTGCGGTGGTCCGTGGGATAGGGTTTCTGCGGCAGAATGCGGAAGATGTCACCGCCGGTCATTTCCTGTATCAGCTGCGCCACATACTGCGTATTCCCCAGTACTTTTCCCTGGATGACTACAACGCTGTTGTCTTCCTCGCGTGTCATGCTGTCAGGATTGTCCGTTTCCGGCATGGAAAAATAGATGATAAGGGGCTTTTGCCCCACCGTTTCCGCAAGAGAGGCGGAAAGGGCCGGCAGCGTCGGCGCGAGTACGCTGAACGCAAGGCCAAAGGCGATCAGTTTCATGACGCCGCGTCTGGACAGTTTTGCGGCCGGCAGAGTGGATTCATCATGACGGGATTTCATGCAGCCTCCATAAGCGCTGAAACGCTGTTCCGTGTTGTCCGAGATGAGGCCCTTGCGATTGACCGCCTCGGTGTTTGTCAATCGTGTATCCTGTATTTTTCCAGCAGCAGCTCTCCCAGTCCGGGAGTTTCCGGATCGTGCGTTCCCCTGCCGGTGTCCAGTCCTTGAAGTTCCTGCATTTCCTCCTCTGTCAGGGCAAAGTCAAAAATATCAATATTTCCGGCAATCCTGGCCGGATGTGTGGATTTCGGCAGAACGACGATTCCGTCCTGCACCTCGAAGCGCAAAATAATTTGCCCGGCATTCTTATGATACTTTTGCGCCAGGGCGATGATGAGCGGATGCTCAAGCAGTTTTTTGTCTCCGTGACCAAGGGGATACCAGGCTTCCAGCATCACGCCGTCCGCAGCAAGCAGATTCCGCAGTTTCCGCTGCTGGAAAAAGGGATTGCACTCCACCTGATTGACGGCGGGCAAGGTGTCAAAGTGAGGAACAAATTTTTTCCAGAGAGACGGGGTCATGTTGCTGACGCCTATGGACTTCAGCTTTCCTTCCTTCTGCGCCTCCTCCAGCGCCTTCCATGCGCCTGGTACATCGCCGTAGGGCTGGTGGAGCAGGTAGAGGTCGATGTAGTCCATATTCAGCTTGCGGAGAGACGTCTCAATGCCAGCTCTGGCTGCTTCATAACCGTAATCCTGAATCCAGAGTTTGCTGGTCACGAAAAGGTCTTTTCGGGAAAGTCCGCTGTCTCTGATGGCGCTGCCGACTTCGGCTTCGTTGAAGTAGGCGGCTGCCGTGTCGATGTGGCGGTAGCCTGCGCGCAGAGCTTCTTTGACGGCGTTATAGGTGGAACCGTCACCGGGAATCAGGAATACTCCGAAACCGACGGCAGGGATGGAATTGCCGTCATTCAACAGGATGGTTTTCATTATTGCCGTCTCCTATGGGGTATGCGCTTGGAGTCTGGTTTTTGCCTGCTTTAATGATGGTTGGCCTTAGATTATTGGCTGTTACCGGGCGTTGTATTGTTCATTGGTGACGTTTTCCATCCAGGTCACGCTGTTGCCGTCCAGCCGTTCGCCTATGGCGAGATGCGTCATGGCGTTATTGGGAGCTGCGCCGTGCCAGTGCTTGACGTTGGGAGGGCACAGCACCACGTCTCCTTGCCGGATGACCTGTATCGGCCCGCCCCATTCCTGGGTCAGCCCGATGCCGGACGTGACGATAAGAGTCTGTCCCAAGGGATGGGTGTGCCAGTTGGTGCGCGCGCCCGGTTCAAAAGTAACGTAGGCTCCGTAGACGCGCTGCGGGGCCTGGGTATCAAAAGCTGGATCAACGCGGACGTGACCTGTGAAATTCTGCTTCGGAGCTGCGGCCGAAGGACGGGAACCTCCAGAAATCACAATCTGTCCCTGACTTTCCGCACGAGCCTGGGACATGGTCATAACCCCGGCAAACAGCAGGCAAAGGACGAAAAGGGAAAGGCGTTTCATGGTATTCTCCGTGAAAAGTTCGGCGACAGGGGGAGGGCTTTGACGTCCTCCCCCGTGAGCCGCTTTGTCGGTGACACGTTATTTCAGATGCTTGCCGTAGAATTCCGTGAGCTTGGCAACGGCCTGATCCACATATTCCGGCACAAAGTAGGTTCGGATATGCGTCGCACCGGGAATAAGGAACAATTCCTTGTCGGTGGTTCCCGTCGCTTTTTCAAAGGCTTCTTCGGACATGTACAGCGAGTCGGCCTTTTCCCCGGCCATCATCAGCAGGGGAACATTGATAAGCTCGATATGGTCGGTGGCGTCCCAGCTCATCAGATCCATGAGACTGCTTGTGGTATAGCGGAAGGTGGAGTTGGGGTGACGGTGCGTCTGACCGTAATAGATCATGCCTTCCCGATACAGATCCGTGGGAATTTTGCTGATGCTCTCGTCCGTCAGGGCGTCAAAATCGACGTTGCCGGAATAGCCGATTTCTCCGGCAAGTTCCTTAATACGGGCGTCCGACGCTTCCTTCAGGCGAGCCTGGATGGAATCAAGCTGGGTGTTCATGTAGCCGTTGCGCCGTACCTGGCCGGAATTGAACATGCTGAGTGTGGCCACAGCCCGGAAACGCTTGTCGGACTTGGCGGCGTTCAGCGTATAGCCGCCCCCGCCGCAGATCCCCAGAGCGCCGATGCGGTTGGCGTCCACGCCGGGGTAGGCGCTGATATAGTCAGCCATGCCGTGGATGTCCTCGGTGCGAAACTGAGGCTTGTCCACGTTCCGGGGCGTGCCTTCGCTGGCCCCCTGAAAGGCAGCGTCCGCCGCGATGGTGATATAGCCTTTTTCTGCCAGACGCTGGGCATAGAGACCGGCCACCTGTTCCTTGACGCCGCCGTTGGGGTGCGCCACGACCACGGCGGGATATTTTTTCGTGGCCTCGTATCCGGCGGGCGTATAGACATTGGCCGCGATTTTCAGGCCGTTCAGCGTATAGGTAACCGGATGAATGTTCACTTTGCCCTTGACGTTTTCCATAATAGCCCCCTTGTACACAAGACCGAACGGATTGTTTTCAGCCGCATGTGCGACGCCTGTGAAGGCCAGTGAGGATGCCATAGCCACGACTGCCAGAGAAATCTTGTTCATTTTTGTCTCCTCCCATGCAAAAGCATGATATTATTTTGACTGACTTCTGTTTTTCAAAACAGCAGCCAATGCCTTTTCTGCCAGTTCCGCCTCCGCTTTGCCGACCTTCGTTCCGAGTACAGTGACGAACGCTTTCAGCTGATTTTCACTCCAGCCAACGACCAGACAGCAATTCAGATGAGAACGAAGCTGAGCCTCCGCCGGGAGACTGGCCAGGGCGGAAACCGTGGCCAGTTCCCGTTCCTGAAAACTGAGAACATCACGGCTGAAAATGTCGCCGAAAAGATGTTCCTTCAAAAAGGTGTCAATGACGGGCGCGAACTCATAGACCCGTCCGCTGGCGGGTCTGCCGATAACGGCGGTCTGGTTTGCCGTGCCGATTTCGCGGATGTTCGCCGTATCGGGCAGGGGCGTGGCCTCGCGCCCAACTTCATCGTGAATGCCCTGAGCCTTGCGCTCATCAAGCAAGGCAATAAAGGTGTTCAGAGCCGTCAGGCTGCGAGGAAAACCGGTATAGGCATACATCTGCACCAGCACTTCCCGTATCTCGTTGATGGTCATGCCGTTTTGCAGACCTTCGGCAAGGGCGGTCTTCAGCTTTTCCACATTGCCGTTCGCCGTGAACGCTGCAATGGGGATAACACTTTCCTGCCTGGCGTTCAGAGTCTCTCTGGAAGAGGCACTTTGAGCGTGTGCCACATCTGTCAGACCGGTTGCTGCGCTCAAACAGATACCAAAAAGGGCGATTAAATATTTCAGCAACACAAAGCACTCCTTGTTATGGTGTTTCTTTTCCTTCTTCCCTTTGTCTGATGACAACATAGGTATTCCATGACGGAGACTCCATATCCAATCCGCGCTGTTCTTTGCCGGATTCGACCGATAGAGCCTTTTGCTCTGGGAATTTTGCCCTTGCAGAAGGGCGCTGCCGTCATTTCTCCTGAACGTGCGGCTTTCAGGCTCATTCGATGCGGACGGCTGCTCTCGCGAGCGCCGGAGAGAATGCCTTTTCAAAGGCCATTCGTTTGGGGGATGAAAGGGGTAAAAAGAAGGCGGAAAGCCCTTGCAGGAGAGCTTTCCGCCTGATGGTTAGGGACAGACCGCAGTGTCAGGAGCGTTTTTTAGCCACATCCCTGCGGGGGGGAGCGCCAAACTGGCGCTTGTATTCCCTGTTGAACTGGGAACCGCTTTCATAGCCGACCATGAGCGCCGCTGTTCCCGCGTCCCTGCCTTCCATCAGCATCAGGCGTTCAGCCTCATACAGGCGCAGGCGCTTCTGAAACTGGAGCGGACTCAGGCTGGTCACTTCCTTAAAATGGCGATTGAACGTTGAGGGAGCCATGTTCACGCGCCGGGCCAGCTCCTCCATACTGAGGGACTCCGCATAATGCTTTCGCAGCCAGGAAATGGCCTCCGCTACCTGGTTGGCCTGGGTGCCGGTGGTGCTGAACAGCCGCAGACATCTGCCCTGATTGCCGCAAAGCAGGTAGTAATGGATTTCCCGAAGAATCATGGGAGCGAGCACAGGGATTCGCGACGGCGTATCCAGAAGTTCAACCAGACGGACAAAGGCCTGCAAAAGGTCCTTGCCCGCTTCGTCCACGACAACGGGATTCCAATCCCCTTCCCCGGAGGTCACGAGGGAAGGATCTTCCGTCATCAACTGGGAAATGATGCGCCTGTCCAGCTTGACGGAGAGCGAAAGAAACGGTGCTTGAGGCGAAACGTTCGTGACATGGAACACGCCGGGCATATCGATGCCGACCGTCACGCAGTGCAGCTCGCCGTAATTCGCCTCATGGTCGCCGATCATGGAGCGCTTGAATCCCTGCACGACCAGAGCCACCATAGGGTGATAAAAACAGCGTATGGCGGAAACGTCTTCATCATACCGGCTTAGAGCCAAACCCTCGATGGCGGTTTCCAGCCGTGATGGAGCGGGAAGCCATTTCAGCAAGCCGGCCTTCAGTGCAGCATGTATTCCGTCCTTAGGCGTCGATTCCGTCATGTTCTGCTCCTGTGACCCGCGTTTCTCCGTTGCCGAAGGCGGTTTTCCCTGGTCTCTGCGCTGGAGCGTGGCCACTTCCTCATCACGGTTTCCCACGCCGGGCAATCTCATGTACTCAAACCGGCAGAGTCCCGCATGGCTGGGGATGCGTTCCATCAAATCCTGATTTTCTGCTGCGGGCAAGCGAAAATCCTGGCAATGGACGGAATATCCCAGGAGTATCTATTGATGCGGAAATACCCTGATCCGCGCTGATTCCCGCGCAGCCGCAATCCAGCGCATAGGACGCGGTGCGTTGAAGTCTGTGCTTTCCAAAATGCTTTGTGATACCGCATCGTTCTTCATGAGGATACTCCTCAGATACTCACTATTCTTATTCTTTTCCAGCGGCCATAGGTATGCCGGATTCGCTCTTATTTTTGCCTTATCCGTTCAATGCCTTCACCTCACTGGCCGGCAAGAGGGGAGGGCGGCAAGGACTTGCTGCCGCAATTCCCCCAAAGGGACATTAACGGCTCGAAAACGGTTCGAATGAAGAGTACGGGATTCGCAATCACTGTCTGAAACTGAAAGAGTTTTTATTGAGAGCAGGGGCAGAACGTCCTGCCGGGCGATAACGGCAGCCCTGCTTCGCTGTTACAGAAAAATCCCCATGAAAAGAGTATGGCCTGCGGGAGCGGCGGGAGTTCGCCGCGTTTTTCCGCAGCGTTAGTGTTGAAGGAGAAGCCGTACTATGGCCGCAGGCATGGAGGCGGTGAAGACTCCGGCGTGAAGGATTGGCCGAAGCCGAAGGGCAGGAGGGGCGAGGACTCTTGCGCCCCGCCCGCCGTCTCCGGACACAACAGCACCGTTTCACCGCAGCCGCGCGGCTTCGGGCGCGGGACGGTGAGCGGAGAGGAGGGACCAGCATGACAGAAACCTACGGCTATATCCGCGTATCCAGTACCGATCAGAACGAGATCCGCCAGCGCATCGCCCTTGAGCGGCAGGCCATACGCCATGAGTGTATTTTCATGGACAAGCTGTCGGGCAAGGATTTTCAAAGGCCGCAGTATCAGGCCATGCTCAAAAGGCTCAGGCCGGGCGACCGGCTCTGCGTCATGAGCATCGACCGATTGGGCAGGAATTACGAGGAGATTCTGGAACAGTGGCGGCTGCTGACCCGGGAAAAGCGTGTGGATATCCTCGTCCTCGATATGCCACTGCTCGATACCAGACGCGACAAGAACCTGCTCGGCACCTTTATCGCCGACCTTGTGCTGCAGCTGCTTTCCTTTGTGGCACAGAACGAGCGCGAAAACATCCGCAGCAGGCAGGCGCAGGGCATTGCCGCGGCAAAAATTCAAGGGGTGCGCTTCGGCCGCGAACCGCGCCCTCTTCCACCCGATTTTCCAGAAATTTACACGCTCTGGCGGGAAAACGTCATTTCAACTTCCGAAGCCGCCAAACGCTCCGGCATGGCCCGTTCCACCTTTCGCAACAGGGCGGAATCCTTTGGAAAACAGCACCCTTAACCTGGCGGAAAAGTGTACTTTACCGCCACC
>NZ_CANRLT010000072.1 GCF_947631555.1 uncultured Mailhella sp. | reverse complement strand
TGACGCCGCTGCACCATCACTTCCAGAAGGGCGAACATCCCCTGCCTGAATCCAAGATCATCGTGCGCTTCTGGATCGTTTCCGTACTTCTGTCCATCATTTCACTGTCCGTGCTCAAACTGCGCTGAGGTACGCCATGCCAGCCCCTACCTTCCCCTATGCACATGCCGCCGTCATCGGAGGCGGACGCAGCGGCCGCGCCGCCGTCCGTCTCTTCCACGCTTTGGGCGTGGATGTTCGCCTGCTGGAGCTGCATCCCGAAAATCTTCCCGCGGATTTCTGCGCATGGCTGAAAAGCGCGGGCATTCCCGTTTTCGGAGGGGAACACCGGCCGGAATATTTCGCAGACGTGGATCTGGTCGTTCCCAGTCCCGCCGCCGCCAAGGCGGCCATCGAACCGCTGCTGCCCGTGCACGCCGACGGCTCCCATGCCGAAATCATGGCGGAGACCGAATGGGCCTGGCGTCAGCTTGAAGATGAGCCTGTCATTGGCGTGACCGGAACCAGCGGCAAGACCACCACGACCAGTCTGTGTTCGGCCATGCTGGAAGCGCACGGACTGCGCGTTTTCACTGGCGGCAATATCGGTGTACCGCTTTCAGAATATGTCCTTTCCCGGCTTCAGGGCGCACCGAAGGCCGACGTCATTGTCCTCGAACTCTCAAGTTTCCAGCTGCAGACCTGCTCCACCCTGCATCCCCGCGTGGGCGTGCTGCTGAACCTTTCTGCGAACCACCTTGACTTCCACAAGGACATGGACGAATACCTTGAAGCGAAAATGCAGCTTTTTGCCTGTCAGGAGAATGGAGATCTGGCCATTCTTCCGCCTTCCATGAGCGACCTGCCCGGCCGCTTTACCCTGAAATCCCGTGTGATCTTCTTCCCTCAGAATACGCACGCCTTCCCCGACACAAGGCTCATCGGCGCACACAACCAGATCAATGCGGAAGTGGCGTTCCTGGCGGCCTCGGTCTTCGGAACCACGCGGGAAGAAGCGGCACAGGCCGTGCGTGCGTTCAAGCCCATCGCCCATCGTCTCGAGCACATTGCGGATATTGACGGCGTGAGCTACGTCAACGACTCGAAGTGTACCACCGTAGAAGCCCTGCACGTTGCCCTTGCGTCCTTTGACAGGCCGGTCATCCTGCTCGCTGGCGGCAAGTTCAAGGGCGGCGACCTGGAGGGTCTGCGCCCCCTGCTCCGTGAACATGTGAAGGCTGTCGCTCTCTACGGCGCAGCACGCGAACATTTTGAACCAGCCTGGAAGGACACAGTTCCCGTCACCTGGGACGAGACTCTGGACAAGGCCCTCGCCCGCGCCGGCTCCCTGGCGCAATCCGGGGATGTCGTGCTTCTCGCTCCCGCCACGGCCAGCTTTGACCAGTTCGCAAACTATCGTGCCCGGGGCGATCGCTTCCGCGATCTGGTACTGAACCGGGAGAAGCACTGATGAACGTCCGCCGCAAAAAAAACACCGATGCGCAGGAACTGGCCTTCGGCCCCGTTGACTGGTGGCTGGTCGCGCTCTTTCTCCTGCTGCTCTGCTTCGGCCTTCTCGCCGTACTCACGGCCAGCGGCCCCGCCAGTCAGCGCACCTACGGTGAGACCTACCATTTCTTTCACCGTCAGCTCATCACCATGCTGCTCGGCGGCGTGATCGTGGCCTGGCTCTGCTGGGTTCCCCGCCGCTTCATCAACCGGCTGCACTATGTGGGCATCTTCTCGGTCATCATCCTGCTTCTCCTGTGTCTGCTCATCGGTCCTACCATCAACGGTTCCAAGCGCTGGCTCGACCTGCATTTCATGATGCTCCAGCCCATGGAGTTCACCCGTGTGGCCCTCGTGCTGTACTTCGCCTACTTCATGAGTTCCAAACAGTCCATGATTAAAGAATTCAGCCGTGGTCTTCTGCCCCCGTCCCTGATTACGCTGACCGTCTGTATCCTGCTCATCCTTCAGCCCGACCTTGGCGGCACCATCATCATGCTTGCCCTGCTGTTCTTCATGTGTCTGGCCGGAGGGACACGCGGCTGGTATCTCGTCTCCGTACTCATCCTCACGGCGCTGCTCGTGGCCGGACTCATCGCCGTTGCCCCGTACCGAATGGCCCGGCTCATGGCCTTTCTCGATCCTTTTCAGGATGCCAAGGGTGCGGGCTATCAGATTGTGCAGAGCCTCTACGCACTGGGCAGCGGCGGCTTCTTCGGCAAGGGCATCGGCGGCAGCATCCAGAAGACCGGCTATCTTCCGGAAGCACATAACGACTTCATCCTTTCCGTCATCGGTGAAGAAGTGGGCTTCGTGGGGATCACGGTAATCATGGTGCTGTTTGCGCTTTTCCTCTATCGCTGCTACCGTGTGGCGCTGGGACAGAAAGACCTGCGCGACCGCCTCAGTGCCTACGGGCTTACGCTGGTCATCGGTCTCAGCTTTTTGCTGAATCTGGCTGTCATCCTCGGTTCCATCCCGCCCAAGGGCGTGGCCATGCCCTTCTTCAGCTACGGCGGCAGCAGTCTGCTTTCCAACATGATCTGCGTGGGGCTTCTGCTCAACTACTCACGCACGGCACGGGAGTAACTCATGGCTCTTCGCATCATCCTCACCACAGGCGGAACGGGCGGTCACATCTTTCCGGCTCTGGCCGTGGCCGAAGCCCTGCGCCGCCGTCATCCCGATGCCGAACTCCTGTTCATCGGCGGCCTGTACGGGCCGGAAAAAGAGTTGGCGGAAAAGGCCGAGCTTGCCTTTGTCGGCCTTCCTGTGCGCGGTTTTATCGGCCGCGGACTGAAGGCTCTTTCCGCATGTGCAGCCATGAGTACGGGCATAGGTCAGGCCATGCGTGTGGTGCGTGCCTTCCAGCCCCACGCCGTCATGGGCTTCGGCGGCTACGCGGCCTTCGCCGCGGTTTTCGCGGCATGGCTGCTCCGCTGCCCCTGCGCCCTGCACGAACAGAACGCCATACCGGGAGCTGCCAACAAACTGTTGGGGAAACTGGTTCGCCGCATCTGCCTTTCCTGGCCACAGCCTGGAGGAAACGCCGGCTTTCCGCCCGAACGCTGCGTTCTCACCGGCAATCCCATCCGCTCCGGCATCGCTGCCCTCGGCAGGCAGGAACGCCCGGCAAAGGAAGAAGGCGTACTGCTCATCATGGGCGGTTCGCAGGGGGCGCGGGCCATCAACACGCTGGTGGTACGCATGCTGCCGGAACTTCGGGCTGCGGGTGTCCGTATCCTGCATCAGACGGGCAAAAACGAATACGAAACCGTGCGCCAAGGCTATCTCGACGCGGGCTGTTCTCCCGAAGAGACCGACCTCATGGTGAAGCCCTTCATCCACGACATGGCCGGGGCCTACGCTGCCTCTCGTCTGGCCCTGTGCCGGGCTGGGGCCACAACCATGGCCGAACTTGCCGCAGCAGGCACGCCTGCTATCTTCCTGCCCTTCCCGCAAGCCGCTCATGACCATCAAACGGCCAACGCCAGAGCCATGGAACAGGCCGGAGGCGGTCTGCTTCTCCCACAGGAAAAGGCGGAAGCCCTGCTTGGCGAAGGCAGGCTCGCTTCCCTCATCATCGATCTTTACCGCGACAGCGCACGCCTTGACGCCATGCGCCGCGGCGCGTTCTCCCTGGCTCGTCCTGAAGCCGCAGACGCCGTGGCCACGGAACTGCTCTCCCTGTGTCCACCCTTCAACGCCACTTCGGACAGCCTATGAACAACAAAATCCGCGCCATCCACATGATAGGCATCGGCGGTTCCGGCATGAGCGGCATCGCCGAAGTTCTCCTCAATCTTGGCTATTCCGTCCACGGTTCAGACATTTCCAACAGCGCCACGGTGGAGCGCCTGCGCCGGCTCGGAGCCGTGATCCATACGGGGCACGCCGCTGAAAACCTGGACGACCCGCAGGTCGTGGTGCGTTCCTCCGCCGTTCCTGACGACAATCCCGAAGTCAGCGCCGCCCGCGAACGCGGCATCCCCGTCATCCCCCGTGCCGAAATGCTCGCCGAACTCATGCGCCTGCGCACGGGCATTGCCGTGGCCGGTACGCACGGTAAGACAACGACAACCTCGCTCACCGCGGCCATCTTCGGCAGTGCCGGACTCGACCCCACCGTCATCATCGGCGGTCTGCTCAACGCTTACCGCGCCAACGGCCATCTGGGTCAGGGCGAATACCTCATTGCCGAATCGGACGAATCCGACGGCTCCTTCCTCTGCCTCTTCCCCATCATCAACGTTGTCACCAACGTGGACTACGACCATGTCGACCACTACGGCACGCAGGAGGCCATCGACGAAGCCTTCGCCACCTTCATGAACAAGGTGCCCTTCTACGGCATGAACGTGATCTGCGGCGACGACCCGGGCGTACAGCGGCTTATCCCGCGCATCAAGCGTCCGTTCATCACCTACGGCTTCGGCGCAGACTGCCGCATCCGCGGCGAAATGCTTGAATGCGGCGTGTTCAGCCGCTTCAATGTCTGGCTACGCTCCCACGGTGGCACTGAGGAAAAAATCCTCGAAAACGTCTTTCTGCCCCAACCAGGACGACACAACATTCTGAACGCGCTGGCGGCCATCGGCGTTTCCCTGCAGGCGGGCATCCCCGCGCAGCAATGTGCTGCTGGTCTCGCCGGATTCAAGGGCGTGAGCCGCCGCTTTGAACCCAAGGGTGAGAAGAACGGCATCACCGTCATTGACGACTACGGCCATCATCCCACGGAAATTCAGGCTACCATCCGCACAGCCCGGCAGGTCTTTCCCGGGCGGCGTCTCGTCATGGTCTTCCAACCGCACCGCTTCAGCCGCACACAGGCGCTCTTCGGTGAGTTCTGTCAGACCTTCGAACAGGTGGACAAGCTGTTCCTCACCGAAATCTATCCCGCCTGCGAAAAACCCATCCCGGGCATCAACGGCATCAATCTGGCCATGGGCATACGGCAGGTCTCCAAAACCGAAGTGACCTACAAACCCGGCTTCGATGAGATCGTGGACGCCCTGGCCGCGGAGCTGCGTCCGGGCGACTTGCTCATCACGCAGGGGGCGGGCAGTGTCACCACCGTTGGCCCCCGTGTTCTGGAGAAGCTCGCGTGATTATCGAAGACCGCCCCGCTCTCGCCCCCTTGACCACGCTCCGTCTGGGCGGCCGCGCCCTTGCGGCAGTGCGCCTCGAACGGCTGGAAGAGCTTTCCCGTCTGCCTGAAACGCTGAAGCGGATCGGAGGATCTCCGCATGTTCTCGGCGGCGGAAGCAATCTGCTTATTGAGGATGGAGAACTGCCCATTGTGGTGGTACGCCCTTTAATCGGAACGGGAGACAAGGACGAACCGCAGCCCCTGGGTCGCGAGTCAGAACATTGCGGAACGGAAGGCAATCTGCTCTTTCGCGTGGATGCTGGGATGCGCGTACCGCATCTTCTGAGCTGGTGCGTCAGGCATAGCCTGGCCGGCCTGGAGGGACTCGTGGGCGTGCCCGGCCGTGTGGGAGGGGCCATAGCCATGAACGCCGGAGCCTATGGGTGCAGTGTCGCCCCTCTTCTGCGCTCGCTCACGGTGTTCACGCCGGAACGAGGTGTGCACATCCTCCGTCCTGATGGCTGGAAGAGCGCGTATCGCCGTTTTTGCCTCAAGGAAGACTGTTCCTGGTTCATGATCCTCTCCGCCGTACTTGCCCTGCATGTGTCTACGCCCCCTGCGCTGAAGTCCGTCTTCAGAGAAAACTTCCGGCGCAAGAAGGCAAACCAGCCCCTCCGCGAACACACGGCGGGCTGTGTGTTCAAGAACCCTGAGGGAGACTCTGCCGGCCGGCTCCTCGACGCCGCAGGAATGAAGGGTGTCCGCCGTGGCGCGTTCTTCTTTTCGCCCGTCCATGCGAATTTCCTCGTCCACGATGTGCGCTCAGGTATACTGGGAACCAGTGCGGACGCTCTCGCCCTCATCGCGGAAGCCCGGCAGCGGGTAAAGGAACGCTTCGGCGTGACGCTGGATCTGGAAGTGAGGGTATGGCCATGTCTTTCCTGAACAGAAACGAGCGCAGACGCAACAGCTATACCTCCACGCGCCGATCTTCCGGCAAGGGTAAAACTCCTGCCGGCAACAAAAACCGGCGCTCCGGAGAGTTGCGGAAGAAAAACATGAAAGTCCTTGTCCGGCTGCCCCTGCCTTCCGTCCGCTTCAATGCGCAGGGACTGCGGCGTTTCGCGGCCTGGGGCGGTGCCGTTCTACTTCTCTGCGGCCTGCTCGCAGGCGTGGCTCTTGGTCTGCTCAAATGCTATGAGTTCTTTCTGACAAGCGACTCCTTCGCCGTTTCCAGCATTAAAATATCCGGCAACAGTCAGGTAAAAACCGAAGAAATTTTGAAGGCCTGTCGTCTTGAAGAGGGGATGAACAGCCTGTCCGTGGATGTTCAGGCCGCCGAGCGGACGCTCATGAAAAACCCGTGGATAGAACATGTCTCCATCCGCAGGGAACTTCCCGGAAGTTTTGTCATCGAGATTCGGGAACGTGCTCCCCGGTTCTGTGCGCGCAAGGACGGCACGCTCTATTACATCAACGAAAAAGGTGAAATCATCGCGCCCGTGAAAGCTGAAAACTTCCGCTCCCTGCCCGTGCTGGAGGTTGGACCTGGCGGCGAAGACTCCCTGCCGCTGGTGGCCGAATTTGTGGAAGAATTTCAGCACGCGGGATTTCCCTTCGATATTTCACAGATTTCCTGGATACGAATCAGTGCTGGAAGCGGCTTCGAGCTTTACTGGGAACACAGGAAGCTGCGGCTCAGCATAGGAACAGAACACTGGAAGGACAATCTCAAACGTATAGCGTCCGTGGTTACAGACATAGAAAAACGCAAGGAAACCGTCATGGTTACAAGTATACGCGCCGCCGACGGACAGGTCTGGATGACGAAAAATACAGGTGAACCTGCCGAAGTTCCAGCGCAGTAAAGAAAGAGGTAAAGTTCATCTCGGCGAGATACGTTTTTCCTAAATGCCGATTCACGGCAAAAAAGCTGGACAATTTGCCGTTTTTGTGCTGTTTTTTTTCTGTCTCCGTATTAATGGGCGATTTTCGGGAACAGGATCGCCAGTCCGCACAGGGGGGAAAGTTTTCCTATGCCAAGATCAGAACTTATCGTCGGACTCGACATCGGCACTACCAAAATCTGTGCCGTGGTCGGCGAACCTACCGAGAACGGCGTTGACATCGTAGGCATAGGCACCAGTCCTTCTCACGGGCTTCGCAAGGGTGTGGTGGTCAATATCGACCAGACCGTCCAGTCCATCCGCAAGGCCGTGGAAGAAGCCGAACTCATGGCTGGATGCGAGATCAAGTCCGTCTATGCAGGCATCGCGGGCAGCCACATCAAGGGTGTGAACAGTCATGGCGTCATCGCCATCAAGGGCGGCGGCGAAGTCACCAGGCAGGATCTGGACAGGGTGCTGGATGCGGCCAAGGCCGTGGCCATTCCCATGGATCGGGAGGTCATCCACATCCTGCCCCAGGGCTATATCGTTGATGACCAGCGCGACATTGCCGACCCCATCGGCATGTCCGGCGTCCGTCTCGAAGCCAACGTCCACATTGTGACCGGCGCTGTCACTTCCGCACAGAACATTATTCGCTCCTGCACCAGAAGCGACCTCGACGTTTCAGACATCGTTCTTGAATCTCTTGCCTCCTCGAAATCCGTACTTACGGAAGAAGAACGCGAAATAGGCGTGGCCATCGTCGATATCGGCGGCGGCACGTCCGACCTCGCACTTTTCGTGAACAGGGCCATAAAGCACACTGGAGCGGTGGCACTGGGCGGAGACAACCTCACCAACGACATCGCCTTTGGCCTGCGCACCTCACTTGCTGCGGCAGACAGGATAAAGATCAAGCACGGCTGTGCGCTAACGAATCTGGTACGCCCCGATGAAGTCATCGAAGTGCCCGGCGTCGGCGGGCGTTCCGCCCGCACCGTGGAGCGCAGTGTGCTGGCGGAAATCTGCGAGCCGCGCATGGAAGAGATTCTCGCGCTCATCTATCAGGAGCTTGAGCGTTCGGGTCTCCGGCGGCAGCTCGGTGCCGGTCTTGTCCTCACGGGCGGCACGGCACTTATCCCCGGCTGTGTGGAACTTGCGGAAGACATCTTCCAGATGCCCGCCCGTCTCGGCTATCCGCGCAACGTGGGCGGTCTGAAAGACGTAGTCAACAATCCCAAGTTTGCAACGGCTGTGGGACTGCTCTTCTACGGCGCGGAAAAGGAGACGGAAACGCCTCCGCGCTTCGCCAGATCCTCAGGTTCGTCAGGCGAATCCGGTATGTTCCATACCGTGTGGGAGCGTATGAAGCGTTGGTTCAGCGATATCAGATAATTTCTGCAACATTCTGGAGTGATAGAATATGGATCTGATTCCGGATAGCAGTCAGGCTGCCAAGATCAAGGTCATCGGTGTGGGCGGCGGCGGCGGCAATGCCGTCCAGAACATGGTCAACGCCGAGCTGGAAGGCGTCTCCTTCATCTGCGCCAATACCGATATGCAGGCGCTTTCCCGTTCCCTCGCGGAATTTCATATCCAGCTCGGCAAGGAACTTACCCGTGGTCTCGGCGCCGGGGCTCGCCCTGACGTGGGACGGAACGCCGCCGAAGAAAGCATAGAAGAAATCCGCAACGCCATCGGAGACGCCGACATGGTCTTCGTCACCGCGGGCATGGGCGGCGGCACCGGCACCGGGGCTGCACCTGTCATTGCCAAGGTCGCCAAGGAAAAAAATGCCCTTACGGTTGGCGTTGTCACCAAGCCCTTCAGCTTCGAAGGCAAAAAACGTATGCAGGCAGCGCTCGAGGGCATCGAGACACTGCGCCAGAATGTGGACAGCCTGGTCATCATTCCCAATGACCGGCTGCTTGCCATAGCGCCCAAAAACGCCAAGATTGCGGAAATGTTCAAAAAGGCCGACGATGTACTCTATGACGCCGTGCGCGGCGTCACTGATCTCATCACCAAGGCCGGCATCATCAATACAGACTTCGCCGATCTACGCACCATCATGGGCAATCAGGGCCTGGCCCTCATGGGCGAAGGCCGCGCTTCCGGAGAAAACCGCGCTCTGGAAGCCGCCAAACGCGCCATCACCAGCCCGCTGCTCGAAGGCCTGTCCATCGCCGGCTGCAAGGCCATGCTGGTGAATATCACCTCCAACGGCGATCTGGAGATAGACGAATACAACGCCGCCGCATCCTTCATTAACGAGTCCGCCCAATCTCCCGACGGCGAGGCTCCGGAAATCATCCTCGGCATGGTCACGGACGAAAACTGCGGCGATGAGGTACGCATCACAGTCATTGCCACGGGCATTGAAGCGGATCCTCAAAAAAAGACTGCGGAACAAGGCAAGGTCATCACTGTAAACAACGGCGTTCCTCCTGTTGTCACTTCCGGCTCAGCAGGGCATCGCCGCCACGACCCCAAGGAGATTCTGGAACGTCAGGCGCGTCACTACGAAGGCGAACATGACGACACGGAAATCCCTACCTATATCCGCTATCAGGACAGGATGAAGAAACAGCAGGGGACTGGGAACGAATTCATCATTGAGGATGAAGACAACCCGACCTTCCTGCGCAAGCAGAACCACTGATCCACTTTTATAACCCCACACCATGCCCTGAAGAATGCTTTCCGCTTTTTCAGGGCATGTCATTTAACGCAGGCTGTTCCGAACCGTACAGAAACGCGGCCTGAGGGGACTTTCTGCAAGGTTTCTGAGTGAGGCGATGGAAGCCTTTTCCCTTTCCCCCAAGAAAAACTCAGGGGTGACTTACCGTCAGGAGCGTCCGGGATTCCGGGTCACGAGAATGGACGCAGCCACGACAAGACCTATGGCCGTCCATTGACGCAGGGACAACGCCTCACTCAGCAGAGCGAAGCCGAACAGCGCTGCGGCAGCAGGTTCCAGGCTCATCATCACCCCAAAGGCCTGCTGCGGTACGAGGCGTAGGGCGACCATTTCCAGTCCGTAGGGCAAAGCCGAAGACAGCGTGCCCACCAGAACGGCCATCGGCAGAGCCTGCTTCAGCATGGTCTGATTGAAGAGCAGAAAGCCGCTGCTCACCGCCGCCCAGGGCGTCACAATGAGCGCACCGGCGAGCATTCCCCAGGCTACGGCCACCGTTCCGGCCTGCCCTCCCGCGCGGCGTCCAAAAATGATGTAACAGCCCCAGCACACGCCCGCGAGAACGGCAAAGACGATCCCGGCAGCATCCAGCGAGGCATCCACGCTGTTCCATGGAAGAATGAGCAAGAGTCCGGACACCGCCAAAAAGACGCTGAACAAGTCCTGCCGGCATCGGGACGCCGCCACCGCCACAGTCAGCGGCCCGGCAAACTCTATGGCCACGGCTATGCCCAGTGGAATGCGCGAGATGGCCTGGTAGAAAAAGCTGTTCATCAGGCCGATGCAGACGCCGTAGATGACCACGCTCTTCCATCCCCCAAGGCGGGGAACATCGCGCCACGGTCTGAGTGCGGCGAAGAGTACCAATGTCGCGCAGATGAGACGCAGAGCCGCCGCAGCGTCCGGCCCGGCCACTGCGAACAGCCGCTTCGCACACACGGAACCGAACTGTGTGGACACGATGGACACAAGCAGGAGCGACAATCCCACGCGGACGCCGCCCCTGAGCAGAAATGCCTTCACCGATCTTCTCCTGCAGGCTCCACATGGATGGTCACGCGAACAAGGTCGGGCAGTTCCCGGTCTATGGCCGCTTCCAGCTGCGCCGCCTTTTCATGGGCGGTGGCCACAGTCTCTGCCGTCGTGCAGAGACAGTGGAACGTCACCGACGTCCCCTCCTCGCTGGTTCTGGGATAGATGCGATGCGGGGAACGAAGTTCGGAACGTGCGGTGCAGGCGCAGACCGTCCGCTCGACCAGTCCGTGATCCACGGCGTGGCGGGAGGCGGAGCAAACAGGCTGTTCCGGTTCAATGTGCGAAACCACATAGGCAGCGCCCACACGCCGGCAGAGATCCTCCTCGTAGGCGCTCACACGGGCGTGGGCTTCCTGAAGCGGCATGTCCGCAGGCAATTCGACGTGTACTTCCGCATGCATACCGTCGTCCTGTGTCACCAGCCGAAGACTGTGTATCATCAAGCGGTGCAGTGAGGCCAGACGGTAGGAAGTGGCATAAAGGTCGCGCCGTTCGTCCTCAGGCTCCATCTGTACGGAGATCTCGGCCTGGGGAAGCACGCCGCGCACGATGTTTTCCAGCATGGCCGTAATGTCTTGAGCCGCGTCCACTCGCAGACTGGAAGGCGCTGTGACCACCAGATCCACGAAATATCTGGCACCGCTCTCGCGCACACGCAGGCCGCGCACGGCATAGGCGGGAGCGCCTGCGGCAAGAGCCGCCCGGATACGTCCGGTCTCGTCGTTCATTCCGGCGTCCATGAGAATCAGGACGGCGTTTTTCGCCATGCTCCAGCTCACCCTGAGCACGATGACCGCAACGCCAAGAGCGGCCACGGCGTCGGCATGGGTGAGTACGCTGCCAAGTTCGGAGCCTTCGGGGGTGAAGGAGGCGAGGGAAACACAGACAAGTCCGCCCAGCACCACGGCGGAGGACCAGATGTCCGTTGTGAAGTGCATGGCGTCTGCTTCCAGCGCCCGCGACTTGTGTTTCCGCGCAACGCGGCGCAGCATGGCGGAACGGGAAATATCCACAAGCAGGGAGACGCAGACCACGGCGAAGGCCCACCAGGAAGGTTCCACGGGAGCGGCTCCGAAGCACAGGCGTTCCACGGCTTCGGCAACGATCCACACGCAGGTCACGAGCAGAAGTCCCGTTTCCGCCAGTGCCGCCAGACTTTCGGCCTTGCCATGGCCGTAGGGATGCTCCTCGTCTGCGGGCTGGGAGGAGACGCGCACGGCAAGACAGGTGATGCCCGCAGCGGCAAGATCCAGCGTACTGTGCAGAGCCTCGGAAAGCAGACCCAGACTGTTGGTGGAAATACCGGCCGCCAGCTTGATGGCCGTAAGCAGCGCAGACCAGAACACGGAAGAGGCGGCTGCCTTCCTTTTTTCCGCCTCGGCAAGGGCGGCCTTGTCCTGCGTCTCCTGTTCCTGTGTCCGGCTGTGCTCCGAAGCCTCAAGGCTCCATTCTGTGGCACGCTCCTGCATAGCTTTCTCCCCAAGAATAAAAACTCACCGCCATGTTTAATGGGCGGAGTGCGTTACGTCAAGAAAAGCGGCTTGCACTGCATGTTCAGGAGCGCTAGACTATGGATACATCGCAAAAGGAGACTCCCCATGCCCAAACATATTCTCATCACCGGCGTTACGGCCGGATTCGGACTCGCCACGGCACGGCTTTTTGCAGCTCACGGCTGGAAGGTCAGCGGTACGGGACGCCGCAGGGAACGCCTCGAGGCCCTGCACCAGGAACTCGGTGAGCGCTTCCTGCCCATCCCTCTCGACATGCGCGACCGTGAAGCCGTCACTGCGACGCTGGGAAAGCTCCCCGATGGCTGGAATGAAGTCGATGTTCTTGTCAACAATGCGGGCGGGGCACGCGGGCTGGAACCTGGCTGGGATTGCAGCCTGGACGACTGGGACACCATGGTGGACACCAACATTAAG
>NZ_CANRLT010000071.1 GCF_947631555.1 uncultured Mailhella sp. | reverse complement strand
TCTCGGTACCCTCCGTTTTTTTTTGAAGGATAGCATAATCTCAAACATTTGTCATTATAAAAGTCAGTGTCTCTCCTTTTAGTCTTTATTGACAATTATTCTTATTATCGATAATGTGTTTGTGAGAAACCGACCGAGGTTTTGTGATGCCTAAGACACGGATGACAAATCAGCGCAGAATCATTCTCGAAGAGCTGCGCAAACTGCATACGCATCCCACGGTAGACGAACTGTATGCCCTGGTAAAGACACGCATGCCTCACATCAGCCTGGGGACGGTGTACAGGAATCTCGATCTCCTTGCCGAAACAGGGAAAGTGGTTAAACTGTCTTCCGCGGGGAATATGCGCCGCTTCGATGGCAATACCGCCCCGCATCATCACATTTTCTGCAAGGTTTGCGGACGAGTGGCGGATGTGCCCAGCAGCGCTTTTCCCAGCGTCCCCCGGGAGTCCGTCCAGATTCCAGGCTTCACCGTCACGGCAGTTCGTGTGGAATACGATGGCCTGTGTGAAGCGTGTATGACCAGGGCTGAAAAAGGCGAAGTTCAAGAGCAGGCTTCGTAACAGAGGCGAGCCTGCCGCTGAAAATTCCTCTGACCAGGAGAACCGCACCATGAAATCGCTGAAAGGCACCCAAACGGAAAAGAACATCCTCACCGCGTTCGCCGGTGAATCCCAGGCTCGCAACCGCTATACCTTCTTCTCCAGCCAGGCCAAGAAAGACGGTTACGTCGAAATCATGAAGGCGTTTGAAGAGATCGCCAACCAGGAAAAGGAACATGCCAAGCGCCTGTTCAAATTCCTCGAAGGCGGTGCCGTGGAAGTGAGTGCCGCGTTCCCCGCCGGCGTCATCGGCTCCACGCTGGATAACCTAAAAGCCTCGGCTGCCGGTGAGCACGAGGAATACTCGGAAATGTATCCTTCCTTCGCGGAAATCGCCGACAAGGAAGGTTTCCCGGAAATCGCTGCTGTCATGCGCGCCATCGCCGTGGCGGAAACCCATCACGAAAAGCGCTTCCTGGCCTTTGCCGCCGCCATTGAAAGCGGCACGGTGTTCAAGTCTGCCAAACCCCGTGTCTGGCGCTGTCAGAACTGCGGCTATATCCATGTGGGACTCGAAGCGCCTGAATCCTGCCCCGCCTGTGCCCATCCCCAGGAATACTTCCAGGCCATCGCGGAAGCGTAAGACGCAAGGGTAAGCCACCTCTCACAGCTAGCTTCATTTTGGATGCCGCGAAGATATTGAATTGCTTCGCGGCATCCTTTTTCTTTTCTTCTTTACGCTTGCCAAGCTGCCCCTTTCAGGGCATACTGCTTGCCGTTGGACCCGTAGCTCAGTTGGTAGAGCCCCCGGCTCATAACCGGATTGTCGTAGGTTCGAAGCCTGCCGGGTCCACCATGATTTTAACGAGACAGGTCGTGGAAGCCCCTGCCGCTGTCAGGCAGGGCTTCCATGATTTTTTTTGAGCCTTGTATATACCTTCTGATCCTGAAATCCTGCGCCGTTTCCGTGAGTTTCTGGAAAAGCCGTTTTTATTTCATAACGTTGAGATGTGACCTTCATTAAAAGCGCGTTTCCTCTCTGATACTGTTTACAATATGCACATCAGCATCCCCAGGAGCCTGAACTGACGCGGCTTCCACCCTGGATGGTTAATGGTTTTGCGAACGGCGGCGGCCCCTCCGTCTTGAGCTTTTTTTCCAAACCGGCATCGCCGCGGATGGATTCTCGGGGACAGGCCTCTTAAAGAAAATTCCTGGGGACGGTAAATCCGCTGCTGAACGTGGACAAAAAATTCGGCAAAGGAAGGTTTTCCGAAAGAATTTTACATTTTTGTCATAAAAAGATTTTAAAAATGTCTTTTCATATAAGTGTGTTATAATTTTTTACGACAATTTTACCTCAGTGGGTGTACAGCTTCTTGCATAAATTTTCCAGAAGGACTATTTGCGTTTTTGTGGACAAACCGCGGAGTCCCTGCCTCGTATCTGCAAGGGAAACCGCGCATTGAGAGAAGGTATTGTTATGGTTAGCTTCTTTCTTTGCCTGGCGCTCCTGATCATCGGTTACTTTACCTACGGAAAACTGGTAGAGAACACCTTTGGCCCTGACGACCGGGAAACGCCCGCCGTTGTCATCAACGACGGCGTTGACTATGTGGTGCTTCCTCAGTGGAAGCTGTTCCTCATCCAACTTCTGAACATCGCCGGTCTCGGACCCATCTTCGGTGCCTTGCAGGGCGCGCTCTGGGGACCTGTGGTCTTCCTGTGGATCACCTTCGGCACCATTTTTGCCGGCGCTGTCCATGACTTTTTCTCCGGCATGACCAGCGAGCGCAACAACGGCGCTTCCGTTTCAGAAATCACCGGCATTTATCTCGGCGACACCATGAAGACCGTGATGCGCGTCTTCTCCGTGGTGCTGCTGGTCATGGTGGGCACGGTGTTCGCGGTAGGTCCCGCCGGACTTATCGTCAAGCTGTGCAGCGAAGCCGGGGCGAGCGGTGTTCTGCTCAACGCCTCCTTCTGGCTGACCGTGGTGCTGGTCTACTACTTCATTGCCACCTTCATTTCCATCGACAAGATTATCGGCAAGATCTATCCCCTGTTCGGTATCTGCCTCATCATCATGGCCGTTGGCGTCGGCGCGGGTCTTGTGACGAACTCCTCGTTCCAGATTCCCGAA
Organism: uncultured Mailhella sp.; assembly: GCF_947631555.1. GTDB lineage: Bacteria > Desulfobacterota > Desulfovibrionia > Desulfovibrionales > Desulfovibrionaceae > Mailhella. Next base: position 10,162 of record NZ_CANRLT010000071.1, on the reverse strand, counting down.
ATCTGGGATCACTTCGCCAACATGCATCCCAAGGGCACGCCTATCTGGGCCTTCATGTTCATCACCGTGGCCTGCGGCGCCATCTCCGGCTTCCATGCCACGCAGTCCCCGCTCATGGCACGCTGCATGAAGAGCGAGCATCAGGGGCACTTCGTGTTCTACGGCGCCATGGTGTGCGAAGGTATCATCGCCCTGATCTGGGCCGCCGCCGGCTGCTCCATCTATGAGATCACCAACGGCCAGACCACCGGACTTCTTGCCAGCCTCGGCTCCGGCCAGTCCGCCGCCATCTACGATGTGTGCAGCAAGACCATGGGCGGCATCGGCATTGCGCTGGCCATGATCGGCGTTATCGCCTGCCCCATCACCTCCGGTGATACGGCGTTCCGTTCCGCCCGACTGGTGCTCTCCGATTGGTTCAAGATGCCTCAGACCAGCTACAAAAACCGCCTCATCTTCTGTGTGCCGCTTCTCGGCGCGGGCGCGCTCATCAGCCAGCTCGACTACTCCATCGTGTGGCGCTACTTCAGCTGGACCAACCAGACTCTGGCCATGATCGTGCTCTGGGCCGCTTCCATGTACCTCTTCCTCAACAAGAAGAACTACTGGATCACCGCCGTGCCCGCCGCCTTCATGAGCGCTGTGTCCATCACCTACTTCTGCATGGCTCCCGAATGCCTGGGCCTCATCGTGAAGCTGCCCGTTGCCGTGGCTTACGTTCTGGGCATCGCGGCCGCCGCGCTGTTCCTCTGCCTCTTCCTGCGCGCCACAAAGAAGCGCGCCTGAACATCGGGCTGAACCGGGGCCGCCTTTTGGCGGCCCCCTTGCGTACTGCGTTCCTGCACGTTCTTTCCGAAGGGGTGGGAACACGTCCCTCGGGGTAGTTGATGCTGTATTTCAAACCCGCCCGGCTGGGTGACGCCGGACTGGATGACAAGGCTCTCAAGGCGGACAGAACGGCCTGCCGGAACTTCGGTCCCTGCGGCGTTGGAGAAAAGGCCCTGTATCTGAACAGCCTTTTCCTGGATCGCCGCTTCTATGTGCCGGCCTCCAACGTCCAGCGCGCCTACAAGCGTGTGGCTCTAAGCAAGGGCGGCTTCACCGGCAAGGGGATTTTCGGCTCCATCCCGTATCTCGTGGTGGAATACGGCAAGGGTGAGAGCGTCCAGTGCACGTTCAAGCACGAAAGCCATGTGGACATGATGCTTGCCGAAATCCGGCTGCGTTTCCCCCACATCAGGACTATTTCCGAAGCGGCTGCCAGAAGGCTGGCCGAGGCACAGGCCGCGGAAGAGGCGCGCTATAAAAAGGTGCTCAGTCCTACGGCACAGGCCAGCGTGGACGAGCTGCGGCGTGCTCTGACCTTTCTGGAACAGCGGCCGGATCTCACCACACGCCTTGCCGCGCTCAGTAAAGCGAGGCGCGTGGACTCCCTGACGAATCCCCTGCACAAGTGGGTGGCCCTGGCTATTTTCTGCTTCGCGCTGGCCGCCTCCATCTACGGAGCTTCCGTCTGGCTGAGCGGGGCCGGAGATTACGGCCTCTACATCACTCTTCTCGGCCTGGCCGCGCTGTTCTTCTTTGCCGGGGCCAACGTCCTGCCCACCGTGCGCAGCAACAGCCGCGCCCTGACCGCAGCCCTCGACCGTGCTCGCAGGGAGCTTGCGGACTATATCGCGGACTATCCCGATTTTCCCGTTCCCGCCCGCTACGCGCATCCGGCCACGCTTGCCAGGATGATCCGCTCTCTTCGGGAAGGGCGCTCGGAAACCGTACCGGAAGCCTACGAGGACATGAAGTCCGTACTGCGCTCGCTCAATTCCAGCGTGAAGGTGAGCCAGACGGAATACGACGAAGTCGTAGCCATCAAGCCCATGTTCCTGCTGGAAAACTATGAGTAGTACCGAAAGCCCGGACGCCTGCACGTGTGCCGTGCAGATGCCAGTCATGGCCGTGTTTGCCCTAGTCTGTCAAAGGGGGCCTGCTCATGCCGGGAGTTTTCGTTTAACCAGAACGGCCGGAGCCTGAAAAGGCCCCGGCCTGTTTTTATGTGCGGCGCTCGTCCTGCGGCAGGCGCACCTGGCGCATCAGTGGGCGGCGAACTTTTCGCGCTGGACGCGCACGGCTTCTTCCTGTTCCTTCCAGCCGGAGAACCCGGCCTGCTGGAGCGCATCAAAAACCGTGGCGTCCCAGTCCCAGGCCGCGTAGGTCACGGGTTTGTGGAAGGTGCGGCGGAAGCGGGTCAGCTTCTGCCGGGCGTCCGCTTCGAAGGGGGTGCTGAAGCAGGCTGCCAGATCCTTGTGCAGGTTGCCGATCTCGCCGTCGTACCAGCGGCGGAAATCTTGCGGGTCTTCCAGACGAGCCACGTCCTCATAGCCCTGTTCGCAAAGCAGCGTGCGCAGCCTGGCGGTGTGCTGTTCCTTCAGCCAGCGGCCCAGCCCGGACGCTGGGATGTTCTCGGACTCCACCTCGGCAAAGTCGGCCTTGGTCTGCACATAGGTATCGGGAACCACGGAGGCCGAAACGATGCCCGCAATGGCGACCATGCCGCGCAGAATACGGCTGTTGGCCACGCCCTGGCCGCAGAAGCCCACCTTCTTGCCGAACTTCTGGCCGGTGAAGATGGCGGTCAGGATGGCCCAGATGACGGCGGGATCCTCTTCATCGTAGATGTGCGCCAGTTCAGCGTTGTCACGGTCCGTGGCGAGCACCATCTGGGTCATGTCGTTGGAACCGATGGAAAAGCCGTCAAATTCCTCGATGAACTGCCGCGCAAGGATGGCGTTGGAGGGCAGCTCGGCCATGAGCAGAATCTTCAGCCCGTTTTCGCCGCTGCGCAGTCCGTGGACTTCGTCCAGATAGGCGCGCATGGAACGCGCCTGCTCCAGCGTCCGCACAAAGGGCAGCATGAGCATGAGGTTGGTTCCGCCGTAGAGCGTGCGGGCGCGCTTGAACGCCTCGATTTCCCAGTCGTGGATGTCTCGGGACACGCCGCGGTAGCCGAGCATGGGGTTATCCTCGGTATGTTCGAAGAGGCAGCCGCCCAGCAGGTTCCGGTACTCGTTGCTCTTGAAGTCCGTGGTGCGGTAGACAATGTCCTTGCCGTAGAAGGACATGGCGAACAGCGCCAGGTTGCGCCCCAGGGTGCGGATGTAGTGGTCGCGCCCGCTCTCGTGGCCGCTGCTCACGATGAGCTGCTCGATTTTTTCGGGGATGCTGCGGATCTCCTCTATTTCTCTGCCAAGGCGGGTACGAGCCGCCACGCGGCGGCGCATACCGTTGATGTACAGGAGAACTTCCTGAACGAGAGGCTTCTTGGAGGCCGCGGCCATAGCCGCCTTGACGTCCTCTTCGGTCACGCTGGAGCCGGGTTCGTCTGCGCCCATGACCACGCGGATATGTGTGCGCAGGTCATCGGAAGTCTGGAGCAGATCACGGTTGCGTTCGGCGCGTTCCATGTATTCGGCCATGAGCGCTTCCGCACGGGACACGCTGGACGTGTTGGCGTACAGGGAGGCCATGTCCATGAGCTGGACGACGTAGGGCTTGAGCTGCACCTCGGCGAAGGGCGCCTGTACCTGCCCCACGGCGATCTGCTCGGAGATGCGACGGCTTACCTGTTCGTGCAGATCCGCAAGGCGGCGTTCCACGAACTCTTCCAGCGTGCCGTTGTCGTAGGCTTCCAGGGCCGCGGGGTGCGCGCCTATGCTGCCCAGCATGAATTCCGCGCGCAGCAGGCCGACTTCAAAGTCCGGCACATGGCGCAGACGGGAAAGGAACATGGCCTGGTTCACATCGGCCAGAATGATGCCCACATGGGTGCGGGTCGCGGGCAGCTTGGACACGTTCAGCTCGCCGCCCACATCGCACAGGGGCAGCAGTCCGCGGTAGACCAGGCCCCGTGTGCCGTCCACCGTCACGGGCTGGCCGTCCAGCGAGCGCATGGCCAGCGGATTCTGTACGCCGATGACCGCCGCGATGCCCAGTTCCCGCGAGGTGATGGCCGCGTGGCTGGTGTCGCCGCCCACGTTGGCAATGATGGCGGAAGCGACGCGCATACCGGGAACCATGTCGGGATCCGTGCGTTCTGCGGCCAGAATGTCGCCGGGCTGGATGCGGTTCAGTTCCAGAGCGGAACGCAGGAAGCGCACCGTGCCCTGTCCCGCGCCGCGGGACGCGCCGTTGCCCGCAAGGAGCACTTCCGCATGGGCGGCTGCCTGAGGCTCAACTTCCTTGCGGCGCATGAAGATGGTTTCCGGGTGTTCGTCCAGTTCGGCGTTCCAGCGCGTTTCGGGCCGGGCCTGAACAAACCACAGGCGGCTCTGTGCATCGATGCAGAACTCCGTGTCCATGATGATGCCGCCGTAGGCCCTGCTGATGGCGCGCACACCGCGGGCCACCTCGATGGGCTGATTTTCGCCCAAAGCCCAGGTGTTAACTTCGCTTTCCGGCACGGATTCGATGCGCGTGCCGCCGGAGTCCTCGTTATAGACCATGCGCACGGTCTTGCGGCCCATGAAGCGCACCACCACGTCGGTGCCGTCATCGCGCTGGAAGACGTAGAACTTGTCCGGCGTGACCATGCCGCCCACGATGGATTCGCCCAGTCCGTAGCTGGCGTCGATGCTCACAAGGTCGTTGCGGGTGGTGCCGCGGCAGCCCGTGGCCGTGTCCGCCGAAAACGCCGTGCCTGCCACCGCGGGACGGATCATGCGCATGATGCACACGGAAAGCGCCGTATTCTCGATGGCCCACTCCCGGCGGGCGGCTTCGGCGATGGACGGGTCTCCCGCACTCTCGGCATGAGCCACGGCGTCGAGGATGGCTTCGCGGCGATAGGTCATGGAGCGCAGGTTATAGGCAGAGGCGCAGTCCCAGAGATAGGCTTCGGCCACAGCGTCTTCGCCCGTGATGTTCAGGAACGTGTCCTGGAGTCCGGCGAAAGCCTTCTTGCGGGAGTCTTCGCCTGCCGCAGACGAACGCACGGCTACGGGAAATTCTCCTTCCCCGCCTTCTGCGCACATGTCGCGGTAGGCCTGCCGAACGGCCGCATCCACCGCCGCGGGCAGCGTGACGGAAAGAATGGCCGTCTGCACCAGGATGGAACGCCTGCGGAGCTGGTCGATGTTCTCGCGGGATTCCGCAAAGCCATGCACCACCTGATTCACGAAGTCGCGCAGGCAGGTGCTGGCGCTCTTGCCCGCACTCAGGCGGCGGACCTCAGCGGCATTGCGCCGCACGAAGGTGCTGAAAAAGCCGTGATCGGAAGCCACCGCGGGCGAGGCCCAGTCCACCTCGTCCATGGCTCTGTTCACCACCTCATAGATGAGCGAGGCGTTGACGCGGCTTTCGTCAAGGACGGCGTGGAATGCTGTGGCGGGAATGGCGCGGAACTGCGGCGTGCTGATGCCTTCGACGCGGCTGATGAGCGCGGTATTGTAGTTCTTGCCGCCCACCAGCATTTCCGCGGCTTCTCCCATGCGTACGATGTCCGCGCCGGTCATGATGAAGGAGGAACCCGTTTCCCTGATATCCATACTCATACCTCTCAGTCCTGTGTTTCGGGGTGCTCCCCCGCAGGGTTAAACGGCCCCGGATGCGTCCTGCGCTTCCAGATTCGAAGCCACGAGGCGGATCAGACGGCCAAGCTGATGCGTGAAGCCGGATTCGTTATCGTACCAGACCACGACTTTGAGCATGGTCTTGTTCATCACGGCGGTGAAGGAGGCGTCCACCGTGCCGCCGTGCGTGTCGCCCACATAGTCTATGGAGACGAGCGGCTCATCGCAGTAGCCGAGGGCCTCATAGAGCCAGGTTTCCGAGGCGTACTTGAGCGCAGCGTTGACCTCCTGCGCGGTGACTTCCGTCTTCAGCTCGCAGGTGAAGTCCACCAGCGAGACGTCAGGTGTGGGCACGCGCAGAGCGCCGCCGTTGAGCAGCCCCTTGAGTTCGGGGATAACCTTGCCCACGGCCGCCGCCGCTCCGGTGGTGGTGGGAATGATGGAAAGCCCGGCAGCCCGGCCGCGGCGCAGATCCTTCTGCGTCCCGTCAAGCAGGCGCTGGCTCATGGTGTAGGAATGGATGGTGGTCATCAGTCCGTGCAGGATGCCGAATTCGTTGTGCAGGACCTTCACGGCGGGGGCCAGGCAGTTGGTGGTACACGAGGCCGCTGAGATCACATCGTGCTTTTCGGGGTCATAGATGTCCTGATTCACGCCCATGACGATGGTCACGTCCGCATCGCTGCACGGAGCGGAAATAATGACTTTCCTCGCGCCGCAGTCCATGTGCAGAGCCAGAAGGGCACGCTTCTTCAGTGTGCCGGAAGTCTCCACCACGATGTCCACGCCGTAGTCGCGCCACTTCCAGGCGCCCTTGTCGCAGCGGGTGACGGGGATCTCCCGTCCATCGAGCATGATGCCGTTCTCCGTGGCCTGCACCTTGCCGGGGAAGCGGCCATGCACGGAGTCGTACTTGAGCAGATAGGCCATTTCCTCGTTGCTGGCGCGGTGTCCGTTGATGACGGCCACTTCGCACTGAGGGAAAAGATGCATGACACGAAGCAGATATCGACCGATACGCCCAAAACCATTGATACCTATCCTGATCATGAAGAATCCTTTTTTTACGGCCCTGAGGCGGCTCCCCTCCTTCCAACGCCGGAAAGACGGCGCGCCTGACATGGCTCAGCATACAGGGTATCCGTGTCGGAAAGACGGCAGCATGATGGCAGTAACACGGCAGAATCATGACAAGTATGTGTCAGATGAGTGAGAAAGGAAAAAATAAAAAACGGCCCGGGACGGAAAGGAGAAATCCCGGGCCGGCTTCCGAACCCGCGGGCCTGGGCCGGAAGAAGCTGTCATAACTTTGTTGCCACTCGAAAGTTATCGCAGCGCATTCTGTTCTCTGAGGCTTGGCTGTTTCCTCATGGTAAGCATCCTAACGCCGTCTCATGTCGATAAGAAGGCATCTTTGTGTCAGTTCTGTGACAGTTTTTGCGAGGAGCGGCTATACATCTTCCGCCATTCATTATATAGGTAGAGTTAACACACTCAGCGCAGGGAGCTTCCATGAGCGATACTCTCATCCTTGTCGTGGACGACGAGCAGGACATCCGGGATCTTCTGGTCTTCAACCTGAAGCGGGAAGGCTACGCCACGCTGGAGGCGGCGGACGGCGTGACTGCCCTGGAGCTGGCGCGCCGCTGCAAGCCCTCCCTTATTCTGCTCGACATCATGCTTCCCCGCATGAACGGCCTTGATGTCTGCCGCGAACTGGGCAGCGACCGTGCCACGGCAAACATTCCCATCATCATGCTCACGGCACGGGGTGACGACGTGGACCGCATCGTGGGCTTCGAACTGGGGGCCGACGACTATGTGGTCAAGCCCTTCAACACGCGGGAACTGCTCCTCCGCCTCCGGGCCATGCTGCGCCGCAAGAACACGCCGCCGGAAGCAGAGGAACATGTGCTGCGCTGTCACGGTGTATGCCTTGATCCCCAGGCGCACCGCGTTACCGTGAACGACTCCCCCGTGGAGCTGACGGCCATACAGTTCTGTCTGCTTCAGGAACTCATGCGCTCACAGGGCTGCGTGCGTTCCCGCGAGGAGCTGCTGAGTTCGGTGTGGGACTACCAGTTTGAAGGCTACGACCGCACGGTGGACACGCACATCAAGCGCCTGCGCGCCCGCCTTGGTGAATGCGCGGACATCATCGAGACGGTGCGCGGCATCGGCTACCGCTGCAAGGGATAACCTATGAAAGCACCCTCCATTGTCGCCGACAGCGCTTCCTGCAGGGATCTCATTCCCGGCAGCAGCGGCCAGACGGAAGAACTGTTTCAGAAGGCCCGCCCCATCCCCCTGGACAGCATTCTCGACAGTCTGGACGAGGGGGTCATCATTCTGGATCGGCGGGGCGTCATCCTCAAGGCTAATCCCGCCTTTTGCCAGCTGTTCACCAGCAGCGCTGCAGGACTTCCCGCCGCGTCCGTGATCCCCGGTTCGACCTTTCGGGAAATGCTGGATTCCTTCCTGCACGACTTTCTCCCCGAACGCCATGCTTCCCCGGCGTTCCGCATTGCGCTGGAAGACGAAACCGTGCTCAGCGTACGCATCACACCGCTGAAGGACGCCTCGCTCTTCACGGGAGAAGACGCCCCCTACGCCGTGGCGGTGTTCCACGACATCAGCGACCTCATCCGCATGAGCCGCCGCCGCAAGGAATTCATGGGCGAAGTGGCCCACGAGCTGCGCACACCGCTGACTACGATCGTGGGCTTTGCCGAGACCATCCTCGACCTGCCCCCGCACCACACCGAAGACCGGCAGAAGTTCACCGGCATCATTTTGCGCAGTGCCCGGCACATGAGTTTGCTGGTTGAGGACATGCTGCGCCTGTCCCGACTGGAAAGCGGCAACGTCCCGCTCCAGCTCACCTGCGTGCGCGCAGCCTTCGTCCTGGAGGACGCCCTTGACGCCTGCGCCAGCCGTCTGGAGCAGAAGCGCATCGAGACAGAAATCCACATCGACAGGACGATGAACATCCGGGCGGACGCCCACTACGTCACCCAGGTCTTCCGCAACCTTCTGGAAAACGCCTGCCGTTATTCCCCGGAGGGCGGCATCATCACCATCTGCGGCGAACGTTCGCCCTTCGAATCCATGGCCGTGTTCAGTGTGGCCGATCAGGGACCGGGCGTCCCCGAACAGGACTGCGAACGGGTTTTCGAACGCTTCTACCGCGTGGAGAAGGAACGGGTCTCGCCCCATTCCACGGGGCTGGGACTGGCCATCTGCAAGCACATTGTGGAGCGGCACGGCGGCGTCATCCGTGCGGAAAAGGGGCCGGGCGGCATGTTCATCTTCACGGTTCCCCTTGCTCTCTGACCAGTTGCCACGTATCAGGGGGGCAAAAAACGCGAAGGAAAATGGCCTGCCCGTTCACGCCCTTAGTCTTACGCCCGTTTGTTTTCCGCCTGGACGAAAAGAGTTGACAGGAGCACTGAAACTCCCTAAAAAGAAATCTCTATGCGCCAGCTTAGCTCAGTTGGTAGAGCAACTGATTCGTAATCAGTAGGTCTGGAGTTCAAGTCTCCAAGCTGGCTCCAGCAGCCGTTTTTGCCCTTGCGATCACCTCGCAGGGGCTTTTTTGTCCGATAGTTTTCCCCGCGGTCTCCATCATGTTCCGGTGCATGGTGGGCGGGGTGAAATTTTAAGCTGGAGACAGTCTCCCGTGCGGACAGATAGCCGTCACAGACGCCAGCAGAAGGGCGCGTGACCTTCGCAAACTTCCTTGGTCTCTGCCGAAAAAGCTGGCTGCCCCGTCAGGAATCGGCAGAATTTTTTGAATATCTCCAGAAGTGCCGAAAAACGCCTGCCTCTGGTTCTTTCTTCATGGGCAAACGGCGCGTAAGCTCTCCGGCTGTTGTCACAGTCTTCCTCATGGATTCTTTATAAGGAGAACGCGTATGGTTTGCCGCCGTCCGTCGGGCTTCTCCCTGGGGCTGCCGTTTTTGCCGGTGAAGCAAGACAGCAGGCTCAGACGCCCTGACAGTCCTAATGTTGATGACTTTGTCGCCCGCATCTATCTGCCGCATGTGCAGGTTCGCAAGCGCAGCTGGTGCGTGGATGAACGCATCGCCCGCCAGTACATATCCCCGGCCTTCGGTCAGAGACAGCTTGCCGGCATCCGGCGCTGCGAAGTGGAAACCTGGCTGCACGGGCTTTCCTCAAGACTGGCCCCGGCCACCTGCAACCGCATTCTGGCGGTGTTCAAGACGATATGCTCTCTGGCCGGACTGCATGGACTTCTGCCTGCGGGACAGTCCCCCTGTCTTGGTGTGCCTTCCTTTAAAATCTGCACCCTGCGGGAAAGGTACCTCAGCCGGGAGGAAGCCCGGCGTCTCAGACGGGTACTGGAAAAAAGCGAACGCCTAGAAGCCCTGGCCATACGGTTGCTTCTGCTGACCGGCGCACGCAAGAGCGAGGTGCTCAAGGCGCGCTGGGAGCATGTACGGCTAGATTTGCGGCTGCTCCTCGTGCCGCTGTCCAAGTCCGGCAAGGCAAGGCATATTCCCCTGTCCGATGCGGCCATGGAGGTCATTCGTTCCATTCCCCGACATCCCGGCTGTCCGTGGCTCTTCCCCGGCCGCACA
>NZ_CANRLT010000070.1 GCF_947631555.1 uncultured Mailhella sp. | reverse complement strand
CACGCCCCGTCTCCTGTCCGCGCCATCCAGCACGTCATCGTGCAGCAATGTGGCGGCGTGGATCATTTCGGGAATGCAGGCGAGCCGGTACAGTTCCCCGCCCTCCGCACCGCACATGCGCGCGGCGTTCAGCGTCATCAGGGGCCGGATACGCTTGCCCCCGGCCATGAGTACATGCGCCGCGATCCTGCGGAGCGATTCGGGCATGGCGTCAAGCTCATCCCTGAGCGCCTGCTCGATCTTCGGCTTTTCCCAGGTCAGGACGGAAACAAACGTCATCATACCCATAGAGAACCCCTTCGCGTCAGATACGGCAGCAAAGCCTCCAGGGCCTTGCTCCCCGAGGCATTTCCTCCCGCGCTCCCGCCTTCAATCCTGAGCTGCCCCGGCTTCAAGTCCGGAATCAGAACCAGAAGGAAGGATGCGCCGTCCCTCCTTTGTGACCGCAATCTGCGTTCTCTGCAAGCCCTTTTCCTGCGGCCGGCAGGACGCGCGGCTTTTTCCGCTCTTCCGGCGTCTGCCCCTGCCCCGTCAGCCGTTTTTCTTCAGGGCGGCGTACCAGAGCGGGTTGTGGTGTTCAGCGTGGCTTTCGGGCACAAAGCCGGTGAACATGGAACGCAGGGCCGGGCCTTCGCCGGGGGCCAGCGCCGCCATGTAGATGTGGACGGGCAGGAAAATCGCCATCAGGCCCGCGCAGCAGAAATGCGCGAAAATGCACCACTGAAGCACGCTTTCCGAAACGGCCCATTCCGAAGCACCGGAACAGAAGCCCATGACAAGCCCCGTCACGGCAAGACCCGCGCTGGAGAGCACCGCGAGCACGGCCACCAGGCGCTGACCGGCGTTGTAGAAGCCCTGCGGGGGAAGCGCCGGGTCGATGCCGAGCTTCCGGGTCTGCTTCGGGCCGAGCACCAGCCACAGGCCCTTTTTCGCACACCAGAGCATGTCGCTTTTAACGTCGAAGGAGGTCACCTCACGCAGGAAGGGCAGCGCTTCTCTGCGGCCGAACACAACGAGGTAAAGCGCGTAGACGGCCACCCACAGCGTTCCCACAGCAAGGTGCGCCACCAGAAGGCCGCGGTCTCCGAAAAGCCCCTGCCAGCACTCTTCCCACCAGCGGCCCACGGGCTGCATGTCCCCGGCGAGCAGCGCGAAGCCCGAAAAAAGCAGAAAGATCCAGCACACGGCGTTGAACCAGTGCATGAAGATCGCGGAACGGGAATGTCGCCGTATCATGCCTTGTCCTCCTTGTCTCTGCCGCCTTCAGCGTTCCGGCGTTCCCGCTCCAGCTCCTCGTCTTCCTTTTCCGAAGATTTGACGAGCTGGCGCACGAAGGTTCCCGCCAGTGCCGCAAGAACCAGTCCGCCCGTCCACTTGACGCCCCTGGCCAGCGGGCGCATGGCGTCCAGCCTGCTCCCCGTGCTTCCGGCGGGAAGCTCTGCCGGCGTGGTGGCGTCAAGATAGGCCAGCGTGGGCCTGGCGCCGCTCCCCGCCGGGATGACGTGCACGGCCTTTCTGGAGGCAAGCGCCTTTGCCGCGTCCGATGCGGGATCGTCGGCGTCTCCGAAAATGCGGCAGTGCGTGGGGCACACGGCGACGCAGGCCGGCGTCTGCCCGGGTGTGCTGCCGCGGCAGTAGTCGCACTTGTCCGCCGTGCCGGTGAGGGGATGGCGGAAGCGCGCATGGTAGGGACAGGCGTCGATGCAGCTTCCGCAGCCGATGCAGCGGGAACGGTCGATTTCCACGGCGCCGTCGCGATTCTTCCAGGTGGCGCCCGTGGGACAGGCGCGCACGCAGGAGGGGTCGTCGCAGTGCATACAGGCGCCGGGCTGGAAAGCCGCCCCGCAGGGAGAAGACGCGCTGTCCGTCTCGCGCACCCAGTTGCGCGAAAGCCCGTAGGGCACATGGTTGCGCTGCTGGCAGGCCACAACGCAGGCCTTGCAGTTCATGCACACGCCGGAATCAATAAGCATGACGTATCGCGCCATGACGCACCTCTCACAGTTTTCTCAGGCGGCAGCCCGTGCAGTTGTGCTGCGCGGAAATGCGGTCCCAGTAATTGGGGAGAATGTCGCAGATGGAATCGCTCCGGTTCTCCGCGAGCGGTGTGGTGCGGCAGCAGTTAGCCGGGGTGAACACCGCCCCGGGAAGCACGTTTTCCGTGATGTCCACCCAGCACTCGAGTCCGCCCTTGACGGTTTCCAGCATGACCTTGTCGTTCTGGACAAGCCCCAGCTCCTCCGCCGTGCGGGGGTTCACCTGCACGAAACGACCGTTTGAGAACTGCGCCATGGAACGGGCGAAGTTGGTCAGCGTCTGCTGCCAGTGCCAGAGCTGCTTGCCCTGGGTGAGGATGAGCGGAAATTCCTTTTTGCCGTCCCTGGCCGCGGGATGCCCCTTGGGGTAGTCCCAGCGGTCAATGCCGCCGAACACGCGGTCGGCCACGGTCATTTTGCCCGTGGGGGTGAGCAGCTTCCCCTCGCTGAACACCGTGCCCGTGCGCTCTCCGGCCCCCTCCTCGAAAAGCGGCCAGGTCACGGTGGAAGAGGCGCGCATCCGCTCCACGCTCAAGCCCTTCCACGAGGGAACCAGCTGCTGAAGCATACGGCACAGCGCTTCAGGATCCTTAAAATCGGGGTAGCGCTCCGGGTCAAGCCTGCGGCCCACATCGCGGTAGAACTGCCAGGCCGGGACGCAGGAGCCGGGGGCCTGAACCAGCTTTTCGCGCCAGGCCACCTGGTTTTCGTTGCCGTAGCCGCAGCCCTGGCTTTCCGGACCAAAGGCCGCGGGGATGAACAGGGTGGAAACTTCGGACTCCTCGTCCAGGAAGAAGCCCATGTGCACCACGAAAGGCACCTTTTCTATGGCCTTGCGCACGCCCAGGGCATCGGGATTGCGGCGGTAGCTGGAATTGAGGAAGAGCACGTCCAGATTCTTCTTTTCCATGGTCATGCGCAGACGGCGGAAGTTCATCTTCGGCGTCTTGTTCTCGCCAAAGAAGTGGTCCACCAGCTCTTCGCCGCCGCCGGGCTTGCCGCTCTGGAAGGTGAGCATACCCTTGCCTTCGCCGATGAGGTTGTCCCGGAGCGCCTGAAGCAGAATGATGGTCCGGGCCGTGGTGATGCCGTTGGTCTGGCGCGAGAGCGAGCCGCCGAGCCACACGATGGTTCTGCGGCTTTCGGCCAGCGCCTGGTAGAAGGAGAGGATTTCCTCCTGAGAAAGTTTCGTCACCTCCGCCACGCGCTCAAGCGTGAACTTCTCCGTCTGCGGCGCGAGGTTCTCGAAATCCTCGATCTGGAAGCGGGCGCGCTCTTCGTCATAAGCCCCCTGCTCCAGCACCCAGCGGATGGCTCCCAGCGCAAGCACGCCGTCCGTGCCGGGCTGCGGGCGGAACTGCCGGTCGCACCACAGGCTGGTGCGCGTGCGCCGCGGATCGATGTACAGAATCCTTGCCCCGTGTTCGCGGGCGGCTTTGAGCCAGCGCGTGTAGGGCGGATAGAGGTCGTTGACGTTCGCGCCCCAGAGCACCACGGTTTCCGCCTTGAGCAGTTCGTCCACCTGTGTGGAACCGCTGTTCACGCCGAGCATGAGTCCCAGCATGTTGGAGGCCGTAGACACGCAGGTTTCGCCCGGAGGCATGGCCTGTACGCTGCCCACGGTGCGCAGGGTCATGAGCGCCGCGATTTCCGATTCCAGGCAGTCCCAGAGCGGCATGGTGAGAGCCACGCGGTTGCCGCCCTTGTCGCCGTACTTGTCGCGCACAGCCTTGAGGCGCTCCGCCGTCATGGCCACGGCTTCCTCATAGCTGATCCTGCGCCAGCTTCCGTCTGCCTCGTGGAACATCGGTTCCGTGATGCGGAAAGGACTGTCCATCAGCTCCAGGATGGACATGCCCTTGGGACACATGGCCCCGCCGGTCCAGTAGTTCCCGGCATCGCCGGTGACGCTGAGAATCTTCCCGTCCTGAACGCGGGCCGTGTAGGTGCAGCGCACCTGGCAGAACGGGCAGTAGCCCTTGGACTCCGTCACCGGTCCGCCCTGCGGGGGGACATAGCCGATGGCGCGGGCCTTGCCTGGGGAAGCGATGGCTGCGCCGCCTGCGAGCAGTGCCGCGCTGAGCTTGAGAAAATTCCTTCGGGAATAGCCGTCGGGCATGGGAAACCTGCCTTGTGAACGGTTACAGATGCGTATTCTGCCGCCTGCGCCCCGCCGCCTCTTGTCCGCCGAAGCAGGGAGGGCGGCTTTCCCCGGACGCGCTTCCTGCCGGGGAGACGGAAAATTTTTTGACCTGCCCCTTCTGCCGGCAGCATTCTCCGCTGACTTTGAAGGGAAGGCAGGGTGGCAGGGAAGCCGCGGCCGGTGAAACAGAAAAACCAGCCCCCAGACTCGGAAGGGACGCCCTGCCGTCTTCAGGGAAAGCCCCGGGGAGAAGATACGGCGGGGCACTCTGTTTCTAACACGATTCTTCCCCGCCGCGCCGGAAGTTTGCAAAAGTTTACAATCGCCTCGTTTCCGCTTCAGGGGGAAAGCGGGAGCGGAAAACCGGCCGCGCCCCGTTCACGCCCCGCTGCCGGAAAAGCCCGCGGGGAGAAAAGGCGATACGGCGCGGGGCCGGATAAAAAAAGCACGGGGCCGCAGAATCCCCGTGCCGGTTCGATGCTATTTGAACACGTCCATGCCCTTCAGCTGTTCATCATACATCTTGCCGTACCAGCGGCTGATGAAGTGAACAGTGGAACGGCAGGCCTTGCCGATGACAAGGTCGATGTTCTTGCCCTGGGCACGCGTGACGAGGTTGCCGGTCTTGGCCTTGGCGGTCTCGACATGCCACGCCTTCACGGTGGTGCCGTCAAATTCATCGATAACGATCTTGAACTGGTTGTCAGGACCAACAAACACGTTGTTGGCTCCGCCGTCAAGCACGATCGCTTCCTTGTTGGCGATCATGACTTCGTGCGGATAGGTGCACGTCGCTCAGGTCTCGGGACGTGCCAGGAACCGCGTGTCCGTAGGCCAGTCGGATCCGTTCTGCACGTCGATGACATCAGAGTACGCAACCAGTTCCACCTTACCGTCCTTGAACGGGTTGCCGGGGCGAATGTTCAGATGCACAAGCGTCTTGCCGTCCTTGGAAACGACGTAGCACTTGTCGCGCTCCACCATGGACTGCATGAGCCACTTGGCATTCTTGGAGTCGATGTAGAGCTTCTTTGTGGTCACGGCGCCGGACTTTTCGGTGATGGACACCTCCACGCTGTCCTTGCCGATGTTCTTCACCGCCACCTTCGCATCGCCAACCGCAAAGGCCGCGCCGTCCGCGTAGGTGCCGGTCACGGGCCTGGCAGTGGACATAAAGAGGTCGGTGCAGCTGTCCGTGCCCAGTTCACGCACATGAACGTTGTTCTGTTCGTCAATCTTGTCCACGACAACGTAGGTGCGGCCCACGCTGGCCACGTTGCTGCCGTAGTCAAAGCGGGAGAGGTTGTTCGTCTCGTCGGGCACGGTGTGGCCCACGGGCTGCTTGGAGCCGTTGACCAGTGCGCCGTTCGCGGCATCATTGCTGATGCTCGTGCCCACCTTCACGGGGAAGGAGGCACCGTAGTAGTTGCCCGTGGTCTTCACAACCTTGAAGACAGCTTCCTTGCCGTCAGCCAGACCGTAGGTGGTCCAGCCTTCGAGGGAACTCAGTTCCCAGCCGCGGGACTTGTCGGCGTTGCTGGTGATCACGTCGCCCTTCTTCATGACCACGTCGCGCACCACATCGCGGACGTAACGGTCCACGATGACGCGGTACAGCTTGCCGGCCATGGTGATAGGCTCGTTGTCGAAGGGATACCAGTTGCTCGAACGCGCCGTGGTATACAGCCCTTCGGGAGGAATGACGATCTTGCCGTCCTTGATGTAGCTCTGGCGAATGACGATGCCGTCGTTGATGGTACGTTCCGTACCCAGCATGGTCTTCTCGTGAAGGTTGTTCACGAGACCGATCAGCTTGGCAACGACGGCGGCATTCGCGGCCGGGGATTTCATGGCCGCACTGCCGTCGGCAGGCGCCACTCCGGCCGAAGCTACTCCGTTCAAACCGACGGCAAGCAGCAGAGCAAGAGACAGCTTGCCAAGGTTCTTGAGAGTACTCTTCTTCATTAAGAACACCTTTGGTTAAAGGGTGTGTCCGGCCGGTTCAGGCGTTCTGCGCCGCATGAACCTCCCGCCGCCGGGCGTCCGGCAGCGGCCCGGAATCGAAAACAGACACCGCGGGTGAACGCGGCGTCAGCAGTTGCAGTCAAAGCTCGCGACGCCCTTGATCTCGAAATGCTCGTTGATTTCCTTGATCTTGGTATCGGTGATGCCTTCCACTTCCTTCAGCTCTTCATAGCTCGTGAAATCGCCGACGTTTCCACGGTATTCCACGATTTTGGCGGCCAGATCCGGCCCGATGGCGGGATCGGCGGCGAGTTCTTCTTCCGTGGCGCTGTTCAGGTTGGCCTTTTCAGCGGCATAGGCCGTAGTGGTAAAGCACAGGGCGGCAACGGCGAAGCAGGCAAAAAAACGCTTGAAGTCCATGACGGGTTCTCCTCTTCAATAACATAGTATACAGAGCTTCTTCCTTCCTATCCCATCCCGCCAGGCGACGCAACCAGGAACCCCCTTGCGCACTGCAAAAAGTTCTTCACAAGCGCCGCGTCTGCTGCACCCGGGTTTGAGCAATAATGTAGCAAAGCCCTTCAGGGCTTTGCGTCCTGCGCTTGGGAGGGGTTTGCATCCCCTCCCAAGCTACCGCCCCAAAGATACCCCGCCCTTCAGGGCGGGGTGGGGCTCTATCGGCCTAAAGGCCGAGGTCTCAAACCATAAAGGAAGTAAGATGATGAGAGCCAACGTCTGCCGGACATGCTTACACGCCCGGGGTCACTGAGCGGCTCCACCGGCACGGCAGGGGAACATCCGGGAAGAATCACTCCGCTTTTCCGCACTGGGTTTGATTCCGGCTGTTGAACCTGAGTCCCTTTCACCCCATCCCGAGCCTGTCACGCCCGGATTCCATCGAAAAAGGCCGCCGATGCCTTAGCCCTGAACACCCGACTTGCCCCGCCTGCCTTTCCCCTGCCCCGCTTCCCGGAAAAAGGCTTTACATTCGGCCCTTTCGCGGGGATACTTGCCCCATGAATTTCAATTTCTCCCTCTTTTTCTGCGCCCTCGGCCTTGCCGCCGTGCTGGAAGCGCTGCCCTGGATACTTGCGCCCGATGCCATGCGGGACGCCCTTCTGCGCCTTGCCGAACTCCCCGCCCGTCAGGGACGCGCCGCGGGTTTTGTCATTCTGGCCCTGGGGCTGCTGCTCTGCGCCGCCGGGCGTTCTTTCTCCTAGGAAGCGACGTATGGAAGTTCTCACCTCCCTCATTCTTGCCGCGGGCAGGGGAACGCGTATGCCCTCGCCGCGCCCCAAGGTTCTTCAGACCCTGCTGGGGGAAACCATGCTTGCCCTGGTCACGGCCGCGCTCCACGAGCTGGATGGCCGTCAGGAAATCTTCACCCTCGTGGGCAATGCCGCCGCCGAAGTCTCCCGCGAGGCCGAAGCCGCAGCCGCCCGCCTGGGGCGCTCTGCCCGCCTCATCGAACAGAAGGAACAGCGCGGCACGGGGCACGCGCTCATGACCGCCCTGCCCCAGCTCCCGCCTGAGGGCCGCCTGCTCGTGGTCAACGGGGACGCGCCCCTCGTCACCGCAGCCGCCCTGGAACGCTTTCTGGAGCGGGCCTGGGGTGCGGACGTGGCCTTTCTCAGCCTCGAACTGGACGACGCCGCCTCCTACGGCCGCGTGGTGCGCAGGGACGGCGCGGTGCGCGCCATTGTGGAGGCCAAAGATTTCGACCCTGCGCTCTACGGGCCGAAGGAAGAAGCCCGCGAAGTCAACACCGGCATCTACCTCTTTTCCCTGCCCGCCGTGCGTGCCCTGACGCCCCGCCTTGGCCGCGCCAACGCCAGCGGGGAATACTACATCACCGATCTCGCGGCCCTCGGGCTTGAGGCGGGCATGGACGTGCGCGGCATCCGTGCGGAAGGCGCTGGCTGCGAAGCCGCGGCCCTGCTCGGCGTGAACACCCCCGCGGAACTCGCCGAAGCCGAATCCCTGCTTCAGGAGCGCCGCGCGTCCGGGCTGCTGGCCTCCGGCGTCATCCTGCATCAGCGCGAATCCGTGCGTGTCAGCCCCTTCTCGAGGGTGGAAGCAGGCGCGGAGCTGTTCGGTCCCTGCGAAATCTATGGCGACAGCCGCATTGAGAGCGGCGCACGTGTACGCTCCCACTGCGTCCTTCGGGACGCCGTGATCCGCGGCGGTGCCGAAATCCGCGAATTCTGCCACATCGACTCCGCGGAAGCGCGCAAGGGCGCCGTCATCGGGCCTTACGCCCGCCTGCGGCCCCAGACGCTCATCGACGAAGACGCCCACGCGGGCAGCTTTGTGGAAATCAAGAAGACCCGCCTCGGCAAGGGTTCCAAGGCCAACCACCTCACCTACCTCGGCGACACCGAAGCCGGGCCGGGGGTGAACTTCGGCGCGGGAACCATCACCTGCAACTATGACGGCGTGAACAAGCACCGCACCGTCATCGGCGCAAACTGCTTCATCGGCAGCAACACGGCCTTTGTGGCCCCGGTCAGCGTGGGTGAAGGCGCGCTCGTGGGCGCCGGCTCCGTCATCGTGGAAGACGTGCCGCCGCATTCCCTCGCCCTCGGGCGCGGGCGCCAGGTGGTGAAGCCCCTGAAGAAGACGTCCGCTTGACACAAACCCGCCGAACAGCGCATGGTGAACGACGTACCGGCCGCACGCCGGGTTCAAGGAGTATATGATGTCCTGTCCTGTCCTGCATGTAAAATCCCTGGCCGACCCTGAACTTGAGTCCTTCCTTCAGCGCCTGTCCGCACGCGGCGAACCCGCCGGTGACTCCGGCGCGGAAGTGGAAGCTCAGGTGCGCGCCATACTCGCCGATGTGCGGGAACGCGGGGATCAGGCCCTGCTCGAACGCACCCGTCAGTTCGACGCCCCGGACATGGAAGCGCCCTTCTCCGTGTCTCAGGAAGAACTTGCCCGCGCCGCGGCCTCCATTTCCGTGGAGGAACGCAGCATCATCACCGAAGCCGCCGCCCACATCCGCGCCTTCCATGAGGCCCAGAAGGACCAATCGTGGTTCATCACCCGCGAAGACGGCTCCATCCTCGGACAGAAAGTCGAACCCGTGGATCGCGCCGGGCTTTACGTTCCCGGCGGCAAGGGCGGCGACACCCCGCTCATCTCCTCCATGCTCATGGGGGCCATCCCCGCGCAGGTGGCTGGCGTACGGGAAATCGCCGTGGTCACGCCCCCGCGCAGCGACGGCACGCTCAATCCTTATATGCTGGCCGCGGCCTACCTTCTGGACATCAACGAAGTCTACCGCGTGGGCGGCCCCTGGGCTGTGGCGGCGCTGGCCTGGGGCACCAGGGAAATCCGCCCCGTGGATGTCATCGCCGGGCCGGGCAACATCTTTGTGACCACGGCCAAGAAGCTGGTGCAGGGCAAGGTGGGCATCGACATGATCGCCGGACCGAGTGAAATCCTCGTCCTGGCCGACGATGGCGCCAACTCCGAATGGGTGGCCGCCGACCTGCTCTCGCAGGCGGAACACGACAAACTGGCCTCCGCCGTCTTTGTCACGGACAGCGCCGTCCTTGCCGGCCGCGTGGCCGCCGCCCTGGAACGCCGCGTGGCCGGACTGCCCCGCGAAGACATCGCCCGCGCAGCCCTTGAACACTGGAGCGCCATCGTCCACGTCCCGAACCTGTCTCTGGGCGTGGAGCTTGCCAACCGCATCGCTCCGGAACACATGGAAGTCTGCACGGCCCAGCCCTGGAACCTGCTTCCGACCATACGCCATGCGGGCGCGGTGTTCCTCGGCCACTACGCCCCGGAACCCGTGGGCGACTACTACGCCGGGCCGAACCACGTCCTGCCCACCCTGGGCACGGCGCGGCATTCCTCCGCCCTGAGCGTACAGACCTTCTGCAAGCGTACCAGCATTGTGGCCACATCCCCGGCCTTTACCCGCGGTTTTGCCGCTTCCATCGCGCGCCTTGCCCGCATGGAAGGACTGGAAGCCCACGCCCGTTCCGTGGAACTGCGCGCCTGAACATCCCAGAAATCGAGGTACTCCATGCCCTATTCCGTCATCACCTCCACCAATCTCCCCGGCTTCACCCTCAAGTCCCGCGGCAAGGTTCGCGACATCTACGAAATCGACGCGGACACCCTGCTCATCGTGGCCACGGACCGCATGTCCGCCTTCGACGTCATCCTCGGCGACCCCATCCCGCTGAAGGGCGTCATCCTCACCCAGCTCACCCGCTTCTGGATGCAGCGCTTCGCCCACCTCGTGCCCAACCACATCAAGGAAATGGACATCGACAAGTACCCTGCCGCGCTCCAGCCCTACCGCGATCAGCTTGAAGGCCGCTCCATGCTCGTGCACCGGGCCGAACCGCTGAAGGCGGAATGCATTGTGCGCGGCTACCTGGCAGGCTCCGGCTGGAAGTCCTACAAGGCCTCCCGCACACTCTGCGGCTACAGCCTGCCGGACGGGCTTGAGGAATCCTCCAGACTGCCGGACGTGCTGTTCACGCCTTCCACCAAGGGGGAACCCGGCGTCCACGACGAAAACATCTCCGTGGCCCGGATGGAAGACATCGTGGGCAGGGAACTGACGCAGAAAGTGGCGCAGCTCTCCGTGTCCATGTACAGGGAAGCCGCGGAATACGCCGCCGGGCGCGGTATCATCATTGCCGACACCAAGTTTGAATTCGGCCTTGTGGACGGCAGGCTGACCCTCATCGACGAAGTGCTCACCCCCGATTCCTCGCGCTTCTGGCCCGCCCACGGCTACCAGCCCGGCAGGAGCCAGCCGAGCTTCGACAAGCAGTACCTGCGCGACTGGCTGGAAATGCAGGACTGGGACAAGACGCCCCCGGCGCCGAAGCTCTCCGCCATTGTCAAGGAAACCACCACGCGCAAGTATCACGAAGCCTACGAACTCATCACCGGCGAATCGCTCTGAGCCTGATCCCCAACGTACCAACCACAAGGAAACACCGATGCTTCTCGAAGGCAAGAAAGCCGCCATTTTCGGCGTGGCCAACAAACACAGCATAGCCTATGGCATCTCTTCCGCCTTCCGGCGGGAAGGAGCGAAACTCTGCTTCAGCTACCTGAACGACGCCCTGAAAAAGCGCGTGGAACCCATCTGCGCCGAACTCGGCGGGGACTTCACCTTCCCCTGCGACGTCTCCAGCGATGACGACATCGCCCGCTCTGCGGAACTCGTCCGCGAACAGTGGGGACAGGTGGACGTACTCGTGCATTCCGTGGCCTTCGCCGCCAGAGACGACCTCAAGGGCCGCTTCCTGGACACTTCCCGCGAGGGCTTCAAGCTGGCGCTGGACATCTCCGCCTATTCCCTCGTGGGACTGTGCCGCGCCTTCGCGCCCCTGCTCGCCCCGGGCGCGTCGGTGATCTGCATGACCTACTACGGCTCGCAGAAGATGATTCCCAACTACAACGTCATGGGCGTGGCCAAGGCCGCTCTGGAAGCCTCGGTGCGCTACCTGGCCACGGACTTCGGGCCTGAAGGCATCCGTGTGAACGCCATCAGCGCCGGACCTATCCGCACGCTGGCATCCTCGGGCATCTCCGACTTTCATCAGATCGGCAACATGTTCGAACAGCGCGCTCCCCTGCGCCGCCTCGTCACCATCGAGGACGTGGGCAATACCGCCGTCTACCTCGCCTCGCCTCTGAGCGCCGCCGTCACCGGCGAAGTGGTCTACGCGGACAACGGCTTCCGCACCACGGCGCTCTAAGTCCGGCGCCTTCGCGGGGTCTCCGGCACTTGCCCTCAGGCCCGCACCGGTTTATGATGAACGGTCTTCCGAAAACTCGGAGGGCCGTTCTTTCCTAGCCATGAACCGCGCTTATGCGCCAGGCCGCCAGGCTTTCTCCGCAGCCGGCACAAGGACTTGTGCAGATCGCCCCCTGAAGGAAAGGGGGAAAGGGCTTCCACCGGCTTCGCCGTTCTGTCCATCACGCGTTTACCCCTGAAGGGGAACGTTTGAAACCTCAAAGGAACTCCTGATGAAACGCTTCCGTTCCGCTGTTCTCCTCATGCTCTGCCTCGTGCTTCTCGCTTCGGGCTGTCAGTATGTGCCCAGAAGCGTGACTTCCCTGTTCCAGCCCCAGAGGGACGAAGTGGCCGCGTGGCTGTCCGGCATCGCCTCCCTGCCGCCGGAACAGCAGGGCCTGGCTGCCGCCAGGATGCGTGAGGACGGGAAGGCTTCCCCGGCTCTGCGCGAACGCGCCCTGTCGGTCATGGCCAGCCGCCCGGGAAGCCGTGCCGCCGCGGCTAGGAGCGACCTTTCCCAGCTGGCCGCCCGCGCTGACGCGGCCAGACGCGCCTCCCTGGAACGCGCGTACTGGACAGACCTGGACGGCATGGACGCAGCCTCCATGCGCGCTGCTGCCGCTGCCGTCTCCTCCGCCGAAGAGACGCGCTTCCCGTGGAATCTTCTCCTGCTCAAGGCCGCCCGCCGCGGTCTCGTCGCAGACAGCGCGGCCGTGCTGTCCCGCGTCGCCGTGCCCGGGCTTTATGCCAACCCCGCGGCTCTCGGCATTTCTGCCGCGCCCCTGCCCGCGGACAACGCCATACACGCGGCCCTTGTCGTGCCCCTGTCCGGAAACGGCTCAAGCCTGGGCCGGCAGATGGCGGCCGGGGCCGCAGCCGCTGTGGACACGCTGCGCAGCCGCGGACTCACTCTGGACGTGCGCGTCATTGATGCCGCCGCCGGAGACAATGACGCGCACGTCCAGAGTGAG
>NZ_CANRLT010000069.1 GCF_947631555.1 uncultured Mailhella sp. | reverse complement strand
CCCCGCCCTTCAGGGCGGGGTGGGGCTCTATCGGCCTAAAGGCCGAGGTCTCAAACCATAAAGGAAGTAAGATGAAATGGTTTCATATATCAATAAAAAAAAGATCACATCCGGATCTGGAAAGCTCTTGATCATAACACTCGAAAATTTATCGGCTGGCAATGTGGTGATCGTAGTTCCAAAACCTTAACTGATTTTTTTGACAGACTTAATGTATGGCGAGCTAAAAGAGTATATTCCGATTTTTATGCGTGCTATGCCGACGTGGTGGGAAGTCAACGCTTACGGCAAGGAAAACAGCATACCTTCAAAAGAGAACAAAACAATGCCTTGCAGCGTCACTGGCTTGGACGATTCAGACGTAGAACCCAAATCGTCACGCGTTCCTTGGATATGTTGAATAAATCTCTGGCGTTGTTTCAGCGATTTCGCGTTAATGGCAAGATTGAAGAATTTTTATCATTATTAAAGTTGTGTCACCTCGTGAATAAAGACCCGTGATTCCTTTACGTTCTTTGAGGACGACGTTGTTGCTGCCCTGCAATCTGCCCTTGGTATGAGCGAACAGGCAGCAAGAAATTGGTTCAATGGCACTGAGACCAACGAGTTGAGCATCGCCCAGCTTGTTGCCGACATCCAGGAATATGAGAACGGAAAGGGCAAGAACTTCCGGCTCCTGTTCATGGTGGACGAGGTGGGGCAGTACATCGGGGACGATGGAAACCTGATGATTACCTTCAGTCTCTTGTTGAGGAAATCGGGACTCGCTGCCGTGGCAAGGCGTGGGTGATGGTGACGAGCCAGGAGGCTATCGACTCCGTGGTTCAGATCAAGGGCAATGACTTCTCTAAGATTCATGGGCGTTTCAATACCCGCCTGATCCTCTCTTCTTCCTCCGTGGATGAAGTCATCAAAAAGCGTGTGCTTGCCAAGAAGAAGGAGGCAGATCAGCTTCTCCGCATGGTGTACGATAAGGAACACTCCGTCTTGAAAAAACTTTTTACGTTTAATAACCTTGTGAAGGACATCAAGGGTTTTTCTGACGCTGAGGAGTTTTCTGCGACGTTCCCCTTTGTCCCGTATCAGTTTATCATCATTCAGAAAGTCCTTGCTGAGATTCGCAAGCATGGAAATTCCGGCAAGCACCTTTCCGGCGGCGAACGCTCCATGCTGTCCGGCTTCCAGGAGGCAGCTCAAAAAGTGCAGGACAAGGACGAGAACACACTCCTTCCTTTCCACCTGTTCTATGACACAGTACATACTTTCCTTGAAAGTGCCATCCGGCGAGTGATTGATCGCTGTCAGACGGCGGCTGACAAGGGCGATGGGCTGGAACAGCAGGATGTACGTGTCCTGAAGCTGCTCTATCTCGTTCACTACATTGACGACATCCAGGCCAACATAGACAACATCGCAATCCTGATGATCGATGATATCCGCACCGACAAGATTGCGCTCCGGGCTTCTGTCGCATAACACCTCTATCCTTCTTGAAAATATCAGCAAAAACGTCTCGTGACTACTCACAAGGCATTGCGTTCTTTTGTCCCCCAGGCGGCTACTATTTGTCCTGAAGCTGACGCCACAACGTCGTTCTGCTGACCCCGAGAAGATCAGCCAAAACCTGAAGGCGGCCCTCACAGAACCACGCTATTTCCCTAAGTTGCGTTGGCGAAAGATTCTTCTGTTTATTCGAAGTGCTGCGATTGATGATATCCTGAATAAACATCTCTACGCCTATGGATTCAATCAAGGTATTATATACACCGGAGTAAGAAAAATCTTCAAGGAGAACTGCAAAGCGGCGAACCACATTATCAAGTTCACGAATATTTCCGGGCCAACTGTAAGCCGTTAATATTTTTTGCATCAGACTTTTATGCGTGGCCAGGACTTCCGTCATGTGCCTGTCGAGTCTGCTGAGCATATGATAGAACAGAATCAGAACATCATCCTCCCTCTCCCTGAGAGGCGGTACATCCAGCTGAAAAACATTGAGTCTGTAGTAAAGATCAGCGCGGAAACGCTGCTTCTCAACGCTCTGCAGCAGGGGCGTATTGGAGGCGGCAATAACACGTATGTTCACGTGAACCGCACCTCTTCCGCCAAGACGCATGATTTCCTTTTCCTGAAGAGCCCTCAGCAGATGAGCCTGAAGAGAAAAAGGAATCTGATCCACCTCATCTAGAAAAAGTGTACCATTGTGCGCCAGCTCAAACATACCGGCCTTTCCCCCCTTGCGGGCACCGGTAAATGCGCCTTCCTCATAGCCGAAAAGCTCGCTCTCAATCAGAGAGTCCGGCAGAGCCGCGCAGTTCACAGCAACAAACGGTCCATCCTTCATGGGACTGATATTATGAATGGCCTGAGCCAACACTTCCTTACCGACCCCGGTTTCTCCGCTAATATAGATAGAGGAATCCGACTTGCCATACTTACGTGCACGATCGCACAGTTTGGAAATCGCTACCGATTCTCCCAGAATATCGGCAAAAGAATAGGTGGTCTTGAAGACGGTCTGCGGCATGGATGATCTTGCCTTGCGCTCGATATGCTGCAGCTCCTCTATCTTCTGAAACGTAATGACGGTCCCTTCATTCTCCCCCGAAACCATGAGAGGGATACTGTTTACCACCATCTGCTTTCCGTGGATGACATCAAAAAATTTTATTTTAGGAAGAGAATCCTGGGGCAGAGAGGTAAGTGAGCAATTCTGTAGAACTCCTTTAAGAGGCTTACCAAAAACTTCCTCTCTTCTGAGGTTCAGCATTTTCTGAGCTGAAGAATTGCAAGTGATAATTTTTCCCTCTCTATCTGTAGCAATAATCCCTCCCCATGCATAATCTACTATAGCCTGAAGCTGCTGCTGTCGCTTTTTTTCTCTTATAATATCTTCCGTAAGCGATTTTGCCATCTGAATGGCATTTATGATGGTCTGCTTTCCTGAGTAAACAAGGAAAAAAGGAATATTCAGGTGCTTGCATACGTTCTGAGCAAGACTCGCTCCTATAACGACATCCGGCTTCTTTTTACTGATAAGTGTACTTAGTTCCTCATGATTGGAAAAAATAAGAGGAATAATAATACAGTCGAGAAGACCTTCAAGTTCACGGCACAACTTGATGTCATTCTCGTTGACAGAGGCAAGTCCTATACAGCGGCCGTACCGGCGGGCCTGACGAAAGACTGGTAGGAAGTCGTGCAGACCGAAGTTGAAAATCACCAGAGGCACCCGCGCCTTCTCGCGTATGAACCGGGCATTGGCGCCTCCTCCCACGAAGACATGCACACCGTCAGCCTGAGCCTTGAGAACCTGTCCGAGCAGCTGATTACCCAGCCCCTTCAAAATTGCGGGGCATATTTCAGGGTCATTGATGAGCTGAAGCGCTTCCTGAGCAAGTTCATTCAGTATGCCATAAGTGAGGATACCTATCTTACAGCGCATGGCGATCTCCGTATAAAACAGCAAAGGTCAATGAGGAGCTCATCGGTGAAGAGCCGGCTCATTGACCTTTGCATTTCCATTCAGCAGCTAAACACATCCGGTTCAGCGATTCAATCCACCGATCATAGCGTAACGGACATCAACGAATTCCTTCAGCGCCGCACGTCCACCTTCACGTCCCAGACCGCTTTCCTTAATGCCACCGAAAGGAATTTCGGCAATGGAAAGCACACGTTCATTGACGCCAATCATGCCGTACTGCATGCCTTCCATCATGCGGAATGTTCTGGCGAGATCGCGGGTATAAACATAGCCCGCCAGACCGTAACGGGTATCGTTGGCCAGGAACAGAGCTTCCTCTTCCGTATCGAAGGGAGTAATGCCGGCTACAGGGCCAAAAATCTCTTCCTGAAACATCCGCATATCTCGGGTTACACCGGTCACGACAGTGGGTTCAAAGAAGCATCCGCCCAGGGAATGAGGCTTGCCGCCACAAACGACCTTCGCGCCCTTTTCCAGAGCGTCCTGCACAAGAGCAGAGAGAAATTCAACGGCATGATGATTGATGACAGGGCCGATATCCGTTCCTTCGGTCAGGCCATTACCCACAACAAGTTTACGAACACGGTCGATAAACTTGCGGATGAACTCGTCATAGACGCTGCGCTGTACCATAATGCGGTTGGCCGCAATGCAGGCCTGTCCGGTGTGACGGAACTTGATGGTCATAATGCAGTCAACGGCAGCATCAAGATCGGCATCTTCAAAAACAACTGCCGGAGCGTTGCCGCCGAGTTCCATGGAAGTGCGTTTGACCGTACGGGCAGATTCTTCCATCAGCTTTTTACCTACTTCGGTGGAGCCGGTGAAGGTAATCTTGCGTACGCGGAAGTCATCCGAAACTTCCTTCACTATGCTCTGGGCACTGCCGGTAATTACGTTGAACACACCGTTGGGAATACCGGCCTCTTTGGCAAGTTCGGCCAAAGCCAGACCGGAATACGGAGTGGCACTTGCAGGTTTAATGATGATGGGGCATCCCACGGCAAGAGCAGGACCGGCCTTGCGAAGAATCATACCCATGGGCAGATTCCATGGGGTGACGGCAAATACGATGCCTATAGGCTGAAACCAGGTAATGGGTCTGGCATGAGGAATAACACTGGGAATGGTTTCGCCGTAGAGACGACGGGCTTCCTCCACGCACCACTGCACATGTGCGTTATTCTGGTTCACTTCGCCTACAGCATCCACCAGCGACTTGCCTTCCTCCAGGGTAATCAGTCTGGCAATATCTTCCTTGTTGGCTTCAATAAGATCATGCCATTCCATAACAATGCGGCAACGATCCTGAAGCGCCATATTGCGCCACCCTTCCCATGCCTTCTCTGCTGCATCAATGGCACGACGGGTTTCCGTAGCTCCACAGCGGGGTACCGTGCCTAAAACAGAATCATCGGCCGGATTGGTTACGGTAATGACTTCGCCGGAGTCCGCATCACACCATTCACCATTGATGAAGCACTTGGTATGAAACAGAGATTGGTTCTTAAGCGATTCCATAATAGACTCCTTTTACAGAAAATTTTGTATAATTGCTTCAAGTGGTTCGTATGAATGACTCTAAGAAAAATGACCTACGCCGTTTCCCGGCGAACAGCATCAACGGCGGCAACAGCAATACTGACGCTGGCCCCCACCACAGGATTGTTTCCCATGCCGATAAAGCCCATCATTTCCACATGGGCCGGCACGGACGATGAGCCTGCAAATGTGGCGTCAGCATACAT
The DNA here is from genome assembly GCF_947631555.1 of uncultured Mailhella sp. GTDB lineage: Bacteria > Desulfobacterota > Desulfovibrionia > Desulfovibrionales > Desulfovibrionaceae > Mailhella. Next base: position 7,809 of record NZ_CANRLT010000069.1, on the reverse strand, counting down.
TCTTGCCATAAGATCGGTCTGTCCGTAGGAAGACGGGCCGGCAGAAGTATCATCGGGATTCAGCGTACGTCCGATACCTCCGCCCGAGGCACAGGCGAAGTACTTCTTTCCCCTGTCCAGACAGCGCTTCTTGTATGTACCTGCCACAGGATGCTGAAAACGGATCATATTCGTTGCGTTACCGGAAATTGAGATATCCACCTCCTCATATTCCATGATGGCAACGCCCTCTCGCATTTCATCGGCGCCATAGCAGCGCACCGCCGCTCTCTCGCCTTTTGAAAAAGGCGTTTCATCAAGAATGGTCAGTTGCTCAGTCTCGAAGTCAAACGAGGTTCTTACATAGGTGAAGCCGTTGACCCTGGCTATGATTGCGGCGGCATCCTTGCCGAGTCCATTCAGAATAACCCGCAGAGGCGTCTTTCTAGCTCTGTTGGCAGAGCAGGCTATCCCGAGTGCGCCTTCCGCAGCTGCAAAAGACTCATGCCCAGCCAGAAAAGCGAAACACCGAACGGAATCATCTAGAATCATGGAAGCAAGACGGCCATGCCCCAGCCCGATCTGGCGCTGATCGGCTACGGAGCCATCGAGGCAAAAACTCTGCAGCGCTTTTCCGAGAAGAAGTGCAGCCTGGCTGGCATCTCCAATCTTTTTCTTCAAAACCGCAGCTGCACCCACCGTATAGGCCCAGCCGGCATCATCAAAGGATATGGACTGGATATCATGCACCATCCTGCGCACATCCATACCGTGATCAAGGCACAGCCGCTCGGCCTCCTCTAGCGTGTTTATCCCCACAGTTCGCAGAAAAGCGGTCACTGGAGCAAGGCGTGCCTCCTGATTTTCAAAACGTATCATGCAGCTACTCCTTTCTGGGATCGATGAACTTTACTGCATCGGCATAGCGACCGTAGATACCCGATGCCTTCTCCAGCGCTCTGTCAGGCGCCGCTCCATCCTCGATGAGTCTCATCATTTTTCCCACATTGACATAGCTGTAGCCTATGATACGATTCTCTTCGTCCAGCCCCAACCTGCGCACATACCCTTCCGTCAGCTCCAGCCAGCGTGGTCCTTTTTCAACGGTACCATAGTGAGTGCCGATCTGGCTGCGGATGGTGCCGCCAAGATCCTCCAGAGCCGCTCCCACGGGAAGTCCCCCACGGGAAAACGCCGATTGGGAGCGTCCGTAGCTGATATTCAAAAAGAACTCGCGCATAGCCACATTGATGGCATCGCACACAAGATCGGTATTCAGCGCTTCCTGCATGGTTCTGCCGGGAAGAATCTCAACAGACATGGCAGCCGACTGTGTCATGCCGCTACAGCCTATGGTTTCCAGAAGCGCTTCATGAATAATGCCATTCTTGATATTCAGCGTCATCTTACAGGCACCCTGCTTCATGGCGCAGGTGCCGACACTATGACTGAAACCGGAAATCTGGCTGCAATCCGTCACTTTGACGAAGCTGCCTTCCTGAGGAATAGGGGCAGGGCCATGCGCAGTCTGGCGACCAACCATAACACATTGCTTTAGGGCCTCGGTCTCCATCATCGTGCAACATCCTCCGAAAGATCCAGCAACGTACACGCATTGGCATAGAAAAAGCGTCGTTTCGCCTCTTCTGTAAAGGGAAGCTCCAGAAATCTCTTGAGAGTTTTGGCTACGGGATTGAAAGGATTGGCACTGGCGAACACAACCTTGTCCGTAATGTATTCATTGGCAGCCTTAATGTAGAACTCCCCGAACAACTTGGAATCGCAGCTGGAAAGGTCCATATAGACATTATTATGCCGCATGCAGACGGCAATGGCTTCGTTAACCCAAGGGTAGCCGCCGTGACTGATGACTATTTTCAGTTCGGGGAAGTCGCGGGCCACTTTATCTATCTCCCGAGGAGCCATATCTTCCAGAGCCACACCGGGCATATGACCGGAAAGTCCTGCCGTTATGACAACAGGGACGGCATAGTCACAGCACATGGCATACAGAGGATAAAAAAACGGATCAGACACGCCGTAGTGATTCATGCAGGGATCGATGGACGCTCCGCGCATTCCGTCCTGCTCAAGGGCTTTTCTGAAGGCCCGCAGTCCGTTCATTCCCTTGCGGGGATCATAGCCATAAAATCCGATATACAGATCAGGATCGGAACGAACACATTCCAACGTAGAGGCATTGGTGTTTGGAGAATCATAGGTCGATTCAATATCACGGCCAGACACGACGGCCTTAACGATGCCTATGGATCGCAACTCTTCCGCACATTCCTCAAGGCTGAGCATTTTTCTCTTCAGGAAATCTGTATTTTTAATGTATTCGGCGTATACCGGATTGGTAGCCACGCTTTCAATGCTTTCCTTTGTAGAAGGACGATACCGAAGATCAATGACAGGCGTCATACTTTTCTCCTTGACTTATAATTGAACAGGACGCGCCGCATACTCTGAAAAAACTGAAGGATGCGGCAGGAGCAAATCAGTCTGCACCTATAAACGGACTAACGTGTAAACACTGACTCATCATCCACAATAGTCTGCATCACCTGAATATCCTTTATAGTGTCAGGAGATACCTGCAGCGGATTTTTGTCGAGCAACGTAAAGTCCGCAAACTTTCCAGGAGTGATGGACCCCTTGATGCCTTCTTCAAAATTCATAAAGGCCGCGTCGATGGTGATGGCCCTCAGAGCCGCATACAGACTTGCTGCCTGATGCCGACCGCGAAGGACTCCCTCCTTCGACACACGTGTGACGGCCGTCTGAACCTGTAGCAGAGGCGTCACAGGCGTAATGGGACAATCTGAATGAAGGTTGAAGGGAATTCCCATACGTTCGGCATCACCGCAGGGGCAGAAATCCTCCACCCGTTCGTCACCGACATTCTGAGCATGAATGTGATCCCAGAACCAAAGCGGTGAAATGAAGAAGCAGGGATATGCTCCCAGAGAACGCATACGCAGAAGCTGATCTTTACGGATATACTGCGCATGAATGACCAGATGACGCGCATCAGGACGCGGACAGACGCGCTGTACTGCGGCAAAAGCATCCAGCACATTGTCTATGGCAGCATCGCCGTTGGCATGAACCGCTATCTGCCAGCCAGCCTTATGCATGGGAAGGATGGCAGCTGTAAGCTTTTCGGCAGACCATGTTTCTTTTCCATAATAAGGCTCCGTCTCGCCGGGCAGCGCAGGATACGGCGCACTGAAAAATCCGGTTCTGTCGCGAGGATCACCATCGGAAACGAACTTCACACCGCCCAGCGTTACCTTGTGATTGCCAGAAAGATCGGTACCGGGAACAGGCGTGGCATAAGGGCTGAGCTGGCTGATATCGGAGGCACGAATAAGAATAACGGTGCGAAGAGGCAGGGAGCCGTCCTTTGCGCACTGTACCAGAATTTCGGTAACCTTGTAGCCGAGTTCCATATCCATGGGAGAAAAGGCGGGGCCGCCATGCGCCGTTGTAATGCCGTAGGAAGCATACGTACAACTCTCTTCCACGAGAGCAGCCTTCAGCTCCTCCATGGTGTACTGAGGAATAAGACGGCGAACCAGACTCTGCGCCGGAATACCGGAAAGCAGACCGTTAGGATTGCCGTGCTCATCACGGCCTATGGCACCGCCCACGGGATCGGGAGTGTCACGGGTAATGCCCGCCATCGCGAGAGCTATGGAGTTGGCCATACCCGTATGACCGGAAACATGCCGGAAGAACAGCGGCTTATCGGGGCAGGCTTCATCGAGTTCGGCCAGCGTAAGAAAACGCCGCTCGCAAACGCATTGTTCATCATAGTTGAAACCAACCACCCATTCACTGGGGCGAGGACGAACGGTCTGCGCCTTGAGTCGCTCCACGGCTTCGGCAACGCTGTCCACGGCCAGATCCGCAGAGTACATGCGATTCATGCCACCGCTCGGAAAATGACTGTGCCCATCAATAAAGCCGGGCATCATGGTTTTTCCTTCCAGATCGACGAAACGGCCCCCTTCACCGACAATGTTCTTCATCGTTTTCACATCCCCCACCCCGGCGATTCGTCCGTTCACAACGGCAACGGCCTCGGGATGCGGGCAGGAAGAATCCATAGTCAGTATCTGTCCGTTATAATAAAGTGTCGCTTTGGTCATATCTGCCTCGCTTTGTCATGCGCGATGCGCTGCAACTCCTGCATGCGCTCATCGTACTGACTGTCTGGAGTAATATTTGCGTAGTCGTAACCGCGGCCCAATGCAGCGTATTTGGACTCTCCCATTCTGTGAAAGGGAAGTAGCTCATAGGTAATCCGCCCCTTGTTGGGCAGATGCTGCTTTATAGCCGCAATAGCTTTACAGGTATCGTTGAATCCCGGAATGACAGGGGTTCGTACTGTGATGGGAAGCTCAGGAAAATGTTCTGCAACCTTGTGAAGATTTTCCAAGATCAGGGCATTGTCCTGTCCTGTGAACTCCTTGTGCCTCAGAGGATCTATACACTTCACGTCGTATAGAAGCTGATTCAGATAACGGCAGGCATCTTCGAGTATGTGCCATGGAATACAGCCGCAGGTTTCTATAGCCGTATGGATGTGTCTGCGGTGAGCTTCACGCAACAGCGCCAGAGCAAATTCGGGCTGAGCCAGAGCTTCTCCTCCCGAAAGAGTCATGCCTCCGTGGGAATGCTCATAAAACAGCGTATCTTCCTCCACTTTCTGCAGCACTTCCTCCACACTGAGCAACTCGCCGTAGGTGACCTGAGCCTGGCCGGGGCAGTTTCTGACACACTCCATGCATTGAAGGCAACGGGAACTGTCAAAGCTTAATACCCCGTCACTGACATGCATGGCTTCGGTAGTACAGGTTTCAAAGCATCGACCACATACGGAGGGGGATATGCAGCGCAGAGGAAGAAAACCGTGCTCCGGCCTAAAGGACTGTGTTTCGGGATTGGAACACCACGAACAGCGAAGAGGACAGCCTTTCAGAAAAACAACCGTACGTATGCCATCCCCGTCATGAACGCTGAATTTTTGAATATTGACGACAGTACCAGTGATCTTGTTCATGGAGAACTCCAGATGAGCGGCGGGATAAAATATCCCGCCGCAATCCGACTAGAGTGAACTGTGTTCTGTACGATCAATCAGTTCCGACTGAAGAGCCTTGGAAAGATCGCAGAAGTACGCGCTGTATCCGGCAATGCGGACGATAAGACCACGGTAGGCTTCAGGATCCTTCTGAGCAGCTTTCAACGTTGCGCCGTTGATGATGTTGAACTGCAGATGCCACAGCTTCAGCGCACACCAGGTACGAATCATGCTCATCAGCTTACGGGTACCTTCTTCACCAGCAACGGCCTTCGGAGAAAGCTTGAGGTTGAGAAGTCGGGCCGAATGATTCTTCAGGTCATAATTCTTGGAGTGGAAGTTTGAGAGCAGGTCTGCAGTAGGACCGTTGATGTCGGCACCATGAGATGCGGAGGCCCCTTCAGAAAGCGCAGTGCCGGCCTTTCTCCCATTCGGCGTAGCCGCAATGACGCGGCCGAAGGCCACATGCGCAGTGATGGGAACATAACGCACCACTACATTGATTCCACGCACCCGAGAACATTCCTCGGCAGCATGCTGGGAAATGGCATCAATTTCCTTGGCAATGCTGTCCGCATAGGGATTATTGTTGCCGAAGGCAGGAGAATGACGAAGAATGGCCTGCGTGGCTTCATATCCGACGAAGTCGGCACGAAGAGCATCCAAAACTTCCTGCATAGACAGACGCTTGTCTTCAAACACCTGTTTCTTGATGGCCGCCAGAGAGTCTATGACGGTGCCGTATCCAAGAGACTCAAAATAGGAAATATCAAAGCCATCCTTAATTTTGGACGCCTGCAGATCCGTTGCACTCTTGACGCACAGATCATGCAACACGGAAGAGAACGGAGATGCAAAGTGCAGAGGGCGAAGGCTGTCCACGACATACTGTTGTTGGAATGCCTTGTGCAGAAGATTAAGATGCTGTTTTTTCCAGGCGCCGTAAAATTCTTCCCACGTTTTGAATTCCCTGGGATCGCCCGTTTCCAGCCCGATAAGCAGATCGCCATAATGCAGCATACGACCGTTGAACATGGTCATTTCAATGGCAGAAGCAATGTTGATCTTCACGCAGCCGGAAGTGTAAGTATCACGGTTAGGCATACGAACTTCTGTGCATCCCGATCCGGCGTAATCCATAGCATCACGCAGAGGAGCTCCCAGTGCCACATAGGACGGAATGATCTCTTCATCGTTAAGCAGCTTTGGGAAACCCGTGCCGTCCTTGATGGTAAGAGCCACCTCATGAAGAAGGCGTTCCGGAGTGCGTGCGTGGATACGGCAGGCCAGGTCGGGATAGTTCAGCGGGAAGTTGCGCTTAGATTCCAAGAACAGATACGTCAGATCATTTGTGGCATCGTCACCCGTGGTGGTCTGACCACCAATCGTCACGGCTTCCCAATGGGCATAGCCTTCCTGGAAGGCGGCTCCGTTCGGCGTAATGAACAGATCGATATATTGAGACATGTCAACCCACATGCACTCAAGCAGTTCCATGGCCTGCTCACGCGTTAGGACACCTTCTTCTATGTCCTTTTTATAGTACGGATAAAAATACTGATCCATGCGGCCGTTGGAAACAACGGCGCTCACCTTCTGTTCCAGACGTTCGAACATCTGAACAAACCACTGGCTCTGCACCGCCTCGCGGAAGTTTCGGGCAGGCTTTGCGGGCACCTGCTCGCAGATCTCAGCAATCTGAAGAAGTTCCTGACGACGTACGGGATCCGTACACTCGGCGGCCTCTTTCCGGGCCAGAGTTACATGGCGGTTGGTCCAGAGCATGAAGGCATCACAGGTAATCAGCATGGATTCCAGCACGGGCTTCTTATCCATAAGCGCGGTTGTGTCGTCAGGATCTATGTTGTCAAGACGTTCCTGAATTTCGCGCTTGATGTCGAGGAAGCCGCGCTTGATCACTTTCTCATAGTCCATAACCCACTGCAGAGAGGATCTGTAGGAAGATGCCTCATTAACCACATACATGGACTTAAGCCCCTGTGCATCGGCATAGGTCACACCGCGCAGCTCTTTTGGAAGAGAAGCGTTAAGATGCTCATGATAGGTCTTGCCCTTCCAGTAAGGAGCTATTTCCTCCATAACGATCCTGATATCTTCAGGATCAATATGAAAAGGACTCTGCTCTCTGCTTTCCAGATCTTTCAGCACGGTTTCATAAAAGTCCCCGTCAAGTTCAGGATAAAGGATACCATAGCGTCCGAGCTTTCCGGCTCGCCCGGCCAAGAGCTGATTGGGTGTAATATAAACAGTAATGTTTTCTGCGATATGATACAGAGCCTTGGCCCAGCGGATGACGAGAGGCTGACCTTCCGTCTGCTTCATAGAGCGCGTAAAGTAGAGAGCGCGTTCTATATCTACCACTGGTTTCATGTGTTGAACTTTATTCAGAATCCCATAGACTCTTTCTCTTCCAGACTTATCGACGGTTTTACTGTAAAGACGTTCTTCCTGTGGTGAGTAGATACAAGCGCATTGAGACATGGAAAACCTCCAAGAAAAGAGATTAAAAAAGCTTTTGATGGCTTTGCTAAAAATTAGAACTTATTCACTGAATACAGAAGATTTTTGTAAAAAAAAGGTGCAAATGCGCTTTTTTAGGAAAAAATTAAGGGGCTGTCCTAGCTAAGACTAATGTTTTGCCTGTTTTACCCAATAAGTTAGCTGAGTTAGGAGTTGTTTATGATTGCCTCCATTGAAACGCCATTCGCATTCCTTGA
>NZ_CANRLT010000068.1 GCF_947631555.1 uncultured Mailhella sp. | reverse complement strand
CTGCTGTTGGAGCTTCCACAGGCGGGGAAGACGGTGGGCCAGCGCTTCAGGGAGACATCCAGAAAAACGTCCACGCCTTCATTGACGCCGAAGGGACAGACGCCGCCCACGGCGTGTCCCGTGCGCTCTTCGACTTCCTCTGCGGGAACCATGCGCGCCTTTTTCACGCCAAAGGCGTTCTTGAACTGTTTCGTATCGACTTTGGCATCTCCGGCGGCAACGATAAGCAGGGTGCGCTCCCCGTTGAGAAAGGAAAGCGTTTTGGCGATGCGGCCAGGCACCGTGTGCAGGGCTTCGGCGGCAAGCTCCACCGTGGCGCTTGAAACCTCGTGTTCCTGGATGAGAACATCCTTATTCCAGCGGCGCAGGTGCTGCCGCGCACGTTCGATGGACATATTCGCCCCCCAGAAGCGGGTTCGGAAACAGGCGGAAGGAAAGAAGGCCGCAGTCTACCCTGTGACGAGCATCCAGATGGCGTACCAGCGCAGCACATAGGCGGCTGCGGCAAGCAGGCCCAGGACGGAAGCGGCCTTCCCGAGGATGGACAGGGTGGGCTGCGGGTGCTTTGCGGCGGAACGCCACAGACCGATATTGGCGATGAGCATGTAGAAGGCAATGGCCAGCGCCCAGATGACCAGCGCCGTGCAGTCCTTCGCTCTGCTCAAGTCCAGCAGGGGAAAGAGCAGATAGGAAAAAAGCAGATCTCCGGCCAGAGGTACGGAGAGACAGAACAGCCAGAAGGTCAGGGTGAGGGAATATTCGCCGTTCAGCAGACGCCGGATAAGGTTATCTCTTTTCTGAGGCGCCGCTTTCTGGAACAGGGAGACGGCACGCTGGAAATTACCTATGGTTTTTTTGGAAAAGGGCATAGGAGATCCTTGGCAGGTCACGGGTTGATGAACTGATGGAGAGAGGGCGGCAGCTTGAGATCTAGTTCTATACGTTTGGGCTGCGAGCCTTCACGTCCGGCAGGCAGGTCGAGCGAGTAATGAGGAGCAGCCAGGTCGCCCTGGATGCGCACAGGGAAGGCGGAGGAGCCGGAAACGCGCAGCATTCCCCCCGCAGCGATGGTTCTTTCCGGCAGATCGATGTTTCCCGAACAGTTCAGCGAGAGCCGCGGTGCTTCCATCGCAAAGGTGTTCAGGGTCATGATGCCCCTCTGGACGTCGAAGGAGCAGAAAAGGCGGTCGAGTTCGCCGGAGTAGGAAAAGATTTCCCTGAGCGGCAGGTCCGAGGGCAGCAGACTGAACGACGTCTGCGCCTTGGCCGAGGAGAGGCTGCCCTTGCCGTTCAGCGAAGAAAGCCCCCGGATGCTGTTGAAGGACAGGGAGGCGTTGAGCGTTCCCCTGCCGGAGACCAGCGGATCCGTCATCACGATGCGGCAGAGTTCAGCCACGTTGGTCTGCGGCAGACTGAGGTGCATGGAGACCAGAGCGGAAAGCGGTGTGCTGGGAAGCAGCCGTGCGGTAAGGGAAGCCGTCATGGGGCTGCCCAGCAGTATGCCGGTAAGCGGGTTGAACTCGTAGGTTCCGTTTTGCCCGGTCATGCGGGCGCGTACCTGCTGGAGCGTGAGCTTTTTCCAGGTGACCTCATCGGCTGAGATCTGGAGGTTGAGCCGCGGCCAGCGCCGGAAATCCCGCGGTGTGGCACGGGAAGCCCTCCCCCCTGCCGCAGGTGTCTGATAGGAAGCCAGATGGACGTTGCCGAACTTGAGTTCGCCGCTGATGTCAAAATGAGGCAGCGTTGCGCTGAGCCGCCCGGCGAAGGTCATATCGTCGGCCTTGCCCTGAATGGCGTTCATGTGCAGGAGATTGCTGACCCAGCGCAGTTCCGTGCTGACTTCGACTTCCTTGAAGCATTCGTCATCGGCCAGAGGCAGAGGGCGGTTCAGAATTTTCGCCACTCGCTGGGGATCGCCGCTGACCGCAAGCCGCAGTGAGGCATCGGCCTGTTTGGTGTCCTGATAGAGCCTGGCAAGTGAGGCGATGCTGCCGGAAGCCGTGACGGAAAGTTCAGGGCCCTGAAAATGGAGCTGTGAAAGCGTCAGCCCCGAGGAGGCGAAGTCGTATTCCAGGCCGCCGGACAGGGAGACGTGTTCCTGAAAGGGCAGGCCGTGTTCCGGGGTGAGCTGCGCCTTTGCGATGGTGAAGGCAGCCTTGTCCTTCGTGAACAGCGCCGTACAGCGCAGATCCACGGAGGCGCGGAATTCGGGGCTCTCGCCGGATACCATCGTGTGCAGATTGAAATCCGTATCTGAACCTGGGTGAACGTTGCTGGCACTGAGCGAGAGCGGCGCGAGTGTGACGGAGGACTGATCGGGCTGGACGAGCCGGATCTGTCCGCGGCGGACAGTGATGTTGTCCGGGGCGATTTGCAGGGTGCGGAGGATGAAGCGGACGATCTCGTCCGGCGGACGGTAGCCCACATCCTTCTTGAAGGTGTTGAGATTCTGCCACAGGGCGCTTTGCACCTGCAGCGTCACGGAAAGGTCGTCCACGGAGAAATTTTTGATGCGGAAATGGCCGGTGAAGAGCGCGTGGGACGAAATCTGCACCGAGGCGCGGCTGAAGCTGATGTTCAGCGCTCCGTCGGGGCTTTCCCAGGAGCCTGCGCCCAGTTCCAGACCGCGGTTGGGGAAGAGCGTGATCTCCGGACGTGTCTGGGTGACGAGGGGCGCGCCGGTGCTTTCTTTGACGTAGGCGTTGAATCTGTCGATGAGGATGTCGCTGTTCGTTGCCAGAAGCGCAAACATGCCTCCTACGGCGAGGAGGATAAGGAGAACGAGGGCTAACAGCAGCTTGCGCAACATCGGAACATCCAGAAGAGGGGTATGGGTCAGCATAGGCCGAAAAGGCGTTTCGGGCAAGCCCTCCGCAAGGCTTTTAAACCAGCTCGGTGCCGCCTGACGGAGAATGAGGCGTTCTGAAAGCGCATCCCGGCAGGCAAGGCGTTGCGTATGCCGCGGCGGATGAGGAGAGCCTGTTCCATAGAGCCGCTGAAGGAGAAGGCAGACGGGGCAGGGCGAGTGAAGAAAGACTGCGTCATGGCACGTTCGTCACCTGCCTGTGGCAGGGATAGGGGGGAGGCGCTTTTCAGGGCCAGTTTCATGGGCCACGCAGCGCACCGTATTCCCCTCGCGCACGGGGACAAAACCATACTGATCTTTTCCTTCGGCGTCCTGATGGAGTATTCCCCTCGCGCACGGGGACAAAACGGTGCAGGCTTTGCCGAAGGTGCGCAGGAAGCGGTATTCCCCTCGCGCACGGGGACAAAACTCGAGTATCTGCTGGACGTTGCCGTTGGTCTCAGTATTCCCCCGCGCACGGGGACAAAACCAGTTATGGCATTCCAGAAAGTTGTCGGACTGAGTATCCGTTCACGCACGGGGCAGCCCTGCTGATTTCAGATTTTCCCCGCACGGCGGCTCAGACGTCACAAAGTCTCCTGCAGCGCCGGAGCGCCGGCATGGGGAAGAAATCCGCCCGCAAGCGCCGCGCATTCCCTCCACAGAGGGCAAAAAAAGTTTGTTGAAAACGATTTTCATTTCTGCTAAAAGGGCTTCGTCACCTTGCCGGGTGGCCATTGAATCCTGGAGGTTTCCATGCAGGGTATTGCCGTCGGAATCATTTTTTTGCTGGCTCTGGTCTATGTCGTCCGCCATATCCGTCGTTCTGTCGCGGGCAGGGGCGGCTGCGGGTGCGGCTGTTCCTCGTGCGGCGGCGGGAAAAAGGCTTCCTGCTGCGGCACGCAGCTTCAGCCGTATGCGAAGACTGATAAGCGCTGAACGCCGCTCCGCAGTCGTTCCCGGAGCGTAAAAAAATTATGAACGGAGCGTCTTCCCTTTTTTGACAACGAACCTATAGTTTCAAAAAAGGAGAATACGCCTTATGAAGACGCTGACGCCCCGGCAGATCGTGGCCGAACTGGATAAATATATCGTCGGACAGGAGCAGGCCAAGCGCATGGTTGCTGTGGCCATACGCAACCGCTGGCGCCGTCAGCAGCTCGACCCCGCCCTGCGGGATGAGATCGCGCCCAAGAACATTATCCTCATGGGTCCGACGGGTGTTGGCAAGACCGAGATCGCCAGGCGTCTGGCAAAGCTCACCGGCGCGCCGTTCATCAAGGTCGAAGCCACCAAATACACGGAAGTGGGCTACGTGGGCCGGGATGTGGAATCCATGATACGCGATCTCATGGAAATAGGCATCAAGCTGGTTCGCGACGAAGAGGGCCAGCGCGTTGCAACGCAGGCCGAAGCTCAGGCCGAAGATCGCCTTATGGAACTTCTGCTCCCGGGCAGCGGGCTTGACGCCTCCCGCGAGGGCACGCGGGAAAAGATCCGCAAACTGTGGAAGCTGGGGCATCTGGACGACCATGAAGTGGAGATCGAAGTCACCGAACAGTCGCCGCAGATGGACATGTTCGCGATTCCTGGCATGGACAACGCCTCCCTTGGCAGCCAGATGAAGAGTATGATGAGCCGCTTCATGCCGCCGAAGACGAAAAAAAAGCGCATGAAGACCAGAGCCGCCTACGACATTCTGCTGCAACAGGCGCGGGATGCTTTGATAGATGACGACCGCATCATCGAGATCGCCCGTGAGCGCGTGGAACAGAGCGGCATCGTGTTCATCGACGAAATCGACAAGATCTCCGGCGGCGCGGGCCAGCACCGCTCCTCCGATATTTCGCGGGAAGGTGTGCAGCGCGACCTTCTGCCCGTGGTGGAAGGCTGCGTGGTCAATACCAAGCACGGCATGATCCACACGGATCACATCCTGTTCATCGTTGCGGGGGCCTTCCATTTCAGCAAACCTTCCGATCTCATCCCCGAACTTCAGGGCCGCTTCCCGTTGCGCGTGGAACTCCAGTCTCTGGGCAGCGGCGAGTTTTACCGGATTTTGACGGAACCGCACAATTCCCTGCAAAAGCAGTACCGCGAGCTTTTGTCCACCGAGGGCGTGCAGCTTGACTTCACCGAAGACGGCCTGCGCGAAATTGCATCGTTTGCGGAGGACACCAACGCACGTCAGGAAAATATCGGCGCTCGGCGGCTGTACACCATCCTTGAGAAGATCCTTGCGGACATTTCCTTTGAGGCGCCTGAACGCAGAGGCGAGCACGTCGTCATTGACAAGGACTATGTGGCCGGCCGTCTGGAAGACGTGAAGAAGGACGTGGATCTGCGCCAGTTCATCCTCTGATGCTTCCCCGCCTGAGGGAAGTGTGTCTTGAGAAAAACGAGGATCCGGGACATGGACAGACTCGCCATGTTTCGGATCCTTTTTTCAGTCTTTTTTCCGAACACTGCGCTTTTATGGGGTTCGAAACAGGATGGAGGGCAGCCACAAGGCTATCTGCGGGAAGACAGTGAGCAGGAAAACGAGAAGAAGCATGGCGAAGAAAAAAGGAATGACATTGCGGAAAATGCTGGACATAGGAATATCGGTAGCGACACTGCTCAGGGCGAAAACGTTGATTCCCACGGGGGGAGTGATCTGCCCTGCTTCCATGAGGATGACGACGACCACGCCGAACCACACCGGATCGAAGCCCAGTTCCGTGATGGTGGGATAGATGGCGGGAAGGGTAAGCAGTATCATGGGGATGACGTTCATGAGGCAGCCCATGACAATATAGAATATGACGATGGCGGCGAGGAGGATGTAACGGTTGGCGTTCAGACTGACCACGGCATCAGCAAGGTCGTAGGGCAGAGCCGTGGCCGCGAGAAAGGCACCCAGAATACTCACGCCGATGAGTATGAGCAAAAGCCGGCCAGTGACGTCCACCGTGGATTCGAGAGCCTTGAGGAAGTCGTTCAGAGAGAGACGGCGGCGGCAAAGCGCGTAGAGCAGGGTTCCGGCCGCGCCGACGGCTCCGCCTTCGTTCGGGCTGAACCAGCCCATGAGGATGCCGCCAAGGATGAGGAAAATCAGGGCGAGCATGGCGAAAATGCCACGGAGGGAGCGAATTTTTTCCATAAAGGTAGAGGATTCGCCACAAGGGGAACATTCTGGATGGCGGTGAGCGATGAAGAGCAGCACCGAAATGAACATGAGGGTGAGCAGAATGCCCGGAACGATACCGGCCACGAAGAGTTTTCCGATTGAGACCTCGGTGACGAGAGCATAGAAAATGAAGCCCGTACTTGGCGGAATGAGTATGCCTAGGGTTCCACCTGCGGCCAGAGTAGCGCAGGCCAGACCGGGCGAATAATGTTTTTTGCGCATTTCTGGCAGTGCGACAGAAGCCATGGTGACGGCTGTAGCCATGGAGTCGCCCGACACAGCGGCAAACCCCGCGCAGCCGCTGACTGTGGCGATGCCAAGTCCGCCGGGTAGCCGGCCGAGCCATATGTTGGCGGCGTTGAATAAATCCTGACTGATGCCGCTGTACATGGCCAATTCACCCATGAGGATGAACATGGGCACTACGGTATAGGTATAGTTTGAAGCGACGGTATAGGGATTGACCCCCAGCATGGAGAACGAAGCCCTGAAATTCGGGTAAATAACGAGCATACCGATGTAGCCCATGAGCGCCATGGCAAGGCCTATGGGCATACCCAGCAGGATGCAGGCCATGAGAATAACCATGCCAAGGGAGCCGAGCAATGCGTAGCTGTCCGCCACGCTTGTGCCGCGTACCAGGAACGGCAGTGAGAGCAGCAGGAGACTGAGCACTATGCCGCAGAGGAAGGTGAAAGGCATGTGCTTCGCCAGAATGTGCGCCGTGACAGACAGAAAATTTGCAAACAGGGCAAGGGCAAAAAGGGCACAGCCCAACGCTCCATACAGGATGAAGGGCGCAAGGGGAACGCTGAGCATGCCGCTGAGTTCATTGTTGGCGTATTTGGCGATTCCGTTGCAGCAGACGCACCAGGCGACAAGGCAGAACAGCAGGAAAGGGCAGAGCGTGGAAACGATCTCCAGAGCGTCCCGCACTTGCGGAGACAGGCGTTCAGTGAGGAGGGTGACGCGGATGTGAGAGCGTTCATCCTGAATGGAGCCGAGAGTACTGAAGACCAGGATGACCATGCAGAACTCGACAAGTTCCATGGCACCGAGAAGTGATTTGTTGAAGAAAAAACGGCAGAAAACATCCAGAACGGTGGGTATGACCATGAGGCCCGCAGCCAGAACGGAGAGCTTGCGAAAGGCTCGGTTAACGCTTCGGGACACTGCAGTCAGACGATAAGCAGCTTGTTCCAGACTGGAACCCATGGTCATACCTCATGTTCTCAGTTTGCAGAGGATCCGGCGAGTTCAGCCGTGACTTCAGCACCGGTTTTGCGTACCTGCGCGAGCAGCGCTTCCGCATCACTGCGGGAAACGCCCAGAGCTACGACCTTGTCGATCCATGCCTTGTCCAGTGGTTCGCAGGCTTTGACCCAGCGTTCATACTCTGCCGCGTCCAGCGTGTGGAATGTGGCACCGGACTTGGTCAGCAGTTCCTTGCCGGCGATGTCTCCGTTGTCCATGGTTTGAGACATGCGCATGGCCCATTTTTCATCACAGCAGGTGCTTTCGATGGCCTTTTGGATATCCGGGGGGAAACTGTCCCATAGCTCCTTGTTGATGCCCACAAAGCGGACATCCTTGCACAGGCTCACCATCGTGACATGCTTGATGAGATTCTGAATCTTGATAGAACCGGAAGCCAGCAGGGAGAATAGTGCCGAGTCGGCCGAGTTGCGCGACAGCGTCATGTAGATGTCCGGCAGCGGAACGGTGATGGGATTGGCGCCCAGCGACTGGACGGCATCAGCAAAGGGTTTGCTCAGGCAGGTCATGCGCAGTCCTTTCATGTCCTCAAGCCGTGTGACGGGCTTCTCCTTGGTCAGTACCTGCATGGAGCCGCCGCCCCAGTAGCCGAGTACCTTGACGGAAGCCATTTCTTTCTGCAAGAGGGGCGATGACTGGAGTGTACGCCATGCAGTTATGCCCTGCGCCGTGGAGTTGCCCGTAATCAAAGGCAGCAGAAAAACGTCGTGCAGCGGAAAACGCCCGGAATTGCGCGCGTGATCTATGGCTCCCATGTCTATGGCGCCGCTTTCGATGGAAGTGACGATTTCCGAGACAGGGCAGATGGTGTTGGGGGCAAAGTAACGAATCTTTACCTGTCCGTTGGTGGCCTTTTCGATTTCCTTGAGCCACGGCAGCAAGCCGTTGGCTACGCTGGGGTGAGCTTCAAAGTCCGAACCGGTGAAGCGCAGGTTCCATGTTTTTGCCTGTGCCGGCTGGGGCATGGTGAAGCAGAGTGCCATAGCTGCGGCCAAAGCGATGAGAAAACGTTTGTTCATAAGACCTCCGGTTTCTTGAAATGACGGGAAAGAAACGCCAGCCCTTCCCGGTAAGACGGAAGGGCAGAAATAACTGGGGTCAGAGTACTGCGGCGGCATCGTAGCCCGATGCTGTGGCGTCAGCCACGGTGCCGACCTTGCGGCAGTCGCCTGCGTGGATGACATCGAAAGCTAGACCATCAAAGCGGCGAGCCTCATCGCTCATGGGTTTCATGCCTGCGCAGATTACCACGGCGTCGGCCGGAAGAACGCTGCTTCCTTTTGGAGTTTCCACCACCAGCCCTTCATCGTTGATCTCGAGGCAGCGTGTAGAGGTATGCACAGTTATGCGCGGATCGTTGTCCAGGAGATACATGGTATGGACACGTTCGGTATAAATGCCGTCGGGTGCCAGAATCGGGGCCATTTCTACGAGATCCGCAGCGTAACCAAGGTGGGAAAGTTGGAGCGCCACTTCGCAGCCCACCATGCCGCCGCCCACGATGGCAATGCGGCCGTTTCCGAGTTTTTCCCGTTCCTGCCCCAAAATTTCCATGGCTGTAAACACGTTGCTTCTGTCTAGGCCGGGAATGGCGGGGCGGATGGGAATGGCGCCCACGGCTACGATAACGGCATCTGGTGTTTCTGCGGCGACACGTTCGGGCGTGGCCTCTTTGCCAAGACGCAGGCGTATGGCAGCCTTGCGAAGCTGGATCTCAAGATAACGGCGGTAGCGCTCCATGTTGTCTGCCTTGAACCACATAGCCGGGGCGTAGGTTGCCAGCTGACCGCCCAGAACGTCAGATTTTTCAAAGAGCGTCACTTCGTGTCCTCGTGAGGCCGCAGTGATGGCTGCGTTCATCCCCGCGACACCTCCGCCGATGACGACCACCTTTTTTTTGCTGCCCGCCGGCGGCAGGTCGAGGCGGCACTGGCCGTTGCCATGGTATACATTCACCGCACATTCTGCACGCCTTGTGGTGGTAGGGTATTCATCGAAAATGTCGGCAATGTTGTGTACGCTGGTGTTCCGTTTGCCTAACGGAATATCCAAGCAGTGCATACAGCGGATACAGGGTCGAATATCTTCGGATCTGCCGCAGCGGGCCTTGTTAGCCCAATCGGGATCCGCGATCCATCCGCGTGCCATAAGGATATAGTCCGCCTTACCTTCCGCAAGAGCCTTTTCTGCAAATTCAGGAGTGTCTATGCCCCCCAGTGTGCCGATGGGAATGTGGATATCCGGCGTATTCTTCACTTGTGCAGCCAGGTGCACATTATGGCCTTCCTCAATGAAATGTGTTGGGTGCATGATGGCGCGGCTGAACGGTACAAAGCGATTTCCCGTAGAAATGTGGATCAGACTGGCATAATCTTGGAGCATACGCACATTTTCTATGGTGTCTTCGATTTTGATGCCTTCAGGCACGCACTCATCTCCGCTCAGCCGGACTTCGATGAGAAAGTCCTTGCCCACGACTTTGCGTACCCGTTCGATGACCATGAGCGGAAAACGCATGCGATTTTCTACACTGCCGCCATATTTGTCCGTTCGCTGGTTCAAAATGGGGGACAAAAAGCCGCCCATAAGCCAGCCGTGACCATAATGGAGCAGAATCATGTCGAAACCCGCACGTTTGGCCATGTTTGCGGCCTTGCAGTAAATATGTGCAACATAGTCCATGTCGTCCTCGTTCATGGCGCGGACATGGACGCCGCTGGGCATGGTTCTTTCCATGGCGGACATGGGATCGCTGCCGTCGCCGAAGCCAGGCATGGCAAAGTGGCCGCTATGGTTGAATTCTATGGATGTTTTTGCGCCGAAAATGTGACAGTATTCATTATAGGTGTTGTATGCCTTCAGGCATTCTTCATCAATAATGTTCAGATGACTGTCGTGAGCTGCACTGTTCACCCTGTCCAGCAGAGATTCACCCATGTGTACGGCGCCAGCACCGCCTTTGGCAAAGCCTCCATAATAACGGAGTCCCTCCGGTGTCAATAAATTGTTTACCCCGGCGGAAAATGGCGTGTGCGTCGGAGCCACAAAAATGCGGTTTTTGAACGTGGCATTGCCGATGGTGAGAGGCGTGAACAGATTGGGGTAGAGCTGCTTGTAAACCGGGGAACTCATGGGTATACTCTCCTTGTTGAAAACGGCATGATGGCCGGGTCAACCTTTTGACCGCATTGTCTTTTAGTAGCAGGATCGGAAAGGCGCGCATAGGAGAGGAATGTTGTTACTAGTTACAGTCAAAAGGCTGTATTGTATAATATATTGATATTATATTATAATTCCGTATTTTTCCGATGCTGGCTTAGCGTTTTTTTGCGGAACGTTTGCCCTGAATGACTTAGACAGGAGTGCGGTTCTCGGAATGACCATACGGCAGTTCAAGTATTTTTTGAAAATCGTACACTGCGGCTCCATCAACAAGGCTGCGCAACAGCTTGACATAACGCAGCAGTCTCTGCTTGCCGCCCTGAATTCCTTGGAAAAGAGTCTCGGTTTTAGCCTGTTCAACCGTTCCAAATCCGGCGTGGCGCTGACCGCACGCGGGCAAGCCATCTTAAGTGATGTGCAGCAGATCGTTGATATCTGCGGGCGCTGGGACAGCCTGCGCGACTGCGATGCGGAAGTCCGTATGCCAGTGCGGCTGGTTGGCACCTCATCCATGATCAATTTGATTTTGGACAGAGCCGTACTTTTTCTCAAGGAACGCTACCCCAACGTTGCCGTTGAGCTGAATGAGCGAAAAAAAGGCGAGCTTATGCAGATGGTAAAGGAGGAACCCATGATCGGGCTGTGCGGAGCCATCCCCCCGGACGAGCTGGATGATATCCGTGCGGCTCTTGAAAAAAACGGTCTGAGCATCGAGGTGATGGGCGAGGACGACTACGCCGTGATTATCAACAGCGGTCATCCGCTGGCCGCAGGAACAACGCTGACCGTGGAGCAGCTTCGTGAGTTTACCGCTGCTCTTTACCCTCGGGACGATCACAGCAGCTTTTTTTACAGCAAGATTTACCAGTATTTTTCTCGTGGGCACGCGCCTTATTATGGAACGAAGCAGGAAAGCTTGCTCAATCTTGTGCGCAGCGATGCCGGAGTCGCTGCTGTTTTTCCACGCAGCGTTGTCAAGAATCCCAATATCCCTTCGGGGAGCCTGAAAGCCCTTTTTGTCGAAGGCTGCCCCATGCCCGGACTGAACTGCCTCATTTATCCGCATCAGCACCTGCTTTCCCCGGTGGAAAAAGCTATTCTCGACAGCCTGCGTGACTCTTATCGCGAGCTGCGCGCGTAGTAAGCCAGAGCGGGGAAGTCCCGAAAACCTGCGGGAGATCCGGCCTGTGCCGTGAAAAAAACAGAACTGCCTACTTGCGCAAGGCGGGTTCGGAGTTATTTTTTCCGGCGAGCGGCATCCCCGCACCGCACGACTTCGAAACCGTGAGGGAGCCGTCATTGGTTTCACCTGTTTCACGCGGAAAAAGCCGCGTTCGGGAGTTCATAGCCATGCACAGAAGGATCATCCGTATCCATGAAGAAGCCTGTACCGGTTGCGGACTCTGCGCCGCCGCCTGCCACGAGGGCGCCATAGTCATGCAGGGCGGCAGGGCGCACCTGGTGCGCGACGATTACTGCGACGGGCTGGGCGACTGCCTGCCCGCCTGCCCCGCCGGGGCCATCTCCTTTGATTTTCGCGAGGCCGGAGCCTACGACGAAGCAGCCGTCAAAGAGCACCTGGAGCGGCAGGGGCGCACACTTTCCGCCGGAGCTGGGGAAGACGGGAAGAGCGAACTGCGCCAGTGGCCGGTGCAGATCAAACTTGCGCCGCTCACTGCGCCGTATTTCCAGAACGCCGACCTGCTGGTGGCCGCCGACTGCACGGCCTACGCCTTTGCCGGATTCCACCGCCGCTTTCTGCGCGGCCGCGTGGCGCTCATAGGCTGTCCCAAATTGGACGGCGTGAACTACGCCGAAAAGCTGGGTGAGATACTGCGCGGGAATAGTGTGCGCAGCGTGACGGTGGTGCGCATGGACGTGCCCTGCTGCGGCGGCATGGAACAGGCCGTGCGCGAAGCCGCAGCCCGTTCCGACCGGGACATCCCCCTTGAGGTGGTGACCATAGGACGCGGCGGCAGCATTCTGCCTTCAAACCCTGCGCTGCGTCCTCTCTGCGGAACGCCGCAGCCTTTTGCGGGAAAAAGCGCTGCCTGTGAAAAAAACGCTTGACGGCCTCTGTAAAAACGACTAAGAACATCCTTGCAACTGCAGGTTGCCACCTTCCCCGATAGCTCAATAGGCAGAGCGGGTGACTGTTAATCACTAGGTTGGCGGTTCAAGTCCGTCTCGGGGAGCCATATTTGGCTCTGAAGAAGAATCCCAAAGTCCAATAACGCTTTGGGATTCTTTGTTGGTTAAACGCCCCCCAGCTAGGCTGGGGTTCAAAAAAACTTAAAGTTATAAGTATGTTATAAAAACTCCTTTTGATTTGCTAAGAAAGAGGTGCGGTCTGACAACTGCATCAGAAGCAAATCAAAAGGAGGTCACGATGAGTGACACGAAGAAATTATCGCATACGAAGCGGAACTGCAAGTATCACATCGTTTTTGCGCCGAAGTATCGCAGACAAGTTTTCTGTGAAGGCGCACGAGAAATGAGAACGTGCCGGAGCATGTTCTGCTTCGGCACGTTTTTGGTTAAAAGCCCCAGCAAGGGCTGTGGGTCAAAAAACTTTGGGGCTGTCCTAGGCAAGAAAAAAGAGCTAGGATAGCAGCATGTATGAAAGACGCAGCAGACTAGATAGTCGACAACAGACCGAACTTATAA
>NZ_CANRLT010000067.1 GCF_947631555.1 uncultured Mailhella sp. | reverse complement strand
TGCTCTACGCCACCCGCGCCATTCTGCCAGGCATGGTTGCCCGCGACCGCGGCCACATCTTCATGATCGGCTCCGTGGCGGGCAACTATTCCTACGGTGGCGGCAACGTGTACTGCGGCACCAAGTCCTTTGTTAAGCAGTTCGCCCTGGCTCTGCGCGCCGACCTTCTCGGCAAGCACATCCGCGTGACCAACATCGAACCCGGTCTTGCGGAAAGCGAATTTTCCCTCGAACGCTTCCACGGGGACAGCGAACGCGCCGCCAAAGTCTACGAAGGTACAGAGCCGCTCACCCCGCAGGACATTGCCGACATCATCTTCTGGATCGCCGGAACTCCGGCTCATGTAAACATCAACCGCATCGAAGTCATGCCCGTGTGCCAGTGCCCCAGCGGGCCTGCGGTCATCAAGGGCATGTGATGATGCGCCGCACGGGGAAGAGATGGACGCAATGCGCACTGAAACATGGCTCGCCCACCGCGTCTCCTACGGAGAAACCGATGCTATGGGCGTTGTCTATCATGCCGAGTATCTCCACTACTTCGAACGCTCGCGCAATGCGCTCTGCCGTGCCTGCGGCATGAGTTACCGGGAGATCGAACAGTCCGG
Source organism: uncultured Mailhella sp. (assembly GCF_947631555.1). Classification (GTDB taxonomy): domain Bacteria; phylum Desulfobacterota; class Desulfovibrionia; order Desulfovibrionales; family Desulfovibrionaceae; genus Mailhella. Next base: position 13,169 of record NZ_CANRLT010000067.1, on the reverse strand, counting down.
TTTCGCCCTTCCCGTCCGGGAAGTGCAGTGCCGCTACCGCAGACCAGCCCGTTATGACGACGTCATCCAGATCCATGTCTGGATTGCGGAGTGGCGGCGGGCGTCCATCCGCTTCCAGTACGAGATCCTTGATGAAAGCCGCTCCGACGTGTTGTGCGAGGGCATGACCTTCCACGCCTTCACCTCGCTAGAGGGCCGTCCCGTGGCCATTCCCGGCTGGATCCGGGAACGCCTTGACGTGAAGCCGGCCTGAACGCAGGGCACGGAAGCCGGTCTCATGCAGTCTGGCTTTTTCCATCCTCAGACTCGAAGGGACTGGCTGCGGGAACGTCACACGCCCTGCCCTGCCACCAGTCGTTGTACTCCAGCATCCGCCGTATGGCGAGGAGAACTAGGCCCTTTTCCGCAGCCCAGCCCGGGGCGAGCAGCTCCCCCCGGGCGGGATCCGCCGCCAGTCTGTGGATAACGAAGGACGAAGGCAGAAGCGTGAGTGCCCGCGCCGCAAGTTCAACGTAATCTTCCTGAGAGAGCGGCTGATAGCGCCCTGCACTCCAGTCTTCGGCCAGGGCGGTTTCAGCGGGAACGTAAAGGTTGTGAAGCTTGACGCCCTGCACCGGCTGCGCGGCCGCCCAACGCACCGTGTCCAGAAAGTCATCCCCGCTTTCTCCGGGCAGGCCGGCCATGAGATGAACGCAGACCTTCACGCCGAAGGCGGCGGCCAGTGCTATGGCCTCTTCCGCCTGCTTCACCGTATGCCCGCGGCGTATGCGAAAGAGCGTCTCATCACGGCAGGACTGGACACCGATTTCCAGCCAGAAGTCCTCCCAGGGCACTCCGGCCAGAATCGCCATCTTCTCTTCATCCAGGCAGTCGGGCCGTGTGCCAAGGCTCGCCCCCACAAGACCGGGCAGCGGAGCGAGGGCATCAAGGAGAGCGCAAAGACGCGAGGCCGGGCCGTAGGTGTTCGTAAAGGACTGGATATAGCCCAGAAAGTGCTCCACACGCCTGCTCCGCGGACTTTGTGACAGCCGTGCCCGCCACCTGTCCCACTGCACGGCAAAACTCTCCCGCCCCATGCCGGTTCCTGCGCCCAGAGGATTACAGAAAGTGCAGCCGCCCTTTCCCAGGGTTCCGTCCCGATTCGGGCAGCCGGAGCCTGCATCCAGGGGGATTTTCAGCACCTTTTCCCCGTGGCGGCTCTGAAGCCAGGCATCCAGACTGCGGAAACGCATCACGTTTTTCATATTGACAGCTACCCGATTCTGTGACTAGAACCATACATCTTTTCTACCTTAATATTCCGAGTCGAGAACGCGTTCATGGCCAAAATCTTCGATCTCCTTCTGGGTATTTTTTCCAACGACCTCGCCATTGATCTTGGCACGGCGAACACCTGCGTCTACGTCAAGGGCAAGGGCATCGTCCTTCGCGAACCTTCCGTGGTTGCCGTCAAAAAAGACCGCCACGGCAACAATCAGGTGCTGGCCGTCGGCGCCGAAGCCAAGCGTATGCTCGGCCGCGCCCCGGGCAACATCAGCGCCATCCGTCCCATGAAGGACGGCGTCATCGCCGACTTTGAGGTGACGGAAGCCATGCTCCGCTATTTTATCTCCAAAGTCCATAATCAACGCCGTCTGGTACGCCCGCGCATCATGGTCTGCGTCCCCACCGGCATCACGCAGGTGGAAAAGCGTGCCGTGAAGGAATCCGCCCTGAGCGCCGGCGCGCGTGAAGTCTACCTCATCGAGGAACCGATGGCTGCGGCCATCGGTGCAAACCTCCCCATTCAGGAACCCACCGCGAACATGGTTGTGGACATCGGCGGCGGCACGACGGAAGTCGCCGTCATTTCCCTGTCCGGCATCGTGTATTCCCGCTCCGTCCGCGTAGGCGGTGACAAGATGGACGAAGCCATTCTGCGCCATGTGAAACGCAAGTACAATATGCTCATCGGCGAATCCACGGCGGAAGACATCAAGATTCAGATCGCCTCCGCCTACCCGATGGAGGAAGAAAAGCAGATTGAAGTCAAGGGCCGCGATCTCGTCACCGGCATCCCGCAGACCATCATCATCACTTCCGAAGAAGTGCGCAAGGCCATTTCCGAACAGGTAGACGCCATCGTTCAGGCCGTGCGCCAGGCTCTGGAGCAGACGCCTCCGGAACTCGCCGCTGACGTCGTGGAACGCGGCATCGTGCTCACCGGCGGCGGCGCCTTGCTCAAGGGGCTGGATCAGCTCCTGCGCGAAGACACTGCTCTGCCCATTTTCAGCGTGGACGACCCCCTCGCCACCGTGGTCATGGGTACGGGCATAGCGCTGGACAACCTGCATACCATGCACGAAGTCTGCACTGAATAGTCAGACGCACCTTCCCTGCTGCTTCGGCAGAGAGGTGCTTTCCTTCTTTCCGGCCCCGCGCCCGCCATCCTTCCTGCCGCGCTCCGCGGGTCTTCAGGAGCACGACCTCTGGTGATACCCCGCCGTATCTTTTTTCTCATTGTATGCTGTATGCTGCTGTTCCTCGGCGTTTACACCTGGAACCAGCGTACAGGACATTGGGATCGTTTCTGCGCCAACGTCGGCCTGGAATTCACGGGCGGCGTCATGCGCATGATTCGGGGGATGGAGAACTCCGTCGTCAGCCTTTGGGATCACTATGCCGATCTGCGCGGCGTCAAGGTACAGAACGACGCGCTGAAGAACCGCGTGCGCCTGCTGGAAGCCCGGCTGCACAACGCTGAAGAAGATCTTGCCGAACTGCAACGCCTTCGCCGTCTGCTCCATCTGCGCTACCCCGAGGCCTGGCAGGCACGGGCGGCACACGTCCTTGCCTGGCGCATGGGTCCGAACGCGGCCCTCAGCACCATTATGCTGAACTCCGGCTATCTCAACGGTGCTTCTCCCGGTACACCCGTCTCCTCCTGGCAAGGGCTGGTGGGCCGGGTACTCAAGTCCGGCCCGGGTACCTCAGTTGTTTTGCTGCTCACGGACACGGGTTCCCGAGTCTCCGTGGTCACCTCCGAAGGCCGAGTGCAGGGCATACTTGCCGGCGGCGGGCCGGGACTTCCTCTCGAACTGCGATTCGTGCGCCAGAATTCTCCAGTGAAGACGGGCGAACTGCTCATCTCCTCCGGCGTGGATTCGGCCTTTCCCAAGGGTATTCCCGTGGCGCGGGTCACGGCCATCTCTACGGGCGCGGCCTCCCGTTCCGGAGCCTCGGTACTTGAAATCCAGGCAGAACCGCTCGTGGACTTCCGGAGTCTGGAAGAAGTGCTGCTGCTTCAGCGACCCGAAGGAGCCATCGCCCCGGAATCCGATGAAGTTTACACCCGGCGTGATGCGGTACAGAATGAGGCTGAACTCTCTGAAGACCTGCCCGGAAACGCCGAGGCCCAGCCATGAGCTGGATCATTGCCGGCTGGTGGATACTCTACGCAGCCCTCGCCATCGCCCTGCAGTCGCTTGTGCCCGGCCTGGACTTTCTGCTTCCCGGACTGCTCCTCGCCTTGCAGCAACGCCAATTTATGCGCTCCCTGTGCCTCGCCGCCGTGTTTCTTGTCCTCCAGGAAGGCATGGGGAGCATGAGCTTCGGCAGCACCTTTCTCCTCTACATCCTGACCTTCCTCTCCTTCTACGCGGCATGCAGTCTCTTCGAGGGCAAGAGTACGCTCTTTGTCGTCCTGCTCGGCGCGGCACTCGCCGCTGCACACTACTTCACCTTTGCCCTCGCCGCTTCGCTTCAGGATATTCCCTGGCAGGCCGCCGCACTGCGCACGGAATGCGTCATGCAGGCGTTCTTCACGCCTCTCCTCTGGTGGGCGGCCTCCACGCTGTACAGGATAGCGATCCATGAAGGTCGAGCCTAAACGCGACGAATACCAGCCGCCGAAAAACGGACTGATCCTGCTGCAGTTTTGCATCGCTCTCCTTTTTGTTACCTTTTGCGCCCGCTTCTGGTATCTGCAAATCCATCGTGGGGCGGACTATGTGGTCAAGGCTCAGGAAAACCGGCTGCGCTACGAACGCATCTTTGCCCCTCGAGGCGAAATTTATGATCTGCGCGGAGAGCTGATCGCCGAGAACCGCACGGCCTACGGACTTTCCCTGGTGCGCGAATACTGCCCCGACATCCCGGCGGCGCTGGCCCAGGTCAGCGCCTGGACGGGGGTGCCTCTGGATCGCCTCACCGCCCGCTACGAACAGGATCGAAGCAAGGGCCGCAGCTTTGACCCCATTCTTCTGCTCACGGACATGCCCTTCGAGCAGGTGGCCCCCATCGAGGCCGAACTGTACAAATGGCCCGGACTGAATGTGGTTACCCATTCCCGCCGCTATTACCCTGAAGGCGAAGCCTTTTCTCACATCCTTGGCTATGTGGCCGAAGCCAGCGAAAACGAGCTTGAAGCAGATGCCGGACTTTCCCTAGGGGACATGGTGGGACGTCAGGGGCTGGAAGCCATTCTGGAAAAACGCCTGCGCGGGCAAAAGGGGCTTTACCGCCTTGAAGTGGACGTGCTGGGACGCCCGCTCAGCCGCACACTCATGGAATCCCCGCACATGGGCCAGAATGTGACACTCTCCATCGACTCCCGCCTTCAGCACGCCGTGATGAAGGCTATGGGCGACTATTCGGGAAGCGTGGTGGTCATGGAACCGGACAGCGGCAAACTGCTGGCGTTGGTGACGCGTCCCGCCTACGACAACAATATATTCATCGGCGGCCTTTCCGTGCGCGACTGGAACGCCCTGCGCAGCGACCCACGCTTCCCGCTCCAGAACCGTGTCATCCAGAGTGCCTACCCTCCCGGTTCCGTGTGGAAGCTCATGATGGCGGGAATGCTGCTGGAACACGGCGTTTCGCCCAGAGAAACGGTGTTCTGCCCAGGCTCCTTCACCCTCGGTGATCGTACCTTCCGCTGCTGGAATGCCTGGGGACACGGCAATGTGGATCTTGAACACGCGCTCATCTATTCCTGCGACGTGTATTTTTACAGCATGGCCCTCAAGATGGGCATCAACAAGATGGAAGCCTTTGCCCGCGCCTGCGGCTATGGCCGGCCCACAGGCATAGACCTGCCCTCCGAGACTTCGGGGCTCGTGCCTTCGCGGGCGTGGAAGCAGCGGCGCTTTGGTGAAGCCTGGCAGCAAGGCGACACCGTCAACGCCTCCATCGGTCAGGGACACGTCCTCGTGACCCCCCTGCAAACGGCGGTGTTTCTCTCTTCCATCGTCAACGGCGGCTTTCTGCTCAAACCCCAGCTTGTCGCCGATGCCCCGCGGGAGGTCGCCGCGCGCACGCCTCTTTCTCCAGCGCATCTTGAGTGGCTGAAAAAGGCCATGGTTCAGACCGTGGAAGCGCCTGGGGCCACAGCCCGCATCCTCAAACGCCCGGATATGCGCATCGGCGGCAAGACCGGCACCGCGCAGGTAGTCAAGATCGGCGAGCGCCGCATTAAAAGCTGGGAGATGGAATTCCGGCAGCGCGATCACGCCTGGATCGGCTCATGGGGCGAAAAGGATGGGAAAAAGGTCGTCGTCGTCACCATGATCGAACACGGCGGAGGCGGAGGCGCGGTGGCTGGGCCTGTCACCAAGGCGGTGTACGATATTCTCTTCCCGCCCGAAAGTGCGCCCGAAGGGAAAAACCCGCAGGGTACAGAACCCGCAGCGGCTGCTCCGCTCCTGAGCCGGCGTCTGTGAAAAAGGCCAGCCGGCCATACAGTCCACCTAGTGCCGATGGGCCGCCATTCAGCGCTTGTCTCCCTTTTTCTGAACTTCCTTCCCCTCTTCCTCCAGCGTGAAGCGAACCGCCAGGTTTGCCGCCAGTTCAAGCTGCTTTTCGCGGTTCAGCGTCTCATCATCCAGGCACGCCGCCAGCACTTCTTCCAGAATGCGGCCGAACATGGGACCGGGCTTCAGGCCCAGGCGCACAAGGTCGTCGCCGTTGATGCCGGCCTTCATCTGTCTGCCCTGATAAATGTACCGCGTCAGTTTTTCATGCAGCTCAGGCTTGTCCTCACGGGTGAGGAGATAGAGGAGAACTTCCAGGGGTGCACGCGCCAGCAGACGGTGCAGGTCACTGACGGGTCCATCGTTCTTCTCCCAGCGGGCCAGCCCCTGCCGTGCGGAAATGATGACGCCTCGGGCAAAGAGCGTGTCCCGCTTCCTTTTCTCAGAGAACTGAAGCCGGGCCAGCACCTGTTCCAGATCCGAAGCCGGCGCGCGGCGGGAAAGCACGAGAAGCATGATCATGAGCAGATCGGGCTTCTCCGGCAGGTACATGTGCGAGTACCATTCCAGCACCTTGCGCAGGCGTTCGATGGTCTCGCGCTTCTCGTTGTCGATCGCCAGGATCGGGTGGACTTCTGCCAGTATCCCCAGTTCAGCCATGCGGAAAAATGCAAGGTGCATGTTCCGCTCTTCCATCATGAGTTCCAGTTCATGGGTGATGCGCCCTCCGGACAAGTAGCGGAGAAGGTGCAGATCGTCCACGGCGTTGCGGGCAAAACGCTCGCACTGAACGCCCATGCGAAAACCGTAGCGCTGTTCGAAGCGGACAGCGCGGAATACGCGCGTGGGGTCTTCCACGAAGCTGAGCGCATGGAGTACCTTGATCCTCTTGTTGCGCACGTCGTCCTGGCCGTCAAAGAAATCCACAAGCTGGCCAAATTCTCCGGGATTCAGGCGCATGGCCATGGCGTTGATGGAAAAATCACGCCGGTAGAGATCCATCTTGATGGAACTGCGCTCCACCTGCGGAAGAGCGCCCGGTTCGGTATAGAATTCAAGTCGGGCTGTGGCAATGTCCACCTTGGCTTCCACGCTGTCCGGAAAATGCCCCTGACCGCGCTTTGCGGATTCCTTGTTCAGGCTCTCCACGGGGAAGGTCAGCATGGCCGTCATGAACTCCTTGTGTTCACGCACACGCCCCTTGAGATGTATGGCCAGACGGTGCGCGAAGTCGAGAGCGTCGCCCTCCACAACAAGGTCAATGTCCACTTCCGGCCAGTGCAGGCCCTTGCGCTCCATGACAAGATCCCGCACAAAGCCTCCAACGGCATAGGCCGAGATGCCCATATCGTGAGCCGCTTCACCGGCAAGAGCAAGGAAATCCACGCAGACTCCCGGGATCCACTTGCGCAGAATCGACGCAAGGTTGCGCTCCTTGCGGGAACGATGGCTCACCGGAGGGATGTGTGCCGCGTGTTCGCCCATGAAAAGCCGGATGAGATCCGTTCGCGTGACCACGCCGATGGTGGAACGCCGGACAAGGATTTCCTGACGCCGTGCCTCGGCCTCTTCTTCCGAAAGGCTGCCAAGGTCTTTGCCGGTTTCGACGTCCTCTCCCGCCACCACGGGGATAAGCCGCTGACGGCCGCCAATCATGATGTCCACGAGTTCCTGAAGTCCGGACGAGGCCGTCACCACCTGGAAGGTCTGGAGCATATAGACGCTGGTATCGACGTGCCCCAGCCCGTGCCCCGAAGCCTTGGCCGCTATGTCCTGGGAAAGTATGCCGGAGCAGATCCGCTCCTTGCAGCTGAACACTGGCACGGCCTTGAGTCCGTAGCGGTTCATGAGGGAAAGAGCGTCACTGATGCTGGCGTTCTCATAGACACCCACTGCAGGACTGGACATGAGCCGGCCCGCGTTCTCATCGGCGTTGGCCAGCACGGACGCCTTCATGAGCAGAAAGTCCCGAATCTGGGGCAGTGTTCTGTCCTTCACTGAGGCCGAAGCCGCGTAGTGATGTCCGCCGCCGCCGAGCATACGGCAGATTTCCCCCACATCCACACGCGGAGAACTGCTGCGCCCCACCACCTGCACCTTGTCTTCCATCGAGGCAAGTGCGAAAAGCGCACTGCACTTCTCGATTTCCATGATGCGCGGGGCAAGCATGGCAAAATTGTCCAGAAAGCCTTCGCTCGGCATGGAGGACACGGCCAATATCTCGCCGCCAATATCGCGGACTTCCGTGTTTTCCAGCATTTCCGAAAGGATCTTGAGCTGCTCCCGGCCCATGACGACAGAAATAATGCGGCTGACGGCGGGCAGATCCACACCGATGCCCACAAGCCAGGCCGCGGCCTGAAAATCCCGCGGTGTGACCGAGGAATAGCGAAAGGATCCAGTGTCTCCGTAAATGCCCGCAGCAAGGAGCGTTGCGTATTCGCAGGTAAGGGTGAGTCCGCGCCGTTGCAGTTCCTCGACGATGAGCGTTGAGGCGGCGCCCACCTTCTCGATACGGGAAAAGGCAGCATTGATTCTGCCTTCTTCGTCCTCGTCCTCGTTCAGGGGATGATGATCCCAAATGTGGATCTCCACATCCTCGCGCTCCAGGAGACTCTTGACATGCTGAAGCCGTGCGCTCATGTGAGCGTCCACCACGACGAGGCGCTTCACCTGCTCCGGCTCCAAATCACGGCTGGATACGCAGGGAAACAGCGGCGCAACGATTTCATCGTAGCATTCCTGTATTTGCTTTTCCTGCGAGCCGGGGAAGAGGAGACAAGCATCCGGATAAAGGACACCGGCTCCCACAAGCGCGGCAAGGGCATCGCTGTCGGCGTTGCTGTGACAGGTGATGATGGTTTCAGGCATGAAAAGCTCCTTTGTCGGAAAGCGCCGCCAGTTCCTCCAGCGAGGGCATGCCATCCGCCGGGTCGGGCAGTTCCCGTCCGCCGCTGCGCGGGTGGCAGCGGTGATACACGTCGGAAAGCAGGTCGGAACGGACGTGGGTATAGAGTTCCGTGGCGGCCAGGTCGGTGTGCCCCAGCAGCATCTGAACGGTGCGCAGATCCGCTCCGCCCTCCAGAAGATGCGTGGCGAAGGTATGACGCATAGTGTGCGGAGAAATATCGCGCTGTATGCCCGCTTGTGCCGCATAGCGTCTGATAAGCTTCCATACGGCCTGCCGGGTCAGCCCTGTGCCGGAGCGGTTGAGAAAGACGCGGCTGTCTCTGGGGTAAAATTCGGGGCGTACACGCTGCAGGTAATCGTCAAGAACGGTCAGGGCCCGGCTGTGCATGGGCACAATGCGTTCCTTTCTGCCCTTGCCGAAGACGCGCACGCATCCAGCCTGAAGGTCGAGATCCAGAGGGTGCAGGTTCACCAGCTCGGAAACTCGCAGACCCGAAGCGTACATGAGTTCCAGCATGGCTCTGTCGCGGCGTCCAAGCTTTGTATGGAGATCGGGCGCGGCGAGAAGCGCCATGACTTCGTCCAATGAGAGTACATTGGGCAGAACCTTAGGAAGTTTTGGCCCGTCCAGCAACGCGGCAGGATTGCCTGTCATGAGGTCCTGCTCGACGCACCAGCCGAGAAAACTACGCAGACAGGAAAGCCGCCGCGCCAGAGTGCGCTTGCCGTCGCCCCGCTGCCGCAGCCAGACCACGAAGAGAAGCATCTGTTCATCGTCCAGCGCTGCGAGAATCTGACGGGCGGAGCTTTGCGCTTCCCCGCTCTCTTCAAAAAATTCGGCCAGTGCCGCGAGATCCTGCCGATAGGAAGAGATGGTCATGAGCGAGAGACCGCGCACGGCCAAAAGCTGATCCAGCCAGGCTTCTCCCAGACGGCGCAAACTGTCTGAAGACGCCCTGCGGGCTGTCTCAAGGGCGGAAGGCCCACGGACGGAGCGCGGCTTCTCTTCCGGCAGTGCCTCTCCATCGATGACGGACTGCGCCTCAAGGACGGCGGAATCTTCTGGAAACAGCTTCTTGTGACCCACGTTTCAGGTTTCTCCCCATATGAATATTCTTGAAGCGAGAATAGCGACGGGGAATGGACGCGTCAACCGCCGCACGTTTTTACCCCGCCCTGTCGGGATGAAAAGCGGCTCATCGGCTTGCCATACTGACCTAATCGGGCTATGATTGGCAACCGACAAGGGCTGTTCTGCTTCTTCTCCGTTCCTTTCTTTCGGGAAGCACCGTATGAAAAAATTCCTTCCGAGCCTGGGTAAACTTCTGGTAGCTGCCATCTTTGTTATCGCCTGCTGGATGCTCTACCACAAGATCAGAAGCTACAGCCTTGAAGAAATCCTCGACAGCATACTGCACATACGTTCCTCCCAGCTTCTGGCCGCCGTCCTGCTCGTTGTGCTCAACTACATCGTCCTTGTGGGCTACGACTGGCTGGCCGTCCGCGCCATACACCGCCGCCTGCCCCTCCCCCGTGTGGCCTTGGTTTCCTTCACCGGCTGCGCGGTGAGCTACAACCTCGGTGCGCTGCTCGGCGGCACTACGGTGCGCTATCGCCTGTACAGCGCCTGGGGTTTCCACCCCCTGGACATCGTCCGACTGGTACTCATGCTGGCGGTCACCTTCTGGATCGGAGCACTGGGGCTGGCCGGTGGGGTTCTGCTCTTCGCCAACGTCCATATTCCCCCGGAACTGGGCATTGACCCCGCCCACATCCGGCCTCTGGGCGGCTTCCTTGTCGCCCTCTGCGTTCTCTATCTGGCCCTCTGCAGCTGGGCCAGAGAGCGCCCCATCATGCTTTTCAAAAAGGAATTTGCGCTCCCCTCACTGCACCTCGCTCTGGCGCAGACCTGTGTGGCCTGTGCGGATCTGCTGGTGGCGGCGGCCTGCCTCTACGTTCTGCTGCCTGTTCACGCAAGTCTCACCTTCGCCGACTTTCTGCCCAATTACCTCTTCGCACAGGTGGCCGTTGTCCTGACTCACGTCCCCGGCGGCGTGGGCGTGCTTGAAGCCATACTCATGCATATTGTCCACGGCGTAGATCCCCGCAGACTCTTCGGCGCCATACTGGTCTTCCGTGTCCTCTACTACCTCGTCCCCCTGCTCTTCTCCACCGTCATCCTCTTTTTCTACGAATTTCGTCTGCGCAATCGCAGCCCGGAACAGATCGAACAGGAAAAGAAGGCCACACTGCTTCCCGGCGGCAAGGCCTGATCCTCTTCCCAGGCATAACTGCCGCAAATCCCCTGCTCTTTGCCTCTCCTGAAGGTATATTACCTTCTTGTCCTCCATCTCTCCGGCCTCAGACTTCTCCAGGAAAAAACGCCGTCCTCTTGACGCTGTCCACAAAATGATTATGCTCATTTGAGCAAAACAAGGAACGCACCATGTCAAGACCGAAGCTCTGCCGCCGTGTGACAGGAAGACCGCAGACTTCCTATTTCAAGCCCCGCGGCATACCGCTGCGGGAGCTTCAGGAAGTCGCACTGAACATGGAGGGCTTCGAAGCGCTGCGCCTTGCCGATCTGGAAGGCATGACCAGTATCGAGGCGGCCGGCCTCATGGGAGTTTCGCGGCACACCTTCGGCCGCATACTGGCTGAGGCTCGGCACATTGTGGCCGAGGCCGTCATCACGGGCAAAGCGCTCTCCATCGGAGGGGAGAAGTGCAAAAAGGCGGCCGGCTCCGGCAGGAGCGAACGCCGCACATCAGGGGAAAGCTCTATGGCTATTGTGGCAATTTCCAGCGAAGGACCGGAACTTGACGACCAGCTCGACCCGCGTTTCGGACGGGCCGGAGGCTTTGTCATCGTAGACACCGCGACCATGCAGACGCGTTATCTGGACAACGGAGCATCACAGGTCATGGCCAGAGGCGCCGGCATAGAAACCGCCGAACGCATGAGCGAAGCAGGCGTGGACGTGGTTTTGAGCGGTTACGTCGGACCGAAAGCCTTTGAAGCGCTGGAAGCGGCAGAAATCAAGGTTTGCCAGGATCTGGACGGCGTGACCGTGCGCCAGGCTCTGGAAAAATTTCTGGCCGGAGAGCTTTCCTTCGCCACGGCTCCCAACAGGCAGGGGCAGGCATGAGAATAGCCGTGGCCAGCGGCAAGGGCGGCGCGGGCAAGACCAGCCTCGTTTCGTCCCTCGCTCCCGTATGGGAACGCCCTCTTCTGCTCGTGGATGCGGATGTGGAGGCTCCAAACCTTCACCTCTTCCTGCACCCTGAAATTTCCCGCGAAGAGGCCGTTACCCTGCCTGTTCCCGAACTGAATGCCGAAGCCTGCACCCTGTGCGGACGCTGCCGCGAGATCTGTTCGTACAAGGCCATCGCCAAACTGGGCAGGCGCCTGAAAATTTTCGGCGACATGTGCCACGGCTGCGGAGGCTGCTTTGCCGTCTGCCCGGCAAACGCCTTGCGCCAAGGTTTCCGTGAACTGGGAACGCTGTCCGAAGGCAGTGCCTCGGGCCGGTCCTTCCTCATGGGCAGGACGCGTATCGGCGAAGCCATGACGCCGCCGCTGCTGCGTGCGCTCCTGCGCAGGGCGTCCGATCTCGCCAGGGGCGGAGATACGCTCATCGACTGCCCGCCGGGGGTGAGCTGCCCGGCCATGACCGTGGTACAGCGTGCGGATCTTGTCCTGCTCGCTGCGGAACCAACCCCCTTCGGCTTCCACGACTTTACCCTCGCGGTGCGGGCCTTCTCCCGTGCCAAAGCTCCCCTCGCCGTGGTCATGAACCGGGCCAAAATGCCGGGTAACGAAGCGGGCGATGCTCAGCTCCGCGACTTCTGCCGAAGCCGCGGACTCCCGCTGCTTGCGGAAGTGCCCTTTTCCCGCACGGCAGCGGAATACGGCGCACAAGGAGGACGCCTCTGCGACATCTCCGAAGACTGGCACGGCCTGTTTGCTGCTCTGGCGCAGCGCCTTCGGAAAGAAGGAGTCCGGTCATGATGAAGGAAATTGTCGTCATCAGCGGCAAGGGCGGCGCGGGCAAGACCTCGTTCTGCGCCTGCCTTGCCCACGTTGCCGGGAACGCTGTACTCTGCGATCTCGATGTGGATGCGCCCGACCTGCACATTATCCTCGATCCCGCACCGTCCCCGGCTCAGCCCTTTGTCTCCGGGCATACGGCCGGCATCCGCGGCGGCGACTGCCGGCACTGCGGACTCTGCGAACGTCTTTGTGCCTTTGAAGCCGTGCGTCCCGGGCCATCCATCGCGCCGCTCGCCTGTGAGGGCTGCGGCGTATGCGTACGCCTTTGTCCGGCCCAGGCCATCGACTTCCCGGAAAAAACCTGCGGAGAGTGGCGTATCTCGGAAACCCGCTTCGGCCCCTTCGTCCACGCCTGCCTCTACCCCGGCGAAGAAAATTCCGGCAGGATCATCGACCTGCTTAAACAGAAATCGCGTGAACTTGCCGCGGCTTCCGGAAAAGAATTCATCCTTTACGATGGTTCCCCCGGTATCG